>JANLSK010000172.1:0-8624 GCA_031362415.1 Actinomycetes bacterium | reverse complement strand
CCCCGGGGGGTTTGGGTGTGCGGGGGGGGCCCGCCCGGGGGAGCGCCCGCCCCACGAGCGGAGTTACAGGGTGGTCGGGGTCATCGTCGTGCTCGACGGAGCGACCGTCGTTGTCGTCGAGCTGCTCGACGAAGGCGGCGCCGTCGTCACCGTGGTGGGTGCCGTGGTGGGTGCCGTGGTGGGTGCCGTGGTGGGTGCCGTGGTGGGCGCCGTGGTGGGCGCCGTGGTGGGTGCCGTGGTGGGTGCCGTGGTGGGTGCCGCGGTCGCCGGGGTTGTGGCGACCGTCGTCGGCCCCGTCGTGGTCGTGGTCGTGGCGTCACCGCAACGGTGCTTGCGATCGATCTTCACCTCACCGTCGACGACCCGGAGCTTCATTCCCGTGCCATCGGCGAACGCCACGTAGACCTTGGGCCCCTCGAACCGGGAACCGCCCTTGGGAGCGTCGGCCGTCACGGTCCCGCCAGCGGCGTCGGTGATGGAGATGGAGCCGTCGGCGTTCACCGTGTAGGAGACCGTCACCTTGGCGCCGGTGCAGAGCTCCATCATGGCGGTGTCGGGGCCGACCGGGATCGGACGGGCTTCACGGGGCTGTTCGCCACCATGCTCGCCGTCATCGGGCTTGTTCTCGCCGTTGGGGCGGTCCCCGTCGCGGCGCTCGCCGTCGTGGCGTTCACCGTCGCCCGGGGGCGGGGTGGCAGGCTCGCCCGGCTTGATCTCGAAAGTCACCGCGTCACGCTCACCGTTGGACTTCAGCGTGATCTTGATCTTCCAGACGACCTCACCGGCGCGCACCAGGATCTTGGTCTTCGAGCGGGACTCGGTGATCCCGTCCTCGTTCACCTTGGTCTCGTTGAACGGGCCATCCACGACCGCGGTGGCGGTCGCGGGGACGACAGCCTGCACGTTCGAGAGAACCGCGAATCCGGCGTTGTCGACCACGTCGTAGGTCACCGTCACCGGGCCGACGAGGAACAGATCCTGGACCCACGAGTGGGGTCCGGCCAGCTCGCCGGGCTCGGTTCGGGCCCGCACCGACACCCGGCCGTCGTGCGCTCGTACGTCGATGCGAGCGTTCTCGGTGGTGTTGACGAAGCGGACGGCGTGCTCCGAGGTCCGCTCCCGCATGGTCCAGTTGGGGTCGGTGGTCGAGGCCGGGTCCACCGGATCGAGCCCAACCGAGACGACCTCGCCTCCGGCGCCCAGCTCGATCGTGGCCGTGAGCCCCGTGCCGAAGAGCGGCAGGGTCGCGGTGATGAGCGGGGCCGGCGGTGTCGCCGGGGTCGAGCTCTCCGAGGTGGCGCCAGCCGTGGCCATGGCCCCGGTTCCGACAAGAACGGCGGCAGATACCGCTGACACAAGGCTCAAGACGAGCCGTCGAGACGCACGCATGTGCATCGATCCCCTTCACGAAGGCTCCGAGCCACTCCCCGCACCTTCATCGGTCGGGCCGGGTCCGGAGCTGGAACGGCGCCAGCGAGATCCGGGTGGTCTCGGCACGTCCGGACCAATCGTCCAGCGCCCGCCCGCCCCCGCCACCCGGCCACCGGAGCGCGTCACCAGCGCGTCACCCGCGCGCCACCGCCCGCCATCGCACCGCAGCCTCTGCCCGCCGCCCCGTCCCACCGCCCGTCCCCGCCGATGTGACCACCGCAACACGGGCCCCAGACCCTGGAGCGCGCCCGGTAGCGTGACCCGACCGATGAGGGAGGAAGACCGTGGCCCAGACCCACACACCCGTCCGCACCATCGCCGCCCGGGCGGTCGACGCCCGCAAGATCTACGGCAAGGACGACACCGCCGTGCACGCCCTCGACGGCGTCACCGTCGACTTCGAGGCCGGTCGTTTCACGGCCATCATGGGCCCGTCGGGCTCGGGCAAGTCGACGCTCATGCACTGCCTCGCCGGTCTCGACACGCTCACCGACGGCCACGTGTTCATCGACGACATCGACCTCACCACGCTCAAGGAGAAGGACCTCACCCTGTTGCGCCGCGAGCGGGTGGGCTTCGTGTTCCAGTCGTACAACCTCGTTCCCACCCTCACGGCCATCGAGAACATCACCCTGCCCAAGTCGCTGGCCGGCACCAAGCCCGACCAGGCCTGGCTCGACACGGTCATCGACACCGTCGGCCTGCGGAACCGCTTGAGCCACAAGCCTTCCGAGCTCTCGGGCGGCCAGCAGCAGCGGGTGGCTGTCGCCCGGACGATGGCCTCGAGGCCCACGATCATCTTCGCCGACGAGCCCACCGGGAACCTCGACTCCAAGTCGAGCACCGAGATCCTCGAGTTCATGCGCCGAGCCGTGCGCGAGTTCGGCCAGACCATCGTGATGGTCACGCACGATCCCAACGCGGCGTCGTACGCCGATCGGGTGATCTTCCTCGCCGACGGTCGGGTGAGCGGCGAGATGGTCGATCCCACACCCGAGCGCATCCTCGACAAGCTGAAGGGCCTGGGGGCCTAGGACGCATGCTCCGGGCGACGATCAGGAGCCTCATCGCCCACAAGCTGCGGCTCGTCCTCACCGCGATCAGCGTGGTCGTGGGGGTGAGCTTCGTCGCGGGTACCTTCGTGCTCACCGACACCGTGAAAGGCACGTTCGGCAATCTCTTCAGCGAGATCAACGCCGGGGTCGACCTGCACGTGCGCTCCACGACCGGATTCGGCGACGCCAATGGCGGCGAGCCGCTCTCGGCGTCGGTTCTCGGGGTCCTCGCCGAGGTTCCCGGCGTGGCTTCGGCCGAGGGGATCGTGATCGGCTTCCCGGCCCAGGTGCTCGACAAGACCGGCGACGCCGTCTCGAACGGCGGGGCACCCGCACTCGGATGGTCGACGTACGCCGATCCCGAGCTGTCGCCCTTCTTCTACAAGGTCGGACGGGCGCCCGTCGGTGACACCGAGGTGGCCATCGACGCGGCGACGGCCGACTCGCACGACTTCGTGGTCGGCGACCTCGTCAAGATCGTCACTCCCGAGGGCCCGACCGTCTACACCATCACCGGGCTTCTGGGCTTCGGCGAGGTCGACAACCTCGGCGGAGCAACCGTTGCCGCGTTCGACACGCCCGTCGCTCAGCGCATCTTCGACCGGGAGGGGCGCTTCGACGCCGTCGAGATCCGGGTCGACGACGCCGCCAACATGCTGGCCGTCCAGGCCGCCGTCCAGCAGGCTCTCGACGCCATCGAGCCCGAGTCGTTCGAGGCCGTCACCGGCGAGCAGAACGCCGAGGACCAGGCCGACGACCTCAACCAGATCGTCGACGCCATCAACAGGTTCCTGCTCATGTTCGGTTACGTCGCGCTGTTCGTGTCGACCTACAACATCGTCAACACGTTCTCGATCATCGTGACGCAACGCACTCGCGAGCTGGCGCTGTTGCGGGCGTTGGGGGCGAGCGGGCGGCAGGTGGTCTCGTCGGTGCTCATCGAGGCGTTGGTCGTGGGTGTGGTCGCCTCTCTCGCGGGGCTGGGCCTGGGCTTGGGCATCGCCGCGCTCATCAAGGCGGTGCTGGCCTCGGGTGGGCTCGAAGCGCCCCCTGGAGCTCTGAAGCTCTTACCCCGCACGGTGATCGTGGCCCTCCTCTCGGGCATCGTCACCACCGTCATCGCCGCCGTTGCGCCGGCGCTGAGGGCCGCGCGGGTGGCGCCGATCGCCGCGATCCGCGATGCGCAACCTCCCACGACCGGTGGCGGTACCAGGCGGACGGCCGTCGGCGCTGGCCTCGCCGTGGTCGGTCTGGTGCTGCTGATCGGGGTGATGACCGACCACGGGCCGTCGAACGAGATCGTCGGCGCGGGCGGCGGGGCCGGCGCCCTGTTCATCGGCGTCTCCTTGGTGGCCACGCTCGTCGCTCGACCAGCGGCTCGCCTGATCGGCGCCGGGATCGCTCGCTTCCGTGGCGTTCCTGGGCGGCTGGCTCGCGAGAACTCCATGCGCACACCGCGACGGACGTCGTCGACGGCGTCGGCACTCATGATCGGGCTCACGCTCGTCACCTTGGTGCTGGTGCTGGCGGCGTCGGTCACCACCACCGTGGCGCGGGTTGTCGACGAGAGCTTCGGCTCCGACGTCGCGATCTCGAACGAGCAGTTCGTGCCGTTCAGCCCGGCCCTGCATGACACGCTGGCCGCGCTGCCCGAGGTGGGCGAGATTGGCCGTTTCCGGTTCGGCCAGGCCCGGTTCGGCACTGCCGAGGGCGACGACGTGGGGATCGACGGGATCGACGCCACCGCCATCGACACCTTGTACCGCATGGGGATCGCCGACTTCGACGCGGTCGCGTTCGAGGCTGGTGGGCTCCTCGTGTCGCAACGTGAGGCCGACAAGCGAGGTCTCGCGGCGGGCGACCGTCTCGCGCTCACCTTTGCAGCCACCGGAACCCGGGAGCTGCCGGTCGTCGCCGTGTACACGGCCCGGAACTTCTCGTCGACCTACGTGGTGTCGACGGCCACGTTCGAGGCCAACTTCCCTCAGGCGCAGTTCCGGGCCGACAACCTGCTCATGATGAAGGCCGCGCCGGGCGTGCCCGTCGCGGCCATGCGGGACGTGGTGGAGCGGATCGTCGAGCGCGACTACCCGAACGTGACGGTGAAGAACCAGGCTGAGCTCAAGGCCGAGCGCAAGGAACAGATCCAGCAGTTTCTGTTCATCTTCTTCGCCATGCTGGCGTTCTCGATCCTCATCGCCAGCATCGGGGTCACCAACACGCTGGCGCTGTCGGTGTTCGAGCGCACCCGCGAGCTGGGACTGCTCCGGGCCATCGGCATGACCCGCAGTCAGATGCGCTCGATGGTGCGCTGGGAGGCGGTCATCATCGCTGTCTTCGGTGGCCTCCTGGGCTTGGCGCTCGGCATCTTCCTCGGCTTCGTGATGGCCGGTATCTTCGACAGCCTGGGCTTCGCTCTCGACATCGTGGTCCCGCTGTCTCTCGTGTGGGTCGTGGTCGTCGCCTTCGTCCTCGGTCTCATCGCCGCCGCGCTCCCCGCCCGCCGCGCTGCTCGTCTCGACATCCTCAACGCCATCGCCACGGAGTAACCCAGTCACAGAGCAACCCAGTCACGGAGCAACCATGTTCAAGATTGCACTCAAGACCACCCTGGCCCGGAAGTTCCGACTCCTCTCCACGGCGTTGGCCGTCACGCTGGGGGTGGCCTTCCTCGCCGGCACGTTCGTGCTCACCGACACCATCAAACGAACGTTTGACGATCTCTTCTCCGACGTGTTCCAGAACACCGACGCCTACGTGCAGTCGGCCACGTCGATCGACGCCGACTTCGGCGAGGAACAACGCGGGCGTATTCCCGACACGCTCATCGAGACGGCTCGCGCTGTCGAGGGCGTGGCCGAAGCCGAGGGCTTCGTGCAGGGTCCGGCCCGCATCATCGGCAGCGACGGCGAGCTCATCGGCGATCCCAACCAGGCGCCGCTGTTCGGCATGAGCTACCGCGATGGGCTGCTCACCCCGTGGGAGCTCACCGACGGCAGCAGTGCCCCCGTCGGTCCCGACGAGGTGGCCATCGACCGCAACAGCGCCGACCGCGGCGATCTCGACGTCGGCGACCGCGTGCGGGTGGAGGCTCAGGCCGGGTCGCGCGAGTTCACCCTCGTCGGCATCGTCCGCTTCGGGACGGCCGACTCGCCCGGCGGAGCGTCGGCTGCGCTGTTCGACCTGGCGACCGCTCAGGAGTTCCTCGGTGAGCCCGGCGAGATCGACGCCGTGATGGTTGCCGCCGCGGACGGTCTCTCCGAGGAGGAGATCACCGCCCGGGTCCAGGCCGCGATGCCCGAGGGCGTCGAGACACTTACCGGCGCCGAGATCACCGCCGATCAGCAGGACGCCATCGAGGAGGGCCTCGGGTTCTTCACGACGTTCCTGCTCGTGTTCGCCTGCGTGGGCCTGTTCGTGGGGGCGTTCAGCATCTACAACACCTTCCAGGTGATCGTCACCCAGCGCACCAAGGAGATGGCCATGCTCCGGGCCATCGGGGCCAGCCGCCGTCAGGTGCTCGCCGCCATGCTCGTCGAGGCGTTCCTGGTGGGCCTGGTGGCGGCCATCGTGGGCATCGGGGTGGGCGTCGGGTTGGCGGTGGCGCTCAAGGCGATGCTGTCGGTGCTGGGCTTCGACCTCCCGTCGAGCGGGCTGGTGTTCAGGCCCCGGACGGCCGTCGTCGCGCTGCTCGTCGGCACCGTGGTCACGATGTTCTCGGCCGTGTTCCCGTCGCTGCGGGCGTCTCGGGTGCCACCGATCGCGGCCATGCGCGACGTGGCCATCGACCGGTCGGCGTCGTCGCGAGGTCGGTTCGTCGCCGGGTTCCTCATCACCGCTGCGGGCGCGGCCGGTTTGGTGGGCGGGATCAGCGCCGGCGAGATCAAGATCGTCGGAATCGGCGTGGGCCTGGTGTTCATCGGCGTCTTCGTGCTGGGACCGCTCATCGCCCGTCCCCTCGCTCGCGCGCTCGGCGCGCCCATGGCCGGCATCGGATTCCCCGGGCACCTGGCCCGCGAGAACGCCAGCCGCAACCCCAAGCGCACGTCCCGCACCGCATCTGCGCTCATGATCGGCGCCACGCTGGTGACGGCCATCGCCGTCTTGGCGGCCTCGATCAAGGAGACCATCCGCGACTCCTACGGCGAGCAGTTCACGGGCGACTGGGTCGTTGACTCCGGGAGCTTCGGCTTCGGCGGGGTCTCGCCCACGATCGCCGCCGACCTCAACGCCCTGCCCGAGGTCGAGGCCGCAACCGGGCTCCGGTTCGGCTTCGCCGAGGTCGGCGGCGACGCCGAGGGCTACGCGTCACTCGACCCCGACACAGCGCCGGCGCTCATCGATCTGCAGATCGTCGAAGGCGGCTTCTCCGAGCTCGGCGGCAGCAGCGCCGACACGGTGATGCTCCAAGATGGGCGCGCCCGCGATCTCGACGCCGCGATCGGCGACACCGTCACGTTGGGATTCATCGACGGATCGAGCCGCGACCTCCGGGTGGTCGGCATCTATGCCAAGGACGACGCCATCTACGGGTCCGAGTTCGTGGTGTCGCATGCCCTGCACGAGTCGACCGGGATCGACCAGTTCGACCTCCAGGTGTTCGTGAAGCTGGCGGACGGCGTCTCGATCGAGCAGTCTCGATCGCCCATCGAAGGAGTGGTCGGGGCGTTCCCGTCGGCCGACCTGCAAGACCGCGAGACGTTCATCGACGAGCAGGCCGCCACGGTCGACTCGTTCGTCAACCTCATCTACGCCATGCTCGGGTTGGCGGTGATCATCGCCATCGGCAGCATCAGCAACACACTCAGCCTGTCGATCCACGAGCGGACCCGGGAGATCGGTCTGGTCCGAGCCGTGGGCTCGACCCGTCCCCAGACGCGGTGGATGGTGCGCTACGAGTCGTGGATCGTCGCCCTGTTGGGAACGGTGATGGGCATCGTGATCGGCGTGTTGTTCGGGTACGCGATCGTGGCCGGTCTCGAGGAGGAGGGGGTCATCTTCTCGATCCCCGTCACCAGCCTGGTGATCGTGATCGTGGGTGCCGTCGCGGCCGGTTCGCTGGCGGCCATCCGCCCGGCCCGCCGAGCCGCCCGTCTCGACATCCTCCAAGCCGTCTCGTCGGAGTGACCCCAGGCGAGCACCTGTCGCTCAGCGGGAAGAGACACCCCTTGAGCGACAGGTGCTCGACGGGGTTCTCGGCGTCGACACCTCTCGTTCGCCGATCGGTCACCGGCGCGGGCCATGCTCTCCGAACGACTTCACCTGGCCCAGCCGGGAAGGACACGCACGTGAGCACCGAGACACAGCCTGAGACACAGCCCGAGATGCACCCGGAGATCGCCGCCCGGCGCGTCGTCCTCGAGGGGTCGTGGAACTTCCGCGACCTGGGCGGCTACGCAACCGTCGACGGTCGAGCGACCAAGTGGCGCACGGTGTTTCGGGCCGACGGCCTCGATGGGCTCACGCCCGGCGATCACGCCACGATCGTCGTGGAGCTCGGCGTGCGGGTCATCTACGACCTCCAGCGCGAGGGCGAGGTCGACCAGCCCGTCGCCCTGTACCGGCGTCCCGATTCGCCCCGGCGCGTGCACCTGCCGGTCGGCGGGCAGCTCTCCACCAACAACGGCTTCCACGACAGGGTGCTCGCCGGCGAGATCACCAGCATCGAGCCGTCGTGGATGACCGAGATGTACGGCAACTTCTCGCGCACCCATGCCGGTGACTACGGCGCCATGCTGCGGGGTCTCGCCGAGCCCGACGACCTGCCGGCGGTGTTCCATTGCGCCGCAGGCAAGGACCGTACCGGGATCGGCGCTGCGCTCTTGCTGGCGGTGCTCGGCGTGCCCGACGAGACCATCGTGGCCGACTACCACCTCACCGAACAGGCCCGGCTCCCACGCATCAAGGAGATGAGCGACCGCCTGGCAGCCCAGGGTGTCGACATCAACAACCTTCGGGGCTACTTCGGCGCCGCACCCGAGTGCATGCGCGACACGCTCGCCAGCCTCCGGGCGGAGTTCGGCTCCATCGAGCGCTTCCTGGCCGAGCGGGCCGACGTCGACTCGACGACGATCACCCGCCTCCGCTCCTCGCTCCTGGAATGATCCAACTGTCAGCGTGGGTACCCGTATCTGGGTA
>JANLSK010000118.1:0-16495 GCA_031362415.1 Actinomycetes bacterium | reverse complement strand
ACAACACCGCATTCACCGAGACGCGAGTCGATGCCGCCGTTGCCATCTCGGGTGCCGCGCTCCCCGTCGAAGGCGGCGGTGAGTTCGTCTACGAAGGCCGACCGCCGCTCCTGCTCATCCACGGCGACGCCGATCGGGTCGTCCCCTATGCCGGCAGCACCGACATCTACGCCCGTGCACAGGCGCCGAAGTACCTGCTCACCCTTGAGGGCCAGAACCACGGGAGCTTCTTCGACGCCGACGATCCCGACTTCGAGGCGTTCGCGACCACCATTCGCACCTTCTTCGACGTGTACGTCAAGGGCGACACCACGATCGAGGTACCGACGGGCATCGACGACGACACGATGAGCCTCGTCGGGCAGGCCGCATAGCCATGCGCTGGAGCCGAGGCGGTGGAACCCACGCCGACGATTCCCGTCCGGGATGGGAGCCGCCCACCGGACCGCCGACGGGGCTCACGGCGCAGGAACGCTACGTGCTCGACCTCAATGGGTACGTGGTGCTCCGAGGGGTGCTCGACGCCAGGCAGGTCGCGTACCTGAACGAGGCGATCGACGACCGGGCCCTCCCGTCGCCCACGTCGACCATCCAGAGCCAGCGCTTCACCGGAATGCTCATGTGGGACAAGGCCTTTCGCGACCTCCTGAGCCATCCAAGGGTGCTGTCGGTGATGGCCGAGATGGTCGGCGACCGGCTCCGGCTCGACCACTGCTACGGGATCGTGATGGCTCCTGGTACCGACGGCCTGGGCCTGCACGGCGGCGGCACCCCGTTCGACCCGGCGCAGTACGCGACGTTCAGCAACGGGCGCATGCATCACGGATTGTCGGTGGCCATGTACTCGCTGGTCGACGTGGGCCCCGATGAGGGTGGTTTCTGCTGCATCCCCGGCAGTCACAAGGCGAACTACGGCGTGCCGAGCGGCATCGACCACGCGCCCGAGCATCTCGCCGTCGTGAGGCAGGTGCCCCACCGGGCCGGTGACGTGATCGTGTTCACCGAGGCGCTCACCCACGGCACCTCCACCTGGCTGGCGCCGCACCAGCGCCGTCACGTGCTCTTCAAGTACAGCCCCGGCAACTCCACCTGGGGCGTACCCGAGGAGCCGTCGCCCGAGCTGTCGGCGCTCCTCGACGACCAGCAACGCCTACTGCTGGCCCTCCCGTCGGTCGCGGCCCGTTCCCGAGTGGTGTGAGGGCGTTCAGGCGGCCACGAAGAGCGTGCCGACGGCCTCGGCCACCGTGCGGATCTGCGCCGTCTTGTCGTCGGCAACCTGGAACACGCTGACGATCCAGGTGGCGTCGCCGTCCTTCACGAACAGCGTCGACTGCGGGGCCGACCATGAGGCCTCGTCGCCGACCCCGTCGACGGCTTCGGTGGCCTGGGTCTGCTCGTCGAAGTAGTCGCCTGGCGCCCGGGTGACGCTCACGGCCTGCCCGGCGTTCTCGCGGTAGTACACGCAGTTCGGGTCGGCGTAGGACGGGTTCGACTCGGCCAACCCGATGGGGACGCCGATCTCCTGGGAGATCGCGGCCTTGTCGACAGCCGGGCACAGGTCGTGCCCGCTGAGGTCGCGCGTCGGCGCCGGCGCCTGCCCGTTGGGATCGCCGGTCGAGGCGGTGTCGGACGGCGATCCGACCGGCGTGCCGTCGGCTGCGGTGGCCCCGGTCGCCGCACCATCGACGGCGCCGTCGGCCGCCGTGGCCCCGGCCGCCGAACCGTCGGGGCTCGACTGGCCGGCCTGGTCGGTCGATCCGCCGGCCGCCGTGACCCCGGCCGGGCCGGCGCCTCCCGTGGGGGCGCCACTGTCGTCATCGTCGGCGCAGGCGGCGAGCCCCAGCACGGCGACCAGCGCGCCGGCGAGCAGGACGAGGCGGCGGCTGCAGCCCCGACGGTGACGGGCTGACGCATGAACGTGGGGGGATCCGACCATGCCTCCACGCTACCTGCCCCGCGCCAGGGCCCTGACCGCGCGCACCCCGGCGCTGGTTCCCGTAACCTCGACCCCATGACGAACGACGACACGTCTGCTGCGGGTGTCACCGCCACCGCCGACGACCTCGACTCCTACCTCAACCTCGACCCCATGTCCCAGTTCTCAGGCGTGGCCGGCGACGTGCGCGACCCCTACCCTGCGCTCTGGGACAAGCGCCAGCACCATCCCGTGGAGCGGATCGAGACCACGAGCTGGAAGGGCGATCCCATCGTGCAGTACACCGTGTACCCGTTCGACCTCGTGTCGCAGGTGATGCGCGACAACGAGACGTTCGTGAGCGCGGCCATTCGCGAGACGATGGGTCTGGTGATGGGCGACACGCTGCTCGTGGGCCTCGACGAGCCCGAGCACCGTCGCCAGCGGGCCCTGGTGGCGCCGGCCTTCCGGGCCAAGGCCATGGCCCGCTGGGAGACCACGCTCATGAGCACGGTGATCGACGAGCTCATCGACCGCTTCGCTGCTCGCGGGCGCGCCGAGCTGGTGCGCGAGCTCACGTTCCAGTTCCCGGTGCAGGTGATCGCCGAGATCCTCGGCATCCCCCGCAGCGACTACACGCTCTTTCATCGCTGGGCCATGGCGATCATCAACCTGGTGGCCGATCCCGCCGCCGGTTTCGCCGCAGCGCAGGACCTGCGCGAGTACCTGAAGCCGCTCATCGACGCCCGTCGGGCCGAGCCGTGCGACGACGTGATCAGCGACCTCGTCACCGTCGAGCTGCCCGACGCCGACGGCCGACCCGAGCGCTTGAGCGATGAGGAGATCAACTCCTTCCTGTGCCTCCTGCTCCCCGCCGGGGCCGAGACCACCTACCGGGCCTCGGGCAACCTGCTGTTCGGGCTCCTCGGCCAGCCCGACCAGCTCGACGCGGTCCGGACCGACCGGGGGCTCCTACCGCAGGCCGTGGAAGAAGGGTTGCGCTGGGAGAATCCGCTCACGATCACCATGCGGCGAGCGGTGCGCGAAACCGAGCTCGGGGGGGTGCACATCGAGGCCGGGGCCGACGTGATCGCACATCTCGGGGCGGCCAATCATGATCCGCAGCACTGGGACCGGCCCGACGACTTCGACATCCACCGCCCCCAGCGCCAGGCCGCGGTGTTCGGCTTCGGCCCCCACATGTGCCTGGGCATGCACCTGGCCCGGCTCGAGCTTCGCCTGGTCGTGACCCATCTGCTCGACCGGTTCCCCGACCTCCGACTCGACGCGGGTGCGGGTGGCGACCCCCACATCCACGGCGACCGGTTCCGCTCCCCGACGGCGTTGCCGGTGCTGTTCTGACCTTGGGCTGGCCGTGTCGGCCCACGCCGTTGTCGAGACTTCCGCTCCCGCCCTTGCACAAGAAAGACGGGCCATCGTGGACATCGAGATAACCATCGATCCCATGCGCTGCATGGGCTCGGGCAATTGCTCGTTCTGGGCGTCGGCCACGTTCGACCTCGGCGACGACGGCATCGCGTTCGTTGTCGACCTCGCGGGAGACCCGGTCGACAAGGTCGTCCTCGCGGCGCAGGGCTGCCCGACGCAGGCCATCACCGTCACCCGCGACGGACGGGCCCTGGGCTGAGCGCGGACGCCGCGACGGGCTGCCACCAGTTCGGTGTCACGCTTCGCTACGCTGCGGCGGGGCGGAACAGAGCATTGAACATCACAAGCGTCGAGCACCACAGCAGCACAGCCATGGAGCCGGGGTCACACACAGTCGAACGCGTACCGCGAAGCGCGCTGCGCCCGTCGAGGAGCGTCCCCATGCGGCATTCAGTCAATCGGTCATCGACGCGTACCAGCGCACACCTGGCCCTCCGGATCGCCGTCGGGCTGACCGCCGCGGTCGTGCTCGCATCCTGCGGCGGTGACGACGACGACGCATCCAGCTCCACCACCACCACGGTGTTCTCGCCGCCCCCGCTCGAGACGGCCACCACGTTGTCGCCGGTCCCGGTGACGGCCTCGGTCACGGTCTCGTCGCTCACGGTCGACTCCACCACCACCCCTACGCCGACCGCGGGTCCCGAGGGCACGTACACGGTGGCGTCGGGCGACACCCTGTCGCAGATCGCCCAGCGCTTCCAGACCTCGACCCAGGCGTTCATGGACGCCAACGGCATCACCGACCCCGACAAGATCTTCGTGGGCCAGGAACTGGTCGTCCCGCCCCCCACCACACCCACGATCCCCGCGTCCACCACCGCCACCACGGCCGCGGCCACCACGACCGTTGCGCCGACACCCGAGTCGTTGGCGGTCACCACCCAACCGGGCACGGGCACCGACTGACGTCACGGCAGGCGGGTGGCTCGCAGCGGCGGTCAGGCCTTCGGGGACGCGCCGCGCAGCCCGTTGCGGAGCTCGAACTTCTTGATCTTGCCCGAGGGGGTGCGGGGGAACTCGTCGACCTCGCGTACCTCCTCGGGCCACTTCTGTCGAGGAACCCCGGCCGCGTCGAAGAACGCCCTGACACCAGGGAGATCGGGCGCACCCGCGCCGGGGATCGGCCGCACGAACGCGCAGGCGTGCTCGCCATAGCGCTCGTCGGGTGCGGCCACCACCGCCACCTCGGCCACGCCGGGCATGCGCTGGAGGACGTTCTCGATCTCGGCCGGGCTCAGGTTGAGGCCACCCCGGATCACGATGTCGCGCACCCGATCGGTGATGGTGAGCCAACCCTCGTCGTCGACCACGGCCACGTCGCCGGTGCTGTACCACCCGTCGCCCCAAGGGAACGCAGCCGCGGTGAGCGCGGGGTCGGTGTAGCCGGCGAACAGCTCGGGACCGCGGGCCAGGATCTCGCCCGGGGTACCCGGGGCAACGTCGCGGCCGTCGTCGCCGATGATGCGGATCTCGACGCCGGGCATGGCATGGCCGTCGGTGGAGAGGCGCTTGTCGACGGGCTCGTCGTGCGATGCGCCCGTCGTCGATGGCAGCTCGGTCGAGCCGTACGAGCGCACGATCGAGATGCCCAGGGCCGTGGCCCGCTCGGCCACCGCCCGGGGGATGGGCGAGCCGCCCAGGCCGACGAAGCGCATCTGCTCGACGTGGCCGGCTCCGAAGCCCTGACAGTCGAGGAGCGACGTGAGCAGGTAGGTGGATCCGCTTCCGGCACCCAGGTCGGCCTCCACCATGGCGTCGAGGATCGTGGGCGGGTCCCACTGGTCGATGAGGAACACCCCGTCCCCCTTGAGCAGGCACAACAACAGGCCGCCGAGCATCCCCATGAAGTGGCTCACCGGCGCCCCCGTGAGCTGCGGACGACCGCCCGTGCCGTTCATGGCCGTGAGCTGGCGGAGTTCGGCGAGCAACGAGCGATGGGTGTGGATGACTCCCTTGGGGTTGGCGGTGGTTCCCGAGGTGTAGGCGATCAGTGCAGGGGAGTCGGCGGTGATCGTGTGCGTGCGGGCGATGGGAGGTCCGCTCCCGTGATCGTCCTCGAGCAGGCTGGCGAGCTCAACGGCCCCCGCGGGCAACGGACGGGTGTCGGGAGTGCCGTCGGCGTCGGGTGCCCGGACGACGGCCACGAGCTCGAGGGCGGGGAGATCGCGCCACAGCCCGTCGATCATGGCGAGGTGGTCGACGTGTCCGAAGCGCGACAGGGTGAAGTGGGCCCTCACCCCGGACTGGCGCAGCACGTAACCCACCTCGCGGGGGCCGTAGAAGTGCACGATCGGCACGATCGTGGCGCCGGTCATCGCCGTGCCCCAGAAGGCGATCGCCGCCTCGACCCAGTTGGCGATCTGGAAGCTGACGACGTCGCCCGGACCGATGTCGCGAGCCGCCAGCGCCGCCGCCAGGCGCCTCGCTCCCGAAGCGACGACGTCGAGCGGGCTGTGCCACGGGCGCGTCCGCGACCAGATCCGCACGTCGACCGATGATCCGAGATCGTCGAGGCGTCGGGCGATCACGCCGCCGAGGCGGTCGTCGGTCCACCAGCCCCGGTCGAGATAGTGGTCACGCAGGGCCGGTGCGGTCTCGCGGAGCTGCCAGGAAGCCATGCCCCGACGGTACGCCAGAGTTGACACCTCGGGGAGCGAGCAGAGAGCATCGCCGAACGACAGGCGCCGGGTGCTGGGCGGAAGGTGGGTGGTATGGACGTGCACGTGGGAGACAGCGGTCCTCCGGTCAGGCACACGCTCACGCGCACCGACCTCGTCATGTATGCCGGCGCCTCGGGCGACTTCAACCCCATGCACTCCGACGATGTCGCGGCTCGCGCTGCGGGCCTGCCCGGCGTGTTCGGCCACGGGATGTTCTCGGCGGCGCTGCTCGCCCGAGCGATCACCGACTACGTCGGTGTCGGCAATCTCACGAGCTACCAGGTCCGCTTCACGCGCCAGACCTGGCCCGGCGAGGTGCTCACGAGCTCGGTCACGGTCGTCGCCACACGAGCCGTCGACGGTGCCCAGGTCATCGACCTCGAGTGCCGGCTGAGCAACGAGGCGGGCGAGGTCAAGGTCGAGGGGCGAGCCGTCGCTGCGCTGGCGCCGTGATCGTTCGCGTATCCCGGCGCTGGCGCGGGTCCGGGCGTTCGTCGCTGGCGATCAGCGCCGAGATACGGTGCCCCGTTCGCTGCCGGCGCACCCGTCGTTCCCGCCTCGCCCACCGCCCGTCAGACTGCGAGTCAGCCATGTCTTTTGGACTCCGCTTCGACCTTCCCACGATCGACGACGAGACCCGACCGTTCTGGGACGGCTGCAGCCAGGGGACGCTCCAGATCAAGCGCTGCCTGGCGTGCACCAAGGTCTTCCACTACCCCCGTCCGTTCTGCCCCAGCTGTTGGAGCGAGGACGTGGAGTGGTTCGCGGCATCGGGACGGGGCACCGTGTACACCTACTCCATCGTCCACGTGAACGACCTCCCGCCGTGGGCCGAGCGGGTTCCCTACATTGCGGCGATCGTGGAGCTCGAGGAGGGGCCGCGCATCATGACCAACGTGATCGACTGCTCCTTCGACGATGTGCGCTGCGGCCTCGCCGTCGAGGTGGCCTTCAGGGAACACGCTGACGATCTCACGATTCCCGTGTTCCGGCCGGTGACGAGCTGAGGCGGTCGAGGGTGAGTCGTCGGTCGGCACGTCGAGCGGGGGGCTCATGAGCGACTGGAGCTTCCGGTGGGAAGCCCATCTCCACGACGTGTTTCCGCGCCTCTCCGATGATCTGTCGGCGTTGCTGGCGCGTATCGACGACCTCCCGGTGATCGACCCCAAGACCCGTGAGCTCATCCGGCTGGTGTGCTCGGTGGCCACCCGGGGCCCAGCCGGGATCGAGCGTCACGCCATGCTGGCGCGCGAGTTCGGGGCCGAGTGGGACGAGGTGCTCGGCGCCATCGTCCTCACCATGCCGGCGCTCGGGCTGCAAACCGTTGTCGACGCCATCGTGCCGGCCCGCAAGGGTTTCGACGCCGCACCCCTCGACGATCCCGGCGACGACGAAGCCGACGCAGTCGCTGAGGCCGGGGCCGATGCCGAGACGACCGGAGCGCCATGAGCCAGGTGCCGGTGCCCGCGGACGTGCGCATTCTGCCCAAGGTCACGGCTACCAACGAGCACTACTGGCATGGTGGGCGCCACGGCACGCTCGTGCTCCGGCGCTGTCGCAGCTGCGGGTACCGCCTCCATCCGCCGACGCCCGTGTGCCCGCAGTGCCTGGGCCGTGATCTGGCACCCGAGGCGGTCTCCGGACGGGCGACCGTCGCCACCTTCACCATCAACCACCAGCCCTGGTATCCGGGGCTGGAGGTGCCCTTCGTGCTGGCGATCGTCGAGCTCGACGAGCAGCCCGACGTGCGCATCACCACGAACATCGTCAACTGCCCCCTGGCCGACGTTCACATCGGGATGCGGGTGCAGGTCGTGTTCCGGGCCTACGACGACGTGTGGATCCCCTTCTTCGAGCCCGAGGTGATCTGATGGCCGGACCGTTCCAGGGCCGGGTCGCGATCACGGGCATCGGCCAATCCGACGTGGGTCGGCGCCTCGGACGCGATCCACTGGAGCTCACGCTCGACGCCTGCCTGGCCGCCATCGCCGACGCCGGGCTGACCCCGGCCGACATCGACGGCATCGCCACCTACCCGGGGGCCATGGACAACCCGCCCGGGTTCAGCGGCGCCGGTGTCACCGACGTGCACGACGCGCTCCGCCTGAAGCTCAACTGGTACTACGGCGGGATCGAGTCGCCCGGCCAGACCGGCTCCACGATCAACGGGATGATGGCCGTGGCCACCGGCCTGGCGTCGCACGTTCTGTGCTTTCGGACGGTCTTCGAGGGCTCGGCCCAGGGCGCCCAGGGTCGCTCGGCCGTGATGACCGGCGGCGGTGACGGCGGGTATCGGGCCGGGGGCTTCCAGCAGTGGGTGCTGCCGTACGGAGCCCCGTCGGCCGCTCCGTGGATCGCCATGTTCGCCCAGCGGCACTTCCACGAGTTCGGCACGACGAGGGAGCAGATGGCGCAGATCGCGCTGAACGCTCGGCTGAACGCCGCGGCGAACCCCAAGGCCATCTACGGCACGCCACTCACGCTCGACGACTACCTGAGCGCCCGCATGATCTCGGAGCCCTTCTGCCTCTTCGACTGCGACGTGCCCTGCGACGGGGCCACGGCGGTGATCGTCTCGCGCACCGACGTGGCGCGGTCGCTGCGCAAGCCGCCGATCATCGTGGAGTCGGCGGGGACGGCCATTCGCGGACGGCCGTCGTGGGACCAGTGGGACGATCTCACGACCATGTCGGTGCGCGACGCGGGCTTGAGCCTCTGGGAGCGCACGCACCTGGCCCCGTCCGATGTCGAGGTCGCCGAGCTGTACGACGGGTTCAGCTTCATCGCCATGGCCTGGCTGGAGGCGCTGGGGTTCTGCGGCCGAGGCGAGAGCGGCCCGTTCATCGAGGGCGGGCACCGCATCGCGCTCGACGGCGAGCTCCCGCTCAACACCAACGGCGGCCAGCTCTCGTCGGGTCGTCTGCACGGCTATGGCTTCCTCCACGAGGCGTGCGTGCAGCTCTGGGGCGAAGGCGCCGGTCGCCAGGTGCTCACGGCCGCGGGCACCCGTCCCGAGCTCGCCGTCGCCGCGGCCGGCGGCGGCCCCACGGCCAGCTGCCTTCTCCTGTCCTGCGCCAGGTGACCAACACCACCGCTCCCCATCTGAATTTTGTGCAGAAACGCTCACCCCCCCATGAGCGTTTCTGCACGAATTTGGAGGGCGTGTCGTGACGGGCGACCCGTTCATCGAGCGTCTCGGGCACATGCTGCACGAGGTGCCCATCGGCATCGCGCTCGTGAGGAGGGCCTCGGGTCAGCTCCGCCACGCCAATCCGGTGCTCTGCGCCCTCCTCGGCTACAGCACCGACGAGCTCGCCGCGTTCCCGGTCGGGAATTGATCCATCCCGCCAGGGTGGCCGCGTCCGGGCGCTCGCGGCGTGAGCACGTCGGTTTCGAGCCGGGTCGCTATTCGGTCATCGACGCGACCGACACGGGCATCGGCATGCATCCGGCCCTCGTGGCGCGAATCTTCGAGCCCTTCTTCACGACCAAGACCCGAGGGCGGGGCACCGGCCTCGGTCTGTCGACCGTGTACGGCATCGTCCACCAGAATGGCGGGCAGATCAGGGTCACCAGCGAGCCGCGGCGGGGCACGACGATGCGGGTCTACCTGCCGCTCGTCGACGAGGCCGCATCCCTGCCTCGACACCCCTCGGGCACCGCCGCGCCGCGCGCTGGCCTCGGGCACGAAGCCGTGCTGGTTGTCGAGGACGACGACGAGGTGCGGACGCTGGCGATGCTGGCCTTGCAGCACCACGGGTACGAGGTCCTCCAAGCGTCCAACGCCGTCGAGGCCCTGAGCATCCTGAGCCACCCTGGATCACGGGTCGACGTGGTCCTGGCCGACGTGATGCTGCCCGGTCCGAGTGGCCAGCGACTCGCCGATCTCCTCGAGATGGAACGCCCAGAGATGCCGGTGGTGTTGATGTCGGGGTTCGGGGACGATGCCGATCCGACGGCCGGATGGCTCGGGATCCGCGCCGGCTGGTCGAGCGGCCGGCGTTTCGTAGGCAAGCCCTTCGGCGTGCAGCAGCTCGCCACCGCCATCAGAGGCGCTCTCGATGCCGGGTCAGGTGCCCAGACGGGCGCCGACGGCGGGGATCACCTCTGAGGCGAAGCGCTCGATGGTCTCCACCGAGCCGAAGTCGCTGAACTGGATCACGAACGCCTCGACGCCGGCCCGGATGTCGCTGGCGAGCTGGTCGGCGATCTCGGGGGCCGTGCCCGCGATGAGCCCGCCCCAGCTCCCGAAGCGACGCTCGGCGAGACCGACCACCTCGTCGCGATCGGCGTCGCCCGTCGCGAGCCCGATCACCCGCTGCATCGAGATCCGGGCCCGACCAGCCCGGGTCCTCAGCTCGTGGAGCTGGGCGACGCCGTACACCGGCACGTTCCACCAGTCGGCGAAACGCTCGACGATGGGTATCGTGAGCTTTGGGCCGATCCCGCCGATCATCACCGGGATGCGGCCGTTGACGGGCACCGGTCGTTGCTGCGCCTGGCGGAGCTGGGTGAACTCGCCGTCGAAGTCGACGGGCTCCCCGGTGAACAGCGCCTCGAGGATCTCGAGTGTCTCATGGAGACGACGACTGCGCACCGCCGGTGGCTCGTCGTGGATGCCGAAGGTCGCGAGCTCGGCCGGGAACGATCCCCAGCCGATACCGAGAACGAACCGACCGCCGCTCAGGTGGTCGATGGTGACGGCCATCTTGGCGAGCAGCGCCGGATGGCGGAACTGGTTGCAGGCGACGGCATGGCCGATGGTGATACCGGAGGTCTGCACGGCCAACGCGGCGGCGATCGTGAACCCCTCCAGACAGTCGCCGCTCGACAGCATGGGCGGCTGCAGGTGGTCCATGAGCCAGACCGCGTCGAACCCGGCCCGTTCCGCGGCGATGGTCCGCTCGGCCAGGACCGACGGCGACATCCGCATCTGGGGCAGGAAGAGTCCGTACTCGGGCATGCCCGGACACTATCGAGCCCCGACCGATCGCGCTCTCGTCTGTGGCGGGCGCCATCGCACGGAGAAACTCCGAAGCAACGCCGTTGACATGCCGGGACAGAGGCTCAGTCGAGGGGGTGGGGGAGGGGCGTCTCGTGCACCAGGGCCAGGGTGCGGGTGGCCCTGGTGAGCGTGACGAACAGCGCTCGGAGCCCGGCCAGGCCGTCGGACGGGTTGCCAGCGTCGACCTCTCGCACCATTGCCGCCGGCTCGACCAGCACGACGGCGTCGAACTCGAGGCCCTTGACCTCGTCGGGCGAGAGCACGGCCACGGGGGCGTCGAGCGCATCGGCCGAGGCCCCGACCGCGCCGACGTCGGCGAGACCTTCGGTGATGGCGTCGCGCAGCTCGGCCGGAGCCACCACGGCGACGGTGCCCATCGGGTTGCCCTCGTCGCCGCCGGGATCGGCCAGGAGCCGGCGGACGATGCTCGAGGTGGCTGCGACGGCGTCGGTCGTGGCCACGATCCGGGGGTACTCACCCGTGGAGCGCACGGCCACCGTGGGGGCGACGTTGGGGGCGGCCACGGCCAGTACCCGGTTGGCGAAGTCGACGATCTCCGCGGGCGTCCGGTAATTGACCGAGAGCAAGACGGTGCGACCCTGGCGACGTTGGGGCAGAAATGACGCCACCTGGTCCCACGAGCGGCACGCTCCGGGTCTCGACGCCTGCCCGAAGTCGCCCACGAGCGTGAACGACCCCGACGGGCATCGACGGGCGAGCATGCGCCATTGCATCGGCGTGAGGTCCTGGGCCTCGTCGACGATGACGTGGCCGAACTCCCGGGTCTCGTCGGGGTTGACCGACATGATCTCGTCGTCGTGGGAGCGCCGGGGCTTCGGGGCCTTGAACAGCCGGGCCGACGACCGGGGGCCGATCGGGCCGGTCAGCTCGTCGAGCAGCACGGTGTCGGCCTCGCTCCAAAGGGCATCGGCCCAGGTCTCGTCGCTCCGGCGGGCCCGCCGCAGCATCTCCTGCTCGGCCTCGCTCAGAACGCCGTCGGCCGCTCGCCGCAAGAGGGCTGGCAAGGTGAAGAGCGCATACAGGAGCTCGGCGGGCTCCAGGTCGGGCCACATGCGGAAGAGGCTCTCGCGCACCTCGGGTGTTCGCAGCACCTCGTGGGCGAACTCATCGCGGTACCAGCCCGGGACCTCGCCGCCCGCCATGGCGGTGAGGGCCTCCCGGTACGAGCCGGGGATGGGCTCGTGCGATCGACGGGCGGCCGCGATCGACACGACGTTGTCGACCGGTCCCGCGCCCCGGGCCGGGCTGGCGGCCGCGCCCGGTCGCTGCGGTGACGGCGCATCAGCCGATGCCGTCCCAGCCGATGCCGTCTCCGCCGATGGAGCCGGATCGTCGGGGAAGAGCTCGTCGACGAACGGATCGTCGTCGAAGGGATCGTCGGCGCCGGTGCGCCCGGCCAGTCCCAGCCGGACCTCACGGGCCGCGGCGGCCCGGTGCTGGTCGAGCAGCGTGTCGACGATCCGCTGCGCGACCGCCGCGCGTCGTTCGTTGTGCGACCCCTTCATCTTCTTGACCCGATTGACGATCCGGACCGAGTCGTCGACGCTCAGGCGCAGGGAATGGCCTCGCCAGCGCAACACCATCGCCCGCGGGAGCTGGCGTTGCCGGTCGGCCAGAGCGCGGCCCAGCACCCGAGCCATGCGAGCATCGCCCTTGAGCGCGGTGACCTGGGGAGCATCGGTGCGCAACGCTGTCGTCCCCCGTCGGATCGGACGGCCGGTCGAGGCCATGCCCGTCGGGGTCGACAGGACCACCCCGTCCTCGCCCAGCGACGGGAGCACGTTGGAGATGTAGCGCAAGAACATGCGGTTGGGCCCGACCACCAGGACGCCCGTCCCCGCCAGGGCCTGACGGTGCGTGTACAGGAGGTAGGCGGCCCGGTGCAGGGCCACTGCCGTCTTGCCCGTTCCGGGGCCACCCTGGACGACCAGCACACCCGGCAGCGGGGCCCGGATCGCCTCGTCCTGCTCGGCCTGGATCGTGCCGACGATGTCGCCCATCCGGCCGGTGCGTGATCGGGCCAGGGAGGCCAGCAGCGCCCCCTCGCCCACGAGGTGCAGGCCGGCGGCGTCGGATGCGTCGAAGTCGAAGACCTCGTCGTCGATGCCGATGAGCGTGCGACTCCGGGCGTGGAAGTGCCGGCGGCGGGCCACGCCCATGGAATCGACCGCGGTGGCCCGGTAGAACGGCGCCGAGGCGGGGGCCCGCCAGTCGAGGATGAACGGCTCCTGATCGGGCGAGGTGACCGCGACCCGTCCCACGTAGTGGAGGCGACCGTCGCGGTGGTCGAGACGGCCGAAGCAGAGTTGGGCGTCGCCGAAGGTGAGCTGAGCGAGCCGTTGGTGGGCATGGGCCACCGCGACATCGCGTTCGTACATCGACTGCATGTGCGAGCCCACGCCCTGGTGCTGTTCGACCATGGCCACGGCCGCGCGTCGGGCGTCTTCGAGGTAGGCATAGGCCTGATCGAGGCGCTGCTGCTCGGCCTCGAGCTCGGGATGGTTGACCACGGGTCGATGGCTCCTGGGGAAACGGCGGCCGTCCATCGTGGCACGTCGGAGCATGGCGAGCGCAACGAGGCTCGGACACGCCGTTCCTGCGGGCACGCACGGGCGCCCGGGTGGGTGCCATGATGGCCTGATGCGACGGGTCGCCCGGTGAGCGGACGAGCCCGTCGGCTCTGGAGGAGGTCGCTCGGATGAGCGCTGACATCGTGATCAAGGGCGGAACGGTCGTCGACGGCACCGGGGCGCCGGGGTACCGGGCCGACGTGGCCATCACCGGTGAGCGGATCACCGGCATCGGCGAGAACCTCACGGGGACGCGGGTGCTCGACGCGTCAGGTCAAGTCGTCGCCCCGGGATTCATCGACATCCACACCCACTACGACGCCCAGGTCTTCTGGGATCCGGCGTTGACCCCGTCGTGTTTCCACGGGGTCACGACGGTCGTCGCGGGCAACTGCGGGTTCTCGATCGCCCCGACCCGACCCGAGCACCGCGATCTCATCGCCCGGACCCTCGAGAACGTCGAGGACATGAACGTCGCGTCGCTCGCCGCCGGCATCCCTTGGGACTTCGAGACGTTCCCCGAGTACCTGGCCTCGGTGCGGCGGCGCGGCACCGTCCTCAACTTCGGCGCCTACGTGGGCCACACTGCGCTGCGGCTGTTCGTGATGGGCTTCGACGCCTACGAGCGGGCGGCCACGGCCGAGGAGGTCGAGAGCCTCTGTCGGGTCGTGGGCGAGTCGATGGACGCCGGGGCCTGCGGCATCGCTACCACGTTCGCCGTTACTCACCGGGGTGTCGACGGTCTGCCCGTCCCCAGCCGCCACGCCGAGATCTCGGAGTTCGAGGCCATGTGCCGGGTCCTGGCCGACAAGGGCAAGGGGGTCATCGAGGTCACACCCGGACAGCAGATGGGCATCGCCGCGATCTACGACTTCCAGCGCCGCATCGGCCGGCCCGTCACGTACACGGCCCTGTTGACCTTTCCGGGCTTTCGTGACCACGCCGAGCTCAACGTGAAGGAATGGGCCAATGGCGCCGAGGTCTGGCCCCAGGTCTCGCCGCGGCCGCTGATGTTCTCGATGACCATGGCCGATCCCTTCACGCTCAACACCTCGGCGGTGTTCGCCGAGCTCATGGGACGGCCCCGCGCCGAGCGCATCGCCGCATACGCCGACCAGGCGTGGCGCGAGCGGGCCCAGGCGAGCCTGGTTCCCGGCATGGCCATGGCGCCCCGCTGGCACACCTTCACGGTCATGGAGTCGGCCACGCACCCCGAGCTCGTGGGCCGGATGGTCGAGGACCTCGCCGCTGAGTGGAGCTGCAGCCCGCTCGACGTGGTGTGCCGCATCGCGGTCGACGACGCGCTCGAGACGAGAGTGCGCTCCACCGTCGCCAATGACGACATGGACGGCATCGACTACCTGATCAACCAGGAGCACTGCACGCTCGGGCTCTCCGACGCCGGAGCGCACGTCAGCCAGCTGTGCGACGCGCCCCAGGCCACCGATCTGCTCGGGAACTGGGTGCGCGAACGGGGTTCGCTGTCGGTCGAGTCGGCCGTCCGCAAGCTCTCGGGCCAACAAGCCGACATCTTCGGGTTCGCCGACCGGGGCTATCTCCGCGAGGGTGCCTTCGCCGACATCGCGGTGTTCGACCTCGACACCGTCGCTCCGGGACCGTTGCGGCGGGTCCGTGACTTCCCGGCCGACGCCGACCGCCTCACCGCCGACCAGCCCAGTGGCATGGTGCACGTGCTCGTCAACGGCTCGCCCATCCAGGTCGACGGGTGCTCGCTGATCGAGCAGGTCGCGGCCGGGAGGCGTCCCGGACACGTCGTCAGCCCGGCCTGACCAGCGTGCGTGGCGTGTTGGGCATGCCCGCAGGGTGTGTGCGGGTGTGGGGCGGATGAGCGGTCGGTGGTGAGTGCGAGACGGGTTCGGGACGGGTGAGCGGTCGGTGGTGAGGGTCGTCGTGCACCTGGCTGGCGACGGGATCGAGCGCGTCCGCCACGCACTCCACGGGGCCGGGGTGGCCATGGGTGATGCCGGAGTGGGCGCTGCCGAGCTGGCCGGTGTCGAGCTGATCCCGGTGGATCCCGACGGACCGGTGCCCGCCGCCATCGCCGCCGACGTGATCCTCACGACGGCGATCGGGGGTGCGAACCTCGCCGAGGTCCTCGCCGCATCGGGCGCACGGTGGATCCACACCGTGGGCACCGGTGTCGACCGGTTCCCGCTCGAGCTGGTCGGTGACCGGGTCCTCACGTGCTCGCGAGGCGCGTCGGCCGTCCCGATCGCCGAATGGGTCCTGGCGATGATGCTGGCGTTCGAGAAGCGCCTGCCCGAGGTGTGGCTCGCCGAGGCGCCCCGGCGGTGGCATTTCGCCGATCTCGGTGGCCTGCACGGACGAACCCTGGGACTCGTCGGGCTGGGGGGCATCGGCGCGGCCATCGCCGAGCGGGCCCGACCCTTCGGCATGCGGATCGTCGCCCTGCGCCGCACGTCGACGCCCAGCCCGGTGTCCGGTGTCGAGATCGCCGATGGTCTCGACCACGTGCTCGCGTTGGCCGATCACCTGGTGCTGGCGGCTCCGGCAACCGGAGCTACGCACCATCTCATCGACAGCGCAGCGCTGGCTCGGGTGAAGCCCGGGGTGCACCTCGTGAACATCGCCCGCGGTGCGCTCGTCGACCACGACGCGCTGCGTGTCGCGCTCGACGACGGTCGCGTCGCGATGGCCTCGCTCGACACGGTGACCCCCGAGCCCCTCCCGGCCGGGCACTGGATGTACAGCCACCCTGGGGTCCGGGTGTCGGCGCACGTGTCGTGGTGCTCGCCCGACATGCTGAGCGGCCTGTACGACAGCTTCGCCGTCAACCTCGACCGCTGGATCGCCGGCCGTCCCCTCGACGGGATCGTCGACATCGCCGCCG
>JANLSK010000139.1:0-2455 GCA_031362415.1 Actinomycetes bacterium | reverse complement strand
CAGGGCCTGGACCCGCTCCCCGGGCGAGGTGACATAGGGAACCTGCTCGACGGTGCGTCTCGTGGTGAGCGTTGCCACCACCATGGCCTCGGCGCACACCGAGACGACGTCATTGCCTCCACCGGAGCCCACGAGGAACGCACCACCGGGCACCACCGTGGAGTTGATGTTGCCGTACCGGTCGATCTGCGCGGCTCCCAGACAGGCCAGCGTGGTGGTGCCAGCTGCGCCGACGAGCATCCCGAGCACCGTGGAAGAGTCGCTGTGCATGACGGCTGTGGGGAAGTTGCGGTGGTTGAACACGAACGGATCGGCCGGCTGCGGCTCGTAGTCCCACAGACCGAGCTCGGCAGTGAGCACACAGCGGGCGCCCCGACCGCCCCGGACCCGGGCCTGCTCGACACCGAGCCAGGTGGCCAGATTGGCGACGCCGGCACCGGCCAGGGCGGCATCGGCGTCATGGTGGGCGATGCGGTTCGCCAGATGTCGCGCCCCGTACACGGCGGCCGTCTCCCAAGCGTTGGCCGGCGTCTCGAGGTCGGGAGGGCTGGCATCCTGCTCGGCCCGCCACGATTGGGGATCGGCCTTGGCCCGCAAGGCGTTGCGCCGGTCGGCGCCGAGATGCTCGAGGTAGTCGGCATGCTCAAGGGGGGTCAGCACCCACTCGTGGATCCAGTCGTCGAAGGCCGGGGTCCGTGAGGCCTGCCGGACGTCGGCCCAGAACTCGTAGTCCTCGCCGTAACCCTCGACAGGCAGATGATGGCCGATGGTGTAAAACCCGCCGGGGTGTGCACCCATGGGGGTCTCGCTCACGGCCAACACCCGATGCGCGGGCAGCCGCACCAGGTGAGCCCAGGGCCGGATGTCGTCGACGACCTTCTCGACGGTGACGATCGCACCGCGACGGGCGCCCAGTGCTCCCCACACGTTCTCGAGCATCGGTCCGGCGAAGGCCACGTTGCCGGCCCGGTCGGCGATGGCCCCGTGCAGCAACGCCACGTCGGCCTGCAATGGGGCGAGCAACCCGATCTCGCCTTGGCCAAAGGGCGAATCCACGACGGCGAACGCGTCGTTCTGCTCCATCGACGATCCCCGGATCGACCGGGTCACGATGGCCGGCAGCCCCCGAGCGCCGGCTTCGAGCCGCTGCAGGTACGCAAGGAACGACCAGTGCTCAACCTGCACCCGTCCGCTCTGGTACGCGTCGCCGAAGATCCGGTTGGGCGTGAAGTTCGGAAAGACATCGCCCGAGTAGCCGGTGATCACCCGCTCGACCATGCCCCCCTTGAAGAACAGCGTCCCCAGGCTCGACAGGCTCAGCATCACCAGGGTGAACCGCCCGTCGTCGCGCCCGTACCACTGACGCACCCACTCGCGAGCCCCGGCCGTCCAACGCGAGTGCCCCGTCATCACGTGCACGCTGTCGCCCGCCCGGATGTTGGCGGCGATCGCATCCGACAACGACACGATCTTGTCGAGCTGCCCTCCTTGGTGAGCCACCACGGGAGTCTCGCACGCGAGCTGTCGAGGCTGGCGACCCCTCGACCTAGAGTGCGCCCGTGGATCTGGGGATCACGACACCGGTGCTGACGATGCTCCCGCGGGCGCGCGGCCGCTGGGAGGCCGACGCCACGTTCGACGACGTGGTGCGCATCGCCGAAGCCGCCGACCGTCTCGGCTATTCGTTCATGACCTGCAGCGAGCACGTGGCCATACCCGAAGCCGTGGCCGAGGTGAGAGGTGGCCGCTACTGGGATCCCTTGGCCACCTTCGGTTTCCTGGCTGCCCGAACCGAACGGATCCGCTTCCTCACCTACGTGCTGGTGCTCGGCTACCACCATCCCCTCGAGATCGCCAAGCGCTACGGCACGCTCGACCAGGTGAGCGGCGGACGGCTCACCCTCGGCGTCGGCGTTGGGTCGCTGCGTGAGGAGTTCGACCTCGTCGAGGCCGAGTTCGGCGACCGCGGCGCCAAGGGCGACGACGCGCTCCGGGCGCTGCGAGCCTCGCTGGGCCAGCGCATGCCGGCCTACGACGGTACCCACTACTCGTTCTCGGGGTTCATCATCGACCCCTGCGCGGTCCAACAGGACATGCCGATCTGGATCGGCGGGCGCACGTACCGCTCGCTCCGCCGAGCCGTGGAGTTGGCTGACGGGTGGATCCCGTTCGGGCTCTCGCTCGACGAGATGGGCGCCATGGTGGCCCGGGCCAGTCAGACCCCGGCCTGGGACGCCCGACGCGATCGACCGCCGCGCATCGTGCTGCCGACCGAGCAGCCCCTCGACCCCATCGGCGATCCCGATGGCACCCGGTCGACGCTCGCGGCATTCGAGGCTGCGGGGGCTGACGCCTTGACGGTGCGGTTCCGGACCTCGTCGTGCAGCCACCACATCGAGCAGATGGAGGCGCGCGGGACCCGGTGTCGAGCGCCCGACCCCCACGTGCTACGCGG
>JANLSK010000055.1:0-4681 GCA_031362415.1 Actinomycetes bacterium | reverse complement strand
ATCAAACGACGCTGACGCTCATCCAGCAACGGGAACATGAACGAGAAGAACCGCTCCAGGTCAGCTTCGCTCAGCTCCACCCCGACAGGGTACCTCAGCCATCACCCGATCTCGCGGATAGTTCTCTCGCGACCCCTTACGACGCGATCCGTTCGAGGACGAGGCGGGCCACGGGCGGGGCCTCGTCGCTGACGGCGATCGCCGCGTCGGCCAGCGCGGCCAGCGCACCGGCGAAACGGTCGGGATCGTCGGCGTGCAGCTCCAGCAAGGGCTCCCCGGCCCTCACGGCGTCGCCGGGCTTGGCGAGGCAGACGATGCCGGCGCGTGCGCTCACCGGATCCTCCTTACGGGCTCGGCCGGCACCGAGACGCCAAGCGGCGATGCCCACGGCTCGACAGTCGAGACGACTGAGGACTCCCGTGCCCGGTGCCGGCACGATGTGCCGGTGGGCCGCAACCGGCAGCGGCGCATCGGGATCGCCTCCCTGGGCTGCAACCATCTCGCACCAGGCCGTGTAGGCCCGTCCGTCGGCCAGGGCCGTGGCGGGATCGACGGCGTGCGGCCCGGCGAGCGGGCCCAGTCCCACCAGCGCCAGCATCTCGCGAGCCAGCGCCAGGGTCACTTCGACGAGATCCGCGGGTCCGCCACCACGCAGGACCTCGATCGACTCGGTGACCTCGAGCGCGTTCCCTGCGGTCCGACCGAGGACGGTCTCCATGGCGGTGAGCAACGCCACGGTCTTGACGCCATTGGCGTTGCCGATCCCCACCATGGTCGTGGCCAGCTCCCGGGCTCTGTCGATCTCGGGAAGGAACGCTCCCGATCCGAACTTCACGTCGAGCACCAGGGCCGAGGTCCCTTCGGCGATCTTCTTCGACATGATCGACGAGGCGATGAGCGGGATCGACTCGACGGTGCCCGTGACATCTCGGAGTGCGTAGAGCTTCCGGTCGGCCGGCGCCAGCCCCGCACCCGCAGCGGCAATCACCGCTCCGCTCGTGCGCAGGATCTCCACCAAACGGTCGTTTGATACCAGGGCCTGCCAGCCCGGTATCGATTCCATCTTGTCGAGGGTGCCGCCGGTGTGGCCCAGCCCGCGGCCCGAGAGCTGGGGGACGGCCGCCCCGCACGCGGCAACGAGCGGAGCGAGGATCAGCGACACCTTGTCGCCCACACCGCCGGTGGAGTGCTTGTCGACCGTGGGACGGATGACGCTCGAGAGGTCGAGGCGCTCGCCGCTGTCGATCATGGCCCGGGTCCACGTGGCCAGCTCGTGGGCGCTGAGCGACCGGAACACGATGGCCATGAGCAACGCCGAGGCCTGCTCGTCGGCGACAATCCCCAACGTGTAGGCGTCGATGAACCAGCGGATCTGCTCGTCGGAGAGCGTGCCTCCGTCGCGCTTGGTGCGGATGACGTCGATGATGTCCACGGTCTCGTTATCTCCCGTCCCCTGGCGCGGGAAGGTCCCCGGCCCCGAACGCTCCGGGGAGGATCTCCCTCATGGTCTGCGGCGTGCCCGAGCCGTCGACGAGCAGCTCGGCGCCCCCGGCTTCCCAGAGCAGTTGCCGACACCGCCCGCACGGCATCAGCGGCAAGCCCGAGCCGTCGACGATGACCACGGCCACGAGCCGCCCGCCGCCCGACGCGTGCAGCGCCGACACCAGCCCACACTCGGCACACAGGGTGAGCCCGTACGACGCGTTCTCGACGTTGCACCCGGTGACGATGCGCCCGTCGTCAACGAGGCCCGCAGCGCCCACGTGCAGGTGCGAGTAGGGCGCATGGGCCCCCTGAGCAACGGCGATCGCAGCTGAGCGCAACTCGTCCCACGGAATGACGGACGGACGCGGATTGGTCATGAGCATCTACCGGGAGCGCCGATAGGGCACGCCCTCGGCGGCCGGTGCCGCGGCTCGCCCGACCGCTCCCGCGACCACGATGATCGTGACCACGAAGGGGAGCATCTGCCAGAAGTTCGATGGGATCTCGAATCCGCCCACCTCGACCCCGAGAATCTGCATCCGGGCGCCGAGGGCGCGAGCGAAGCCGAAGAGCGCAGCGCCCGCGAAGGCGGGCCACGGACGCCACTTCCCGAAGATCATGGCCGCGAGGGCGATGAAGCCGGTGAAGTTGGTCATGTTGTCCTCGAAGCGAGACTGCGCTTCGAGCGAGAACCAGGCTCCAGCGAGGCCGGCGATCATCCCGCCCAGCACCACAGCCCGGTATCGGGTAGCGATGACATCGATGCCCAGCGTCTCGGCGGCGTGAGGATTCTCGCCGCATGCCCGCACCCGCAGCCCCCACGGCGTGCGGAACATCACGTACCACGTGAGGGCCACGACGAAGAACATGACGAAATGGATCGGTTGGCCCCGGAAGAGTTGCCCGCCGATGACGGGAATCTTCTCGAGCAGGGGTATCCCGAACGATCCCGTCGGGGTGCCCGTGCTGATGCCCTGAGGAACGATCACCTCCGAGCGCAGGAACCCGGTGAAGCCCAGCGCAAAGAGGTTGATCACCACTCCGGAGACGATCTGGTTGATGTGCAGCGAGACGGTGAGCCACGCATGCAACAGACCGAGAATCGCTCCGGTGAGGATGGCGGCGACCACCGCCATCCACCGCCATCCCGTGCTCTGGGCGCTTCCGAAGACGGCATACACCATGAAACCCACACCGGCTCCCGTGAGCATCTGGCCTTCGATGCCGATGTTCACGATGCCCGACCGTTCGCACCACAGACCGGTCATGGCCCCCAGCGCGATGGGCGTGGCGAGCACGAGGGACTCGACGACCAGGTTGGTGACGTTGGTCTCGCCGGCGTTCGATTGTGTGAGGGCCACACCGAGAACCAGCACCGGAAAGGCAAACGCGGCACCGATCTGGGACCACGTGACCGCACGAGCGAACCGTGAACCGGCGATGCTGAAGACACCGACGGCGACGTAGATGAGCCCGATCACGATGGCCAGGGTGGGCGGGTCGAAGCTCGTCTTCGACGCGTTCGGCGGCGGCTCGAACGCGAAGGCCCGGGTCTGGCCGGAGATGTTGGGAGCGACGAGTGCAACCACGACGATGCCCAGGATCCCGTACACGACACCGGTGATCTCGCGACGTCCGAGGCGACGGTGGCGATGAACCCGAGCGACGGGGGCCACGACAACGGTCATGCCTCGCCCACCACCCCGGCGACGTGCGGCCGATCGGACCGGACGCGAAACACCGTACGGACGATGGCGTCGGCGGCCACGAAGAGCAACACCATGGCCTGGATGATCCGCACGACGTCGATCGACACCCCGACCTCCTGCTGCATGAGCGGAGCCCCCGAGAGCATCGAGCCCCACAGCAGGGCCGCGGGGAGGATCGCGAAGGGGTTGGCCCGGGCCAACAGCGCAATGGCGATGCCGTCGAAGCCGATGAAGGCAAAGAATCCGGGCTGGAAGAAGTAACTGCTCCCTTGGACCTCGGCGGCGGCGACGATCCCGGCCAGGGCGCCCGAGATTGCCATCGAGGCGACGACGACCCGATTGACGTTCACGCCCGCGTAGCGTGCCGCATGCGGGTTGGCTCCCACGGTGCGGACCTCGAAGCCGAAGGTGGTTCTCCGGAACACGAACCACACCAGCACGCACAGGCCGATGGCGATGAAGATGCCGAGGTGCAGTCGCGGCTGACTCGAGACGAGCTCCGGCAGTCGCGCCGATCCCGGCACGGGTTCGGTGCGGGGAACCGACTGCGTGGTGTCACGCAGGATCACCGGGTCCTGCGAGTTCACCAACCACCGCACGAACAACACGGCGATGCTGTTCAGCATGATCGTGGTAATCACCTCGTGCGCCCCGGTCTTGGTGCGGAGCACACCCGGGATGCCACCCCAGACGAGCCCGCCGATCAAACCGGCCACCAGCACGAGGGGCACGGCCACGATCCCGGGAACGTCGGCGATGAATGCGAACGTGGCAACCCACGCGGCGAGCAGCCCGCCCATGAGGAGCTGACCCTCGGCGCCGATGTTGAACAAGCCGGCCCGGAACGCGAACGCCAGCGCCAGCGCCGAGCCCACGAATGGCACCGACCGGGCCATCGAGGCCGCGATGCGATCGGGGCTCCCCACCATGCCTCGCAGCAGCGCCCAGTACGCATCGAACGGGTTGACCCCGATGGTCGTGATGATGAGCCCACCCACGACCACCGCAAGGATCACCGCGTAGAGGGGAACCAGGAACGGCTGCAGCTCGAAGACGTCGGCGATGCGGCGATGGACCGCCTTCACCTTCTCGTCGCCCGTGCTCACGAGGCCTCCTCGGTCACGATGTCTTCGCCCGTGGCCATGAGGTATCCGATGCGCTCACGTGTGGCCTCGGACCGGTCGAACAACCCCACCACCCGTCCGCGGTACAGCACCGCGACGCGGTCCGACAGCGACAGGATCTCGTCGAGCTCGGCCGAGACGAGCAAGACGGCCGCGCCCCGGTCGCGCAGGCCCACGATCTGCCGGTGGATGAACTCGATCGAGCCCACATCGAGACCTCGGGTGGGCTGAGCGGCGATCAGCAGCTTCAGGGGTCGCGAGAGCTCCCGGGCCACGATCACCTTCTGCTGATTTCCTCCCGAAAGCGTGTTGACGGGGACCTCCACTCCCGGCGTGCGAACGTCGAACTGGGCCACGAGCGCA
>JANLSK010000054.1:0-4966 GCA_031362415.1 Actinomycetes bacterium | reverse complement strand
TGCACGACCCGCTGCTCGGCTACGAGCAGAACCACGGCCTCGACCTGCCGGGCGCCGAGTACGACGGCCTCACCCAGCAGTGGTTCCACTCCCTCGAGGCCTGGGGTGTGTCCCTCGGTGTCGCGGCCCATCGGGAGGTGGTCGAGCCTGATGTCGCTTCGTTCCTCGACCCTGCCGGACTGGCCTTCGTCGTGGCCGGACCGCCGACCGTCGTGATCCCGTAGTCGAGGTCGTGCCCCCGCGCATGGGAAGCCAGTCCGAGCTCGACGCGGTGGTGGTCGGCGCCGGGCCCAACGGTCTGGCTGCTGCGATCACGTTGGCTGCCGCCGGGCGCTCGGTGCACGTCGTCGAAGCCGCACCCACCGTCGGCGGCGGTACCCGCAGTGCCGAGCTCACCCTCCCCGGGTTCGTGCACGACGTGTGCTCGGCCGTGCACCCGCTGGCCGCGATCTCGCCGTTCCTGGCCTCGCGTCCGCTGGCCCGCCACGGCTTGGAGCTGGTGCATCCCGAGATCGCCCTCGCCCACCCGCTCGATGGTGGACGGGCGGGGTTGCTGTACCGCTCGCTCGACGCGACCGTCACCGGTCTCGACGCCGAGGATCCGGGCGACGGGCAGCGCTGGCGCCGGCTCCTCGCCCCGATCGTCGACGGCTGGGACGACCTGGCGGCGCACGTTCTCGGACCGGTGCTGCGCCTACCACGTCATCCGATCGCCATGGCCCGCTTCGGTATCCGGGCGTTGCCTCCGGTGACGCGGTCGGTCCGCCGCTTCCGGGGCGACGCCGCCCCGGCGGTGTTCTCCGGGTGCGGCGCGCATGCGTTTCTCCCGTTGGAGCGGTTGCTCACGTCGTCCTTCGCTGTGATGCTGGCGGCTTCGGGGCACGTCGCCGGATGGCCCTTCGTCAGAGGCGGCACCCAGGCGCTGGCCGACGCGTTGGCTGCCGATCTCCGGGAGCTCGGCGGCACCATCGAGGTCGGGCGGCGGGTCGGCGATCTGGCTGAGCTGCCACCGTCTCGGGCCGTGCTCCTCGATGTCACCCCGCGCCAGGTACTGGGCCTGGCTGGCGACCGTCTCCCTGACCGGTATCGCCGGCGCCTGCGTCGGTTCCGCTACGGCCCCGGAGCGTTCAAGATCGACTACGCCCTTTCGGAGCCCGTCCCGTGGACGAACCCGGGCGCGCGCCTGGCCGGTACCCTCCATCTCGGCGGCACCATCGCTGAGGTGGCCACGGCCGAGCGGGAGGTCGCGGCCGGGCGTTGCCCCGAGCACCCGTTCGTGCTCGTGGCCCAACCGACGATCGTCGACCCCAGTCGCGCGCCCGCCGGGCGGCACGTGCTGTGGACGTACTGCCACGTGCCCCAAGGGTTTTCCAGCGATCCGGCCACCGTCGTCGACGCCATCGAGGCCCAGATCGAGCGCTTCGCTCCCGGATTTCGCGATGTCGTGCTGGCCCGCCATATCGCCGATCCGGCCTGGTTCGAAGCCCACAACGAGAACTACGTGGGCGGCGACATCGCGGGCGGATCCCACGCTGGCCTCCAGTTGCTCTTCCGGCCCACGGTGGGTCTGCGGCCGTACCGCACCCCCGACCCCACCCTGTTCCTGTGCTCGGCCAGCACCCCTCCCGGCGGTGGCGTCCACGGCATGTGCGGCCACCACGCCGCCACCGCCGCCCTGGCCACCATCCTCCGCTGACCCCGCCCGCACGCTGGGTTCGCCGGTCGGGTCGCCCGGTAACCTCCCAGGCGTCGGGCGTTTAGCTCAGCTGGTAGAGCGCCTCCCTTACAAGGAGGTGGCCGGGGGTTCGAGTCCCTCAACGCCCACGGGTCGTTGTCGATCCGACAACGGGCTCCACGTTGCGGTCACCGGTGGCAGAATGACTCATGTCTCGCGTCACGCTCGACGTAGTCGGAGAGCTCACCGTTGACGCGGCGCGCCTCGTGGATGTCTGCGAGCGGTACGGGATCGCCGAGCTTGCTGTCTTCGGGTCAGTAGCGCGAGGAGTGGCAACGCCGACGAGTGATGTCGATCTGCTGTACGTGATGGCACCTGGGTGCTCGCTTGGCTTTGCGATCAACCGGCTGGAGGACGAGCTCGCCGAGGTCTTCGGCCGTCGAGTCGATCTCGTTGCCAAGCGCGCCGTCCACCGGATGCTGCGCGACAACGTGCTGGCGGAGGCTCGGACGTTGTATGCGGCGTGACGCCGTTCTGCTGGCTGAGATCGTCAACGCGGTCGGTCGGATCTTCGAGCTCACTGCGGAAATGTCCGCAGCCGAGATCGAAGTTCGCCCCGATCGCCGCGACTCGCTCCTCTGGAACTTCACGGTGCTGGGCGAAGCGGTCAGCCAACTCTCCGCTGGTCTCAAAGCCGAACACCCGGCCATCCCGTGGACAGACGCGAGCCGGATACGCAACCGCATCGTGCACGGTTACTGGTCGGTCGACTTCGAGGTTCTCAGTGCAACAGCACGCGACGACCTGCCGTCCTTCCTGGCTGGTGTCGAGACCGTGTTGGCTTCCCTCATTGAGGACGCAGGGTAAGGCGACGACCACAGGGTGCGGTGCTCCGGTGGAGATGAGCGATCACAGTCGTCCGAGGGATCCCGAATTGAGCTTCGCCCCCGGGTTCGGTGAGGTGGTAGCCGCCCGCCACGTCGCGGTCGACCCTGACTTCGTGCTCGATGCGTCGTCGACGCCTTCGGTGGTGGAGTTGTGTCGGCGTCTCGATGGGATCCCGTTGGCGATCGAGCTCGCGGCGGCTCGTGTGACGACGATGAGCCCCGCGGACATCCTTGCCCATCTTGACGAGCGGTTCCGTTTGTTGACGGGTGGGCGGCGCGGTCGGGTGGAACGCCATCAGACGTTGCGCGCGACGATCGAGTGGTCGTACTCGTTGCTCGATGACACCGAGCGCGCGGTGTTCGACCGGTTGGGGGTGTTCCCGGCGAGCTTCGACGAGGCCGCCGTGGTCGCGGTGTGCGCGACGGAGGGGGTCGAGCGGTGGGATGTGATCGACGTGCTCGCCGGCCTGGTCGCCAAGTCGATGATCGGCGCGGAACGCGAGGGCACGACCATCCGCTACCAGTTGCTCGAGACGCTCCGCCATTTCGCGCGGGACCACGCCGGTGATCTCGACGGGTTGCGGCGCCGTCACGCCACCCACTACGCGGTGTTCGCCGAGGCGGCCGGTGCAGGGTTGTTGAGCCGCGACGAACTGCTCTGGCGGCCCCGGCTCGTCGTCGAACTCGAAAACCTCCGCGCCGCGGTCGGTTGGGCGTTCGACGCTGCCGACCTGGGGGATGTCACAATCGGTGTCCGGGTCCTCGACGCGTGTACGAGGGGAATATGCAGCCGTCGTGGGGGATCTGCGCATGGGCTGCGCCCGCGTTGTCCCGTGTCGACGATATCGACGCCGCGCAACGCGCCACGGTGCACACCGTCACGAGTGTCGACGCCTTGTTGCAGGGCGACATCGAGCAGTGCGGGCTGCTCGGCCGCCGCGCCCTCGCCGACCTCGTTAGGTTCACCGCCGCCTACTGCGTCGCGATGGTTCAGGTCAGCTTGATGGAGGTCTACGGTGACCCGGCCGCGGCGATGGCTGTGCTCGGCGAGGGCCGCTGTCTCCTCGCGGCTGAGGGTGGGTCCGACGACTGGCGGACCATCCAACTGCAGACCGCGACGTCGTTTGTCGCCGGGTTGGTCGGTGATGGCGACACGGCACGCGCGGAAGCGCACCGCGCGGTCGCAGTCGCCCGTCGCCTTGCCATCCCGACACTGCTCGCCACCGCCCTGACGATCCAGGGGCACTGGTTGTGCGCCGATCACTCCCCGGACGCGCTCGCGGCGATCGATGAGGCCATCGGTCTGTTCGACACCGGAGCGGGTGATCTGCTGTTCGCGACGGCGTTGATGGACGCGGCTGTCCTGCGCGCGGTCTCCGGTGACCCAGCCGGCACCGCCGACGCCGCGCGTCGCGCGGTCGACTACGCGGCCCACAACGGCAGCCGGGTCTTCGTGGCCGACGCGGTCGCCGTCGCAACCCTGGTGCTCGCCGGCCGCCCCAAGAGCGGCGCAGCGGCCGCCACCGCCAACGGCGCCCGTCGCGGCTCCGCGCTCGGCCTCATCCCATCCGCCTTCCGCGGCGATCCACCAACCCCGCATCGACGCCGTCGTAGAATATGTCGCCGCCACGCTGAGCCCCGACGCCCACGCGGCCGCCCGAGAGCGGGGCGCGGCGATGACGTATGACGAGATCATCGCCTAAACCCTCGACCAACTCGCCCGACTCGCCGGCCAGCAGGTGGCCGAGTAGGGGTCGCATAACTGCCGAGATGTACCCCCCGCTTCGGGTTGCGACCGCTGGCGTTCTGGGCGGTCTCCGAAGTGAGGGGGTCAGCTCCAACCGCGACGTGACCGGATGGTGACGCCGATGCGGTGAAGCTCGCGTCGAATCGTCGCCGCGTCGACATTGAACGCGGACGCGAGCTTGGCGAGCGAGTCGCCGGTGCGGTAGCGGCGCGCGGCTTCGCTGATGCCGTCGTCGGTCATCTTGCGACGGTTCGCTCGTCGCGGATGCCTCGCGCTTGGAGGTGCGCGGCGACGGTTCGTCGGTGGATGCCGAGAACGGAGGCAAGGTCGGCCAGTGTCCGTCCTGTTTGGTACTCGTTGACGAGTTCGTCGATTTCGGGATCGGTCAAGCGGCGCTGGACGTTTCGTCGGGGCGGGTTTGAAAGCTGTCCCGTTTCCTCGTCGACCATGTCGCGCGTGCCCGCAGAGCCTGCATGGGCCGACGATTTCGCCCGGCGTCGTCGCTGCTGATAGTCACGTAAGGGGTCGCGAGAGAACTATCCGCGAGATCGGGTGATGGCTGAGGTACCCTGTCGGGGTGGAGCTGAGCGAAGCTGACCTGGAGCGGTTCTTCTCGTTCATGTTCCCGTTGCTGGATGAGCGTCAGCGTCGTTTGAT
>JANLSK010000129.1:0-4225 GCA_031362415.1 Actinomycetes bacterium | reverse complement strand
TGCGATCGGTTCCGAAGCTGGGGATGGGTCAGGGTGATGACCCAGAGCGTGAGGTGATACATGGGGCTCCTCGGGAACAGGCTCGGGCCGGGGATCCCCCGGGGGGCGGACCCGCCGGGCCGAGAGATCAGGTCATGCACGGACAGTGCGCCCGAGAACCGGCTTCGTCGCCGGTGACCGAGCTGCTGTCGCTCGAGCTAGAGGGCGCCGCTGACGTTGTTGAAGTTGCTGGAGACCCTCGTGCCGAGCAGTCGGACGGCGACGATGGCGACGACGGCGATGAGGGCGACGAGGAGGCCGTACTCGACGAGGCTGGCGCCCGTCTCGTCGTGCTTGGGCGTGAACTTGGCCTCGAGCCAGGTCTTCAGGATGAACAGGTCCATTGGGATTCCCTCCATGGTTGGTTGCGGTGGTGGGAAATTCATCGTCACGGACGGTGGTTTGACTTCATGGGCCGAGCGGCCCATTTTGACCACGCAGGGTGAATCTTTGGTCAGGGCAGCTTGATGATCCCGAGCCGGGCGGCCCCCAGGACCGCCTGGGTCCGGTCTCGGGCATCGAGCTTCTCGTAGATCGACGCCAGATGGTTCTTCACCGTCTTGACGCTGATGAACAGGATCCGGGCCGCATCCTTGGTGGAATGGCCTTCGGCGATCGCCTGGAGCACCTCCCGCTCGCGCGGGGTGAGGATTCCGGTCGTGTCGTCGTGACCGAAGGCGCCGGCTGTCGGCGCGTGGCTCGGACCCACGACCGCACCGCTTCCGGCCACGGCCATCCGGGGTTCGGCACGCTCGAGAGCGTCGATCTCGGCCAGCATCGCCACGGCCACATCGGGCGACACCACGGTCTCGCCGTCGGTGGCCAGACGCAGGGCCGCGGCGACCTCCTCGATGGAGCTGTCCTTGATCAGGTACCCGATGGCCCCGGCATCGAGCGCACGCCGCGCCGTCTCGGGATCGGCGTGCATGGTGAGCATCACGATGGGCAGCGCGGGATCGTGGCGATGGATCCGGCGAGCGGCCTCGATGCCGTCTAGGACGGGCATCGTCACGTCCATCAGGACGACATCGGGCGCGAGCTCCTCGGCCAGGCGACTCGCCTCCTCGCCGTCGGAGGCCTCGGCGATCACCAGGAACCCGGCATCCTGGAGTGACAGGCGGAGCCCGTGGCGCAGCAGCTGGTGGTCGTCGACCAGGAGTACCCGGATCATGGAACGTCCTTCGGGCTTCGTGACGCCAGCGCAGGCGTCGGCGTCGGCGATGTCATGCGTGTCGTCGGTGTCATGTCGGGTGTCATGTCGGGTGAACGTGGGTGTCGTCGGTGTCGTGGGTGTGGTCACGTGGTGACCTCGGCCCGTTCGAGGTCGAGTACGAGCCGGGTCCCGAATCCGGGTCGACTGTCGACCGCCAGGGTGGCGCCGAGCGTCTCGGCCCGCTCCCGCATCCCGATGATCCCGAAGGAGTCGTCTCGCTCGGGTGGGCCTCCGGGGTCGAAGCCGCATCCGTCGTCGTGGACGACCAGCCGGGCATGAGGCTCCCGGGACTGCCACTGCACGGTGACGTTGCGGGCTCCCGAGTGCTTCTCCACGTTCGACAGGGCCTCCTGGAGCACCCGCAGGACCTCCTGCTCGGCCCGCGGTGGGAACCGGCGAGCGCCATCGAGGCGAAGCCCTACGCCGATCCCCGTTCGACGGGTGAAGCGCTCGGTGTGCTCTCGGATCAGCACGTCCAGCGTTCGGTCGACGCTCACGGTCGAACGAAGCTGCACCAGGGTCTCCCGGAGCTCTCCAACAGCTCGGCGCACGTCGTCACGGAGCTGCTCGAGTTGCTCGTCGGGACCGCGTCGCTTCACGACGCGGTCGAGCTCGAACGAGATGTAGACGAGCGACTGGGCCAGACGGTCGTGGAGATCGCGAGCGATGCGCACCCGTTCCTCCTCGGCGCCGAGGCTCCGTAGCCGTCGGAACCAGCGGGCGTTGTCGATGCCGAGCGCGAGCGGGTCGGCCACCCCCACGACGCTCCTCAGGTCGGTCATGCCGAAGGGCTCGGAGCCGGTGCGTTCCACGACCAGCACGCCCAGCACTCGGCCCCGTGAGTGGAGCGCGACGTACACGCCGGTGGTCGAGGCCGGGTCGAGCCCGGGCCCGTCGCCGGTCAGGTCCTCGGAGACCACACCGCCGGCGGCGTGGACGGCCCGCCGGACCGGGTCGGGGAGTTGGGCGTTGGTGAGCATCTCGGGGAGCCGCAGGCCTTCGGCCAACTCAACGTGCCACTCGTCACCGGCCTCGTCCGTGGTCAGGACGGCGAACACGTTGAACTGCGCGAGCTCGCCGAGATGACGGCGCGAGGCGACGACCGCCTCGTTCAGGTCGAGCGATGCCGGGAGAGCCTGGGTGAGTTGGTACAGCAGGAGCAGATGGTGGTTGACCTCGGCCAGGCGGGTCAGCTCGTCGGTGGTCGCCCGTTGGCGTTGGTGGGCCTCGACGAACAGACCGCGGCTGTACCCGGCGATCGCCGCGGTCGCCGTGAGCACCAGCACCACGGCGGCGGCGGTGGTGGTGGGATCGCCCTCGTGGCCGAGGACCAGGGCGGGGACGGCCACTCCGGCCAGGGCGGCTCCCGCGATCGAGAACGCGGCCATGTAACCCCGTCCGAATCCGGCCATGAGCACGCTCACGAGCAGTAGCAGCACGAACGGGCTCTCCCACCCGCCGGTGAGCCCCACGGCGCCGAGCACCGACACGAGATCGGTCACGAACGGCAGCGACGCCGCCGGGCGATCGGGAGCCAGCCGCACGGGACGGACCGTCCGCCAGATGCTGTCGAGCACGAGCAACGTCGCAGCCAGTGGAAACCAGGTCCTGCGTACATCGCCCGCGTCGATCGCGACGACGAAACCGAGCGTGACACCCGTCCAGCGCAGCCAGGCGACGAGCCGGCCGAACACCGCGAGCACCCCGTCCCGGGTGGCGGCGTCGTCCTCGGCGCGCGGTGCCGCATGGAGTGCGAGCCGTGTCCGGCTGCGGAATGTCACGATGAACGTCGGGCTTTCGACGGCTCGGCGGCTTCCCCTCCTGCAGGATCGGCCGACCGGCCCAACGGGTTGAGCAGGCTCCACCATCGAGATCGGACATGGGCTGGTGGCGCCGAATTCCACGTCGACAGCGGCTGTCGGGCCGTGGGGCAGTCCGGGCCGTGGGGCCGTCGAGGCTGCGGTCGGGGCTCGTACACTCCCCGCCCATGCTGAGAGTGGGCATCACCGGCGGAATCGGATCGGGCAAGTCGACGGTGACGCGGCTCCTGCACGAGGGCCTGGCTGCCACCGCCGTCGTCGTGGTCGTCGTCGACACCGACCTGATCTCCCGGGAGGTCGTGGAGCCCGACGGGGCTGCGTTCCCGCTGTTGGTCGAGCGCTTCGGCAGCGCAATCGTCGCCGCCGACGGCCGCCTCGATCGCCAGGCCCTGGCCGACATCGTGTTCAACGACGAGGAGGCCCGCACGGCGTTGCGGACGATCACCCATCCGGCGATCAGCGCCGTGATGATGGCCCGGGTCGAAGCCACGCCGAGCGACGGCGTGTGCCTGATGGACGTCCCGCTCCTGGTCGAGGACCGGGCCCGAGCCGAGCGCAACTATGACGTGATCGTCGTGGTCGGAGCCCCCGTCGAGGTGCGTCTCGACCGTCTCGAAGCCCGAGGGCTCCGCCGCGACGATGCCCGTGCCCGAATGGCGGCCCAGGCCACCGACGAGGAGCGCAACGCCTTCGCCACACACGTCATCGACAACAGCGCCGGGGTCGATGATCTGGAGCAGGCCATCACGGCCCTCGTCCCGCTGATCCTCGACGCTCGCTGAGCTCCAGGGTCGCCCGGGCCGCGGGCTGATCGGGTGATCGGCCCCCGAACTGTCGTACCCCCTCGGTACGATCCGTGCATGCCTGAGTTCCACCTCGTGGCCGACTACGAGCCCGCCGGCGACCAGCCGACCGCCATCGTCAACCTCGTCACCGGCGTCGAGCGGGGCGACAGGTTCCAGACCCTGCTGGGCATCACCGGTTCGGGGAAGTCGTTCACCATCGCCAACGTGATCGCCCAGACCGGCCGTCCCACCCTGGTGCTGGCACCCAAATCCGGCCTTCAGCCTAAACGCCTTCAGCCTGAACACCTGAGTAGTTACTATCCGTTACGGCATCCAGAGATACATGAACTGCGGCGTTCCACCCCGCA
>JANLSK010000304.1:0-1935 GCA_031362415.1 Actinomycetes bacterium | reverse complement strand
GTTTCGTATCGATCACAGGCAGTCCCGAGCCCGCCCTCCCCGATGGCGAACCGCAGGAGCGACTGTAGGTGGTCCTCGTCCAGGTGGCCGATCAGGAACGGGCGGGATCGAATGATGGGGCCACCGGCCGCGGGTGCCTCGGCCAATTCGTTTCGGAAGATGACCGTTCCGTCGCCATAGAGCGTGAACTCCGGCCCCGGCCGGAAGAACTCGCCGGTGAGTTCACTCACCCCCAGGTCGGGTTCCACGTCAAACCGGAGCACGACATCTCTCGGGCCAGTCGCGTGCTCGATCACACCCGACGGCAGCCCGGTGGGCTCGACGCTGGGCGACGGGTGGGCGACGTTCCCGTCGAGGGGCACATCAACGGGGACGCTGCTGTTGCAGGACGTTCCCGGGCCAAGCTGGCCAGCGTCGTTGTCGCCCCAACACGTGACAAACTCGCCGCTCGTCAGCGCGCAGGTGTACCCATTGATCCAGTCGCCGCCAACGGCGATCGCGGTGACCCCGCTCGCGAGGCCCCCGACATCCACCGGAACCAGGCTGTCGGCTGTTGTGCCGTGGCCAAGCTCGCCATCGAAGTTCCTGCCCCAGCACTTCACCCCGCCCCCGATCGTGACCGCACAGGTGTGCCTGAAGCCGGCGGCGACCGCGGTGACACCACTGGCGAGGCCGGTGACGTCGACCGGGACGCTGCTCGAGATCGTCGTGCCGTTGCCAAGCTGGCCGTCGGCATTCCCGCCCCAGCATGTGACCCCACCGCCGGTCGTAACTGCGCACGAGTCTTGGTATCCCGCAGCAATGGCGGTCGCAACGCCCTGGAAGCCGGTGACGTCGACCGCGACGTTGCTGTCGTCCGTCGTGCCGTCGCCGAGCTGGCCGTCGTGGTTGGAGCCCCAGCACTCGATCAGTCCGCCGGTGAGCGCACAGGTGTGTGCGCCGCCGGCGGCGATCGCACTGACGCTGGTCGAGATATACGGGCTTTCCATCGGGACGAGGCTGTCGATCGTCGTGCCGTCGCCGAGCTGGCCGGCGTGGTTGGAGCCCCAGCACTTGACCACGCCGCCGTTCGTGAGCGCGCACGTATGGTTGGCACCCGCGGTGATCGCGTCGACCCCATTCGTGAGGCCGACGACGTCGACGGGGACGAGGCTCTCGGTCGTCGTGCCGTTGCCGAGCTGGCCATCGCCGTTCCAACCCCAGCACTTGACACCGCCGCCGCTCGTAAGGGCGCACGCATGGCTGAAGCCCACGGCGATGGCGGTCATCCCGCTCGAGAGGCCCGCAACATCGACCGGGACGCCGACCCGGCCGCCGCTGTCCGTCGCCCAGCGATTGGGGTCGTAGCCGCCGTTCGTGCTCCCGCCCCAGCACGTGACGACGCCGCTCCTCTTGAGCGCGCACGTTCGGTACGGGCCCGCAGCGATCGCGCTGATCGGGGGCGCGAGGGCCGGCGACGATGGCGATGGCAGGGTGGGAACGGGCAGCGGCACAGTGGCCAGGGGATCGGGCAGCGAACTGGGGCCGGCTGGCGCCGGAGTTGCGACCGGACTGGTGGTCGTCGGCGACAACCTTGGAGCCGGAGCCTGGCTCGGGGTCGGGCTCGGGGCTGACCCGCAGGCGGCGATCAACAATCCCGCGGCGAGTACTGACCACACTGGGAGATGCGGCCACCGCCTCCCACGGCCTCCCCGCGCGAGGTACCTGCGAGAGTTGTGGCCGCGGCGAGCCAGCCTACCGAGCGCGGTGGGTGAGGTCGCGTGTCGCCCGGCACGTGGCTCTCGCAGGATAGGATCCTCTGACACCACCGCGCTGCCTCTCATCGAGCGGACCAGGGTGCAGGCGGTAGTGTGACGCCGCAGGCTGTCAACGTGTTACCGGTGATCGCGTGGCGAGTGGATCCTGCCGGGCTCGGCACCGTAACGGCCGCGCCTG
>JANLSK010000284.1:0-30424 GCA_031362415.1 Actinomycetes bacterium | reverse complement strand
ACGGGGCGGATCTCATCGATGCGCCCGGCCACCTGGCCCCCGAAGGCGAACATGGCCTCGGCGTCGCCGCCGAAGTACCAGTCGGTGATGCGCCCGGGCTCGCCCATCGTGACCCGTTCGCTCGACTGCTCCAACCGCTCGGCCAGCGGGGTCGCCAGCACCCGGAAACCCGGTTTGTGGAAGCGGTTCAGCATGATGGTGCCCGTCTCGGGCGTGGCGACGATGAGGTCTTTCCAGTTCTGGTGGACGGGGGACTCGGCGGCCGAGACCATGCGGGTGCCCATCTGCACCGCTTCGGCACCGAGCGCGAAGGCTGCGGCCATCGACCGGCCGTCGCAGATGCCACCGGCGGCGATGACGGGCACGTCGACCTTCGAGCACACCAGCGGGAGCAGCACCATGGTCGAGACGTCGCGCTGGGCCTTGAAGCCGCCGCCTTCGCCGCCTTCGACCACGAGCCCGTCGACCCCGGCGTCGACCGCCTTCAGCGCGGCCCGCAGCGACGGCACGACGTGGAAGACCGTGAGCCCGGCGTCCTTGAGCGCCTTGGTGAACATGGTGGGATCGCCGGCCGATGTGGTGACGAAACGCACCCCGTTGTCGACGAGGAAGTCGACGATGGCCGGGTCGCGCACGAACAGTTGGGCCACATTCACGCCGAACGGCTTGTCGGTGCGGTCGGCCATGCTCGCGATCTCGTCGCGGATCACGTCGAGCTGACCTGTCGAGCTCTCGATGATGCCCAGGCCACCGGCGTTCGACACGGCCGATGCCAACTGCGCCCGGGCGATGTAGCCCATGGGGGCCTGCACGATCGGGTAGTCGACCCCGAGCAGCTCACTCACCCGGGTGCGCACCGGAGCCGGCGCAGACGTTGGTGCGGCTGCTGATGCGGCTGCTGGCACTCCGCCGGGCACTCCGTTGGGGTCGCGGGCGTCCACCCCGTCAGCCGAGCTTCGGGAGGGCGCGCTTCAAGCCCCGCACGGCCTGGAGGATGCGTTGCTCGTTCTCAACGAGCGCGAAGCGCACGTACCCCTCGCCGCCGGGCCCGAAGCCCTCCCCGGGCGAGACCGCGACCTTGGCGTCCTTCACGCACATGGTGGCGAATTCGATGCTGGTCATGTCGCGGTAGGGCTCGGGGATGGGAGCCCAGGCGAACATCGTGCCGAGCGGGCGGGGCACGTCCCAGCCGATCCGGGCCAGCCCGTCGATCAGCGTGTCGCGCCGCCCCCGGTAGATCTCGTTGACCTCGAGCGGATACTCGGGAGCCTCGTTCATGGCCACGATCGAGGCGATCTGGATGGGCTGGAACGTGCCGTAGTCAAGGTACGACTTCAGCTTCGCCAATGCCCCCACGACGTCGCGGTTGCCGAGGACGAACCCGACCCGCCACCCGGCCATCGAGAACGACTTGGTGAGCGTGTAGAGCTCGACCGCGCAGGCCTTGGCCCCGGGAACCTGGAGGATCGACGGCGGCACGTAGCCGTCGAAGGACGTCTCGGCGTAGGCGAAGTCGTGCACGATGAGTACAGAGCGCTCGGTGGCCCACTGCACCGCCCGGGTCATGAACTCCAGATCGACCACCGAGCACGTGGGGTTGTGCGGGAACGACATCACCAGCACCCGCGGCCGCGGCCACGATCGCTCGTAGGTGTCGCTCAGATTCTGGAAGAATTCGTCGGTGGCGAGCATCCCCCCGGGGCCCATGGGAACCGAGCGGATGTCGGCCCCGGCGAGCACCGGACCCCAGATGTGGATGGGGTACGACGGACTCGGTACCAGCGCCGAGTCGCCCGGCCCGAGCAACACCCACATGAGGTGGGAGAAGCCTTCCTTGGCCCCGATGGTGGTGATGGCCTCGGTCTCGGGGTCGATCTCGACCCCGAAGCGCCGCTGGTACAGGGCAGCGACCGCCTTGCGCAGGTTGGGGATGCCCCGACTCGCCGAGTAGCGGTGGTTGCGCTCGTTGTAGACGGCCTCGGCCAACTTGTCGACGGCCACCTTTGGCGACGGGATATCCGGGTTGCCGAAGGCCAGGTCGATGACGTCCTCGCCGGCTCGGCGGGCCTGCTCGCGCAGCCCGTTGATGATCGAGAACACGTAGGGCGGCAGCCCGTTGATCCGACGAAATTCCACGCCGGAACGGTACCAGTTGGCGTGGCTGCGTCCCGGCCCGTATCGGGTCGGGACGGTCGTTTCACGGCCCGAGCTGGGCCGCGAGCTCGGCGACGATCGCCGACGCTTCGGGGGCCGCAGCGTCGCGAGGGCCGACGATGATCCACTCGGCACCGGCCTCGACGTACGGCACCAGCTCGCCGACCAGCTCAGCCGCCGGGCGGGTGAGATCGAGCACGCCACCCCAGGTGACGACCACCTCGGCGGGGTTCCGTCCGGCGTCCTCGGCAGCCCGCCGCACGATCGCCCGGCCCGAGCGAAGCTCGTCGGGGCTCCCGCCCCAGCGGTTCCAACCGTCGGCTCGCGACCCGGCGACCGCCAGGACATCGTGATGGGCCCCACCGACCCAGGTCGTGATGCCGACGGCCCGGCAACACTCGACCGTGTCGGCCAGACGCTCGACCCGCGCGGCCAGTGATCCCATGGGAATTCCGAAGCGGTCGTGCTCGATCTGGCTCTCACGATCTCCGGATCCGAGCGCCGCCACGATCCGACCGCTCCGACCCGTATCACGATCTCCGCCCCCGGGTGCTCCTCCGCCGATGGCGATCGCGCTCGAGAACATGGCTGCGCTCAGCAATGGCGGCCGCAGCGTGGCCCGAGCCACGAGCGAGCCCACGGTGATCGTGCGGGTCTCGACTGCCACGGCGCCGAGGAGCGACGGCAAGTCGAGCGCAGGACGCTCCTCGGGCGCGCCGTCTGCTCCGGTCCGGCTCCGATCGACCCGGAAGAGGTGGTCGTACAGGAACACCCCGGAGAGCCCGGCGGCTTCGGCCCTGACGGCCTGCTCCAGCACGGGTTCGGGATCGTCGCGAAACTGAGGCAGGGTGACGCCGAAGCGAACCATCAGGTCACCCCGCCGCCGCGATCATGCGATGTCGATCCGCCGGAGCCGGCTCGCCCCTGGGGCCCTCGTGCCGCTCGCCCCTGCGCCACTTGGCCGTGCGCCCGGACCGTCGCTCGCCCGGTCACCCTGGTCCTGGTACCCGTCTTCCACCCGGGAACCGGCGAGGCGCTGCCGTTGCAGGTCGACCAGATGCTCGCCCGCCACGATGAGCGTCCGCAGCGCAGCCAGGATCTCGGCCGCCGCACCAAGCAGGTGGTCGGTCGTCTCGGGGGGCACCTGCTGCCATGCCCCCCGCGTGATCGCCATGGGGCACACGGCGCACGAGCCCGCTTCGTTCTCCACGTCGCTGATCATCGCGCGCCGTCGGCTCGGGCCGCCCGATCGATGAACTCCACCTCCAACCGGTCGTCGATGAGTCGGGCGCCCCGGACCGACCGTCGAGCCAAGCTGTCCGGGAGCGCGATCGCCCGCCGGTAGGGCCCGATCGTCACGATGAGGTCACGGTCGTGCTGCACGAGGTCGACCTCCGACCGGGTCACTCCCGGTAGGGGCAGCGAGAGGACCCGGAGCTCGCCCCGCGCCTCCACGGCGAGCCCCGAGCCCGCCGACCAGTGCTCGAGCGGGGATCGGTCACCGTGCAGGGCCGCGCCGAGCTCCCGGAGGGCTTCGATGCCAACCACCTCGTCGCCAGCCAGCTCGACCCGTAGGCACGGCACCGGTTCAAACGAACGTTCGATCTCGACCACCTGCTCGGCATGGATGGCCCGCCACCGGTCGAACCATGGATCGGCGACGGCCTCGGGGAGCAGGCGGTTGATGACCACGGCGTCGACGTGATAGCCGAACAGGGAGAGATAGGTGGAGGTGCGACGCGCCTCGGCCACCACGATCCGCTCGGCGTTGACGACCAGACGGGCACTGGTGATCGCCGGATCGATCAGCAGCGTCCGCACCCGTTCCAGACGCTCGTGGAGGCGTTCAACGGCGTTGAAGACGTCGTCGCCGGGAATCGGCATGCTCACCGCACGGCTCACGATCGGCCGCACCAGCTTGGTGATCGTACGGTGCACGGGGAAGACCCTGGCCATGTACCAGCGGAGGACCTCGGGCAACGACAGGAGCCGGAGGGTCTCGGCCGTCGGTGCGCAGTCGACGACGACCAGGTCGTAGCGCCCGCTCTCGGCCAGCTCCACGAGGTCGACGAGCGCGAACACCTCCTCGAAGCCCGGGATGACCGCCAGCTCCTCGGCTTCCACCGTGGCGGCCCCGGCCCAGCCCAGCAAGGCCACGAGATGGTCGCGAACCTCGCCCCACGAACGCTCCATGCGGATGCGGGCGTCGAGCTGCTGGCCTTCCAGGCACTCGGCGATGACGGTCGGATCATCGCCGAGCGACACGTCGTAAGCGTCGGCGAGAGAGTGGGCGGCGTCGGTCGAGACGATCAGGGTGCGCACCCCGAGCGACGCGGCATGGGCCGCCGTGGCCGCAGCGATGGTGGTCTTGCCCACGCCGCCTTTGCCCGTGAACAGCAGCAGCCGCACGTCAGGCCGACTCGGTCGGGGGTGCCTGCGGCTCCGGACGACGAGATCCGGGCCGGGGTTGTGGAGACGGCCGAGGCGGATAGGTGCCGTGCCGTGCGCCCCACAGCCCGGCGAGCCCGAACGGGAGCATCCACGCCAGGAACGAGAAAGGCTCTCGGAACGCGGTGACCATGCCCACGGTGAGGCACACCGTCGTCGCGCCGAAGAGGTGGCGTTTGATGACCTTCGGCGCCGAGCCCGAGAGGAAGAACAGGCCGGCCACGTCGACGGCGTCGCCCTCGGTCGTGCGGATCGCCCCCCGCACCAGGGCCACGATCCACACCGGGATCGAGATGCCGAACAGCACCAGCGACGTGACGACCGCAACCCGGCCGAAGCCGTTCACGCCCGTCCCCGCCGGGATCGCCACGGCGCAGAAGACCGCAGTGGCCGTCCACGACGTCAGCACGATCCGCCTACCGCGTCGAGCCGCGTCGGGAGGAAGCTGCACCGTGGGTCGCAACGCGAGGAGCGGTGGGGGCGCCGGGGGCGCCTCACGAGGTCGTCGAGGGCCTGTGGCGCCGGGAGCGGGACGACCGTCTCCGCGGCTCGGGCGGGGCGGACGGGACGAGCGGGGCGGACGGCCTGCGACGCCCGGCGGGAGCGACGGCCGGCCCGGGTCGCGTGGCGAGCTGTCCGCCTGCGGCAGCGGCTCCTCGGCCGGGTGCTCACTCATCGGCTGGTCTCGCCGATGGATGCCGGTGCGTCGGATCCCGGTCCGAGAGTCTCCGCCGGCGCCGGCAGCTTCAAGACCCGGCGCACGATGCGCTGGCGGACCGACCACGGGACGATGCCCCGCATGGCCCAGGCGAGACGACCGTCGCGGCCCACCGGCGTGCGAAAGCGCGGCCGCTGGGCGTCGAGCAGATCGGCGACGGCCACGGCCACGTCGGTCGGATCGCCGGCCTGGCGCGACACCGTGGTGTCGACGTGACGCTCGACGGCATCGACGACGCCGGCGTAGGCCGAGTCGGGCGGCCGATGCCGGGGGGAGGCGGCGAAGATGTCCGATCGGTAGGGACCGGGCTCGACCATGCACAGCGAGATTCCGACGCTGGCGAGTTCGACGACGATCGACTCGGCCCAACCTTCCAGCGCCCATTTCGACGATGCGTAGAGCGACAGTGCGGGGTTACCGAGTGCTCCCGCGCTGCTCGAGATCACCACGATCCGGCCGTGGCCCTGTGCCCGCATGACCGGGAGCACCTGACGGGTCAACGCGAAGACGCCGAAGACGTTGGTCTCGAAGACGTCGCGCGCCGCGGCGTCGGGCACGTCCTCGAAGGCGCCGCCGACGGCGATCCCGGCGTTGTGCACGACAGCATCGAGACGTCCCCCGGTGCGGTCGCAGACCTCGGTCACAGCGGCGGCGATCGAGGCTGCGTCACGAACGTCGAGCCGGACGGGGATGAGTGGCGTCTCGGCCCGGAGGGCAACGGCTGCGGCCTCGGTGCGCACGCCGGCGAACACGGTCGCGCCGCGCCGGGCGACCTCGAGCGCGATGGCCCGTCCGAGACCTCGTGACGCTCCGGAGATCAGGACCGACGACATCGTCCCAGGCTAAGCGGCCCACCCGGACGACCGTCGATCCACCAGGCCACCCGGCCACCCGGCCGCCGGCGGGCTTTCAGGCCAGCACGGAGAGATCACCGCTGGCCAGCGGGGCGAGTCGCTCGGCCAGGCTGTCGTACGAGTACGTCGTCTCGGCCCGCTCACGCGCCGCGGCCCCCATGCGCATCCTGAGCGCAGGATCGGCGAGGAGCGCTGCGATGGCGTCGCGCACGGCACCGGGATCCCGGGGCTCGACCACGAACCCCGTCTCGCCTTCCACCACGGCTTCGGCGGTCCCGCCCGAACGACCGGCGACCGACGCCAGGCCGGCGGCCGCCGCTTCGAGGAACACGATCCCGAAACCCTCCTGCTCGAGCCCCCGCCAGCGATCGCGACAGGGCATGGCGAACACGTCGCCCGCCGCGTACACCGAGGGGAGTTCGGCCTCGGAGACCCGTCCGAGCAGACGGGCCCGGTGCTCGATCCCCCGGGAGCGGATCCGTGCCTCCAATCGGGCACGATCGCGCCCGGCCCCGGCGATGACCAGCCCGACCTCGTCATCGAGCCCGGCCACGGCGTCGATGAGCACGTCGAACCCCTTCCGTGTCACGAGCCGACTGACTCCCACCACGACCGGTCGGTCAGGCTGCCAGCCCAGCCGTTTTCGCAGCTCCGACCGGGCCGCGTCGCTCGACGGAACGAAGCGCCGGGCGTCGACTCCGGGTGGGATCACCAGGCTGGGAATTCGATGGCCGACCAGTCGGGCCGACTCCGCAGCCGGATAGCCCCCGGCGGCGAGGACGCCCGCAGCCCCGTCGAGCACGGCCCGCAGCACCCCGGCACTGCCGGGGAGCCGGGCCGGGACGGTCACCTCGGAGCCGTGCACGACGACGACGTACGGGGCCGATCTCAGTCGCGGTCCGACGATCCCGAGCGGCAGGCCCGGATCGAGGATGACCACGTCGGCGCTGACCTCGCGAGCGAGCTCGTCGATGCGATCGACGAGATCCCGGGTGGGCAGCAGCCACCATTCGCGGGCTCGCTCGATGCGAAAGGCCTGTCGAGCGTCCCACTCGCGATCGCCCCGGTACCGGCTGGTGAGGACCGTGACCTGGTCGGCCGGGAGGCGCCGCCACAGCTCCCAGAGATACGACTGGATACCACCGACCTTGGGCGGGAAGTCGTTCGTGACCAGCAGGGACGGCACGAGTCGGATCCTACGGGCGACGCACCAGCCGCCCCGATCCGACTCGTCCCGATCGACCTGTCGTACCCCCCTGTCATGCTGGCGAAGTCAGGGCGGGCCGACACCCTGACCCGAGGAGGAACCGTGCTCACCATCGACTGCAGCGACTGCACCGTGGCCCACACCGACGCCTGCGACGACTGTCTCGTCAGCTTCATCGTGAGCCGCGAGCCCGGGCAGGCGGTGGTGATCGACGTCATGGAGGAACGTGCCGTGCGCCTGCTCGGCCAGGCCGGCCTGGTCGGGCCTCTCCGCCATCAGCAACGCGTCAGCGCCCGATGAGCCGGGGGTCGCAATGGCCTCGTTCGATCGGCCGACACTGGCCCGACTTCCGTGCGACAATCACGCCATGACGACGACCGAGCCCACGACCGGTACGCAGCTGTTCACCCGCATGGACGAGTCGACCGCCGAGCAGTGGGCCGAGATCGGGCGCCAGACGTTCGGCCACCAAGCCCGGGTGGCCGAGAAGGCGCTGGCCCTGCTCGGCGAGTTGGCCACGATCACCGACGGTTTCGCGGTCGACCAGCTCACCCACTGCCTCCAGACCGCCACCCGGGCCGAGCGGGCCGGTGCCAGCGCCGAGATGATCGTGGCGTCGTTGCTCCACGACGTGGGCAAGATCGTGGCGGTCGCCAACCATCCTGCCATCGCCGCCGAGATCCTCAGGCCGTATGTGAGCGACGACGTGTACTGGCTCATCCAGGTGCATCAAGACTTCCAGGGTCGGCACTACTACGAGCACTTCGGCATGGATCCGGGGGCCCGCGAGAAGCACCGGGGCCATCGGGCGTTCGCGCTGGCCGAACGTTTCGCCGACGAGTGGGACCAGACGAGCTTCGATCCGAGTTACGACACGTTGGCGCTCGAGCACTTCGCCCCGCTCGTCCGCCAGGTCTTCGCGACGCCCACACGGCTCGCCTGAAGCCACCGGCAGCTCTCCGGGCTCGGCGAGAAGCCGGGCTCAGCGCACCACAGGGCTCAGCGCCTCACCACGTCGGCGAACGTCTCGACCGAGATCGCGAGCGCGCCCACGGCAGCGACGCGCCGGCACAGCTCCTTGTCGGAGGTCACCGCCAGCACCGGCGTCCCGAGAGCGATTCCCGCGATCTCTCGCACGATCAGGTCATCGGCGGTCTCAGTGCCCGACGAGAACACCACCCTGATCCCCGTCCGCCGCCCCGGTCGCGTCGCAGTGGGTCCGCCAGCCTCGGCGTCGGTCCCGTCGAAGACGATCGTCACGGGGCTGCGGGTCCGCACCGCCAAGGCCGTCGCCAGCACGATCAGTCGCTCACGCTGCACGAGCGCCGTTTCCCCTGGCCACTCCCGCATGGCGACGTTGTACCCGTCGATCACCACGGCGACTCCGGCGCCAGCCAACGCGGCCACCACGGCCGCCGGCGTGTCGGCCACCATGCCCGGCGGGATCGGGACGGGTGCCCGGCGCCGGGGAATCGCCGAGATGCCCGGTCGTTCCGGTTCGGGGTGGCGAGGGTGCGCGTCCGTGGCGACGGGAGACCCGACCCCCGTCGTCACCGGACCAACCGGTGGCCGGGCCGGGCGGGTCGCGGAGCTTTCGAGCACCACGCCCATCCGTGCTGCGTCGTCCCGAGCGCTCCGGGTGATCGCGCCAAGTTGCTCGGCCAGCGCTTCGGCGGCCTCGGCCGCGTGGTGCAGCGCCCGGAGATCGGGATAGCGCAACCCCGATCCCGGCGCGGCCGACCGCTCCAGGGCCCGTCGGGTCTCGGCCAGCGTGTCCACCGTGGTGTCGAGCTCGGCCCGGACCTGACGAAGTGCTTCCTCGGCCGCCCGGGTCCGGCCGGCCTCGTGCTGAGCTCGACGTTCCGACGACCGACCAGCCTCGGTCAGGCGCTCGATCTCTTCCTCCAGGCCGCTCACACGGAGCGCTGCCGTCGCAAGGTCGGCCTTCGCCTGCTCATCGCGCCCCCGACGGACGCGACGCTCATCTCGAAGCGACGTGTCGATGCGGCTGATCTCGGCGGTCAGGTCGAGCTTGGCCGCTTCGGCCCGTTGCAACGCAACCTCGAGCGACGATGCCCGCGCCCGCAGGGCGGCTCGATCGTCGTCGTCGGCCTTGCGATGACGGGTCGAGTCGGCCTGTCCCACGAGCACACCGAGCACGAACTCGAAACCTTCGGGCTGCACTGCGATCAGGTAGGAAGCCAACAGGGGGAGCTCACCACGGTCGGCGATCTGGGCCAGATCGACCGCCGACGTGGTGATCGGCGGGCCGCCCAGCGTCTCGACGAGCTGGACGACCTCGGGTGAGGCGAGGAAGCCGTCGATGACACGATCGGCCCACTCAGGCTCGTGCTCGAGCGCTCGGAAGAGTTGCGCGCGGGCAGCCGATCGCATCAGGCCCCGACGATCGAAGCCCAGGAGTCGGCGGACACCAGCGGGTGCCTCCTCGGGTTCGAGCTCGCGGAGCGTTCGGGCGGAGGCGTCGAGGAGCGGGACGAGCATCGCCTCGGGCAACGCCGAGGCCAAGGCCGACGGGATCAGGGCCATGTCGCCCACAGCATGCCCAGACCGGACCTGACTCCTACACTGCGATGCAGTCCTTCGCAGCGCGTCGCGCACCAGGAGCACTCCATGCAGGCACGGTACGAGGAGCTGACGCTCGACACGCAGGGTGATGGCGACATCATCGATGTCACCGGAGACGCCCAGAAGGTGATCGACAATGCCGGCCTGCGCGATGGCCTGTGCACGGTGTTCGTGGCCCATTCCACGTGTGGTGTGACGACGATCGAGCTCGAGCCGGGCTGTGCAGCCGACCTCTCGCGAGCCTTCGAGAGCATCGCTCCCCAACACCAGCGATACGAGCACAACGAACGCAACGACGACACCAACGGCCACAGCCACGTCCGTGCAGCGCTGGCCGGGCCGTCGGTGACCGTGCCGTTCCAGGCCGGCGAGCTGATGCTCGGGACATGGCAGAAGGTCGTGGTCATCGACTTCGACGACCGTCCTCGAACGCGCCGCCTGATCGTCCAGCTGATGGGCGTCTGATCACCGTCACTCGTCGACCAGCGCCGGCTCGACCAGCCCCGGCTCGGCCGGGTCGCCCGGATCGGACCGAATGCCGGCGACGGCTTCGATCGCCGATCCGGTGGCCGAGCACCACCGACAGCTGACCTGTTCGACGACCGCGTCGAGCACGTCCTCGTCCTCGACGCGCAATTCCCCGGCCAACGAGAAATGGTGGAACGCCCGGGTTCGGCGCGTGGTCACGACATCGAAGCGCGTCAGGTTCCCGCAGGCCGTGCAGTGATAGCGCGTCGGAAGGAAAGCCACGCCCAAAGTCTACGGGCCTCTCCCTCGACGGCCGTGTCGGCTCCACCCTTCCCCCGTTGTTGTCGTACCCCCCATGTACGGTGTCGACGAACGTACGTTTGGAGGGAGCTCCCGTGGTTTCACGCACGATCGAGGTGGCCGACAGCGCCGCAACGACCCGACACATCCCCGAGATGGCTCGCTCCGTGCGAGCGCCGACGCAGCGGTCGTTCGACGACATGGGTGCACCCTTGGTCGGGGTGACGTTCGTCGTCTTCGATCTTGAGACCACCGGGGCCACGCCGGCAGGGTCGGAGATCACCGAGATCGGCGCCGTCAAGGTCCGCGGCGGCGTCTGCCTCGGCACCTTCCAGACCTTGGTCAACCCGGGCTTGGCCATCCCGCCGATGATCACGATGCTCACCGGCATCACCGACGCGCTCGTCGCCCCCGCCCCCACGATCGCCAACGTGCTCCCCACCTTCTTGGAGTTCGTCGGAGACGCCGTCCTCGTGGGTCACAACATCAGCTTCGACATCGGGTTCACCGATGCCGCCCTGGTGCGCACGGGCCGCGAGCGGCTCGGCAACCTCCGGGTCGACACGCTTGCGCTCGCTCGCCGACTCGTGCTCGACGAGGTGCCCAACCTCAAACTGGCCACGCTCGCCCGGCACCTTCGGGCGGCCCACACGCCCAGTCATCGGGCGCTCGACGATGCGCTGGCCACGGCCGACGTGCTGCACGCGCTCCTCGAACGGGCGGGCTCCTTCGGGATCACCGCGCTCGACGACCTGCTGGCCCTGCCCTCGCTCAACGGCTCGCCCGCCGTCGCCAAGCTGGCCCTCACCCGCGATCTGCCTCGCCGGCCCGGTGTGTACCTGTTCCGCAACGCCCAGGGCCAGGTGGCCTACGTGGGCAAGGCCACCAACCTGCGAGCTCGGGTTCGGTCGTACTTCTCGTCCGAGACCCGCCGCAAGATCCCCCAGCTGCTGCGCGAGACCACGCGGATCGACCACATCGAGACCACCACCGTGCTCGAGGCCGAGGTGCACGAGCTCCGGCTGATCCGAGAGCTCGAGCCCCACTACAACCGGCGCTCCAAGCACTGGCGTTCCCGTACGTACCTCAAGCTGACGACACGGGAGCGCTTCCCCCGTCTCACGGTGGTCAAGGCCGTGCGCGACGATGGGATCTATCTCGGCCCGTTCCCGTCGACCCCTGCCGCCCAGACCGTCCGAGAAGCCATCGAGACGGCACTCCCGCTGCGCCGGTGCGGGCGGCCCGTGGGCAAGCGCGCCGTCCCCGGCGACGGTGTCACGTGCCCAGCGTTCGCCTGTGTTCCTGGCCAGCTCGGAACCGCAGCATGTCCGTGCAGCGGGCTCACCGAGTCCGCCGACTACGCATCGATCGCGTCCCTCGCGACCCGCGCCCTCACACACGAGCCCATGCTCGTGCTCGAGCCCCTCGCGGCCCGCATGCGTTCGCTGGCCAGCCAGGCCCGGTTCGAGGAGGCCGCGGCAACCCGTGACCGGCTCGTCGCCCTGGCCCGAGCGCTGCGGGTCCGCCGCGAGGTCGACGCCGTACGCCACGCCGGACGGATGATCGTCCACGCTCGCTCACCCGATGGCGCCCTCGCCCACCGGATCGTCGTCGAGCACGGCCATCTCGTCGAGGTGCAGACCCGATCCCGAAGCACGAGCGCCACGGCGGTGACAGCGCCCGAGCCGGCCGGGGCTCAACTACCGCTCGGCCTCGCTCCCGCATCCGGGGCTGCCCCGCCCCGGCCGGCGCCCCGATCGCCGCCCGACGCGACGCTCCCACCTGGGCGCGACGAGCTCGACGAGCTGCTCATCGTCACCCGCTGGCTCCATCGCGAGATCGCCGAGGGACGGGCCCGCCTGGTGAGCGTCGAGTACCCCCTGGCCAGCCCACTCCCCCGGATCGACACCTTCGAGGCCCGACCTCGGCCACGGATCCGTCGGTGACTCGGCTACGGCGTGCCCACGCGGATGCATCCAGAGGCTCAGCCCGTGGGGCTCTCGCGGTCAGCTCGACGCATGGGCATGGAGCGGGCCGCACCCTCGATCATCACGTGGGCGAGGATCGCGCTCACGATCGCCCACGGTGGCACGATCACCAAGGGGAGCTCCCACTTCTCGAAGCCCTGCCCACCGATCACGTTGAGCGCGCCGTCGAACGTGATGACATCAAGACGACGAGCCGGGATGAGCACCAGCACGGCGCCGATGGCCAAGGCCACAATCCACAACAACACCCGCACGGCCCAGTGCACCGGGGCGGACATCGTCGCCGTCGCGCTGCCACCGGCTGGCGTCGCCCCCGAAGCGACCCCGTTCGTGGGCGGCACCGGCGCTCGTAGCCCTCCCCGGAGCTCGGCCCTCGCGACCGCTGGAATCGGGTCGGGTCGCCCGATCACGATGGGACCCGAACCTGCTCCGCGGTGCTCAGACACCGCCGTCGCCCCCGAACGACCGTGCGGTGGTGGCGAGGGCGCCGGATCCGGGCCCGACCCGCTCGGCCTGGCCGTGTCGGCGGCACGTTCAGGAGCCCACTGCGGCGCAGCGGCCGAGGCGCCGGCCGCGGCCGCCGGCGAAGGCAACAACACACGGGAGTGACTGCCGGAGGTGGCAGCCACGGCCGATGGCTCCGCCCCGGATCGGGCGTCGGCCCGGGGCTGCTGATCGAGCACGAGATCGCCTCGCCGATTCCGCATCGCCTCGGGCACCTTCAGGTTCCGGGCACACGACTGGCAGCGGAACGTCGCCGCGTCGGGAACGATGTCGAGTGGATGACGGTGCCCGCACGACGGGCACTGGAGGGCGGCCGCCATCAGTGGGCTCCTTCGCCCAGCGCGGCGGCCGCGCCGCTCACCTTCACGAGCCGCTCGAGCGCGGCAGCCGCCGAACCGTCGGACAGGGAGCTGCGAGCGAGCTCATACCCGTCGTGCACGCTGGTGACCCGTCCAGCCACGAGCAGCGCCGCCGCGGCGTTGAGCGCTACCACGTCGTGCACCGGGCCTCGCTCGCCGTCGAGGACCCTGCGAGCGATGGCCGTGTTCGCCGCCACGTCGCCGCCCTGGAGCGCTCCGAGATCCACCCGCGCGATACCCAACCGTGCCAAGGGATCGAAGGCGAAGGTCGTCATGTCGGCACCGTCGATCTCGTAGACGGTCGACGGTCCGGTGGTGGTGAGCTCGTCGAGCCCGTCGTGACCGTGGAACACCCAGGCCTTGATCGCACCCCGGGCCTGCAAGACACCGGCGACCCGTTCGGCCATCGCCCCATCGGACACGCCGACGGTCTGACGTCGGACTCCGACGGGGTTGGCCAGCGGGCCCAGGAAGTTGAACGTGGTTGAAACGCCGATGGCTCGTCGGGTCGGTCCGGCGTGGCGGAGGGCGGCGTGAAAGCGCGGCGCCAGGCAGAATCCGAAGTTCGCCTCAGACAAGCACCGGGCCACCCCCACCGGACCGAGGTCGATCGTGACCCCGAGGGCTTCGAGCAGGTCGGCCGATCCGCACTGCGACGATGCCGAGCGGTTGCCGTGCTTGGCCACGCCGACACCGGCGCCGGCCACGACACAGGCAGCCATCGTCGAGACGTTGACCGATCCCGATCGGTCACCACCTGTTCCGCAGGTGTCAACGAGCGCGTCAACGAGGAGGTCGTCGGTGGGGACGCGCTCTGCGAAGCGCATCAGGGTGTCGACCAGGGCGGTCATCTCGACCACGGTCTCGCCCTTGGCCCGCAGCGCCACGGCGAAGGCTGCGATCTGGGCGTCGAGGGCATTGCCACCCAGGATCTCCGACAGCGCCCAACTGGCCGCGGCGGCGGTGATGTTCTCCCGACGCATCAACGGTCCGACCACGTCGGGCCAGGAATGGTTCTCTCGGGGTCCTTCGGTCACTGGTACTCGCCCCACCCGATCGCCGTCGACACTGCCTCGTCGCCCCGTGACGCCCGCCGATCTCGGACAGGACGAGTGGGCGCCGACGGGCTCCAGGGTAGCCGGCGACCGGCGAGAGACTTCGGCAGCCCGGCGCGTCGATGCCCCCGTGAGCATCGACGGGGGCATCTCGTTGGCGCTTCAGCCCGACCATCAGGTGTTGACCCGACGCCCTGGGGGCGCCGACCTGGTCCAGTGCCGACGGGTACCGTCAGGCGGCTCGATGTCAGGCGGCTCGACGTCAGGCGGTGCGGCGGCGGCGCCGGATGATGCGACGACGCTCCCGAGCGGTGAGACCGCCCCAGACGCCCCACTTCTCACGAACGGCGATGGCGTGCTCGAGGCATACCTCGGCGACCGGGCACGAGGCACAGATCTGCTTGGCGATCTCGGCGCCGGCCTCGTCTTCCTCGTCGGGGTAGAAGATCTCAGGATCGACCCCCAGACACCGAGCCTGCTGCTTCCACGTCAACGTCACGGTCGTGTTCATCGGGGAGGACCCCTTCTGCCCGAGGGGGGCGTTGCACGCACACTGGACTGGAAATGCGAACGAGGTATCGGCCCACAATGCCCACGACTTGAGCGAAATGTGGACAAATCCCACGAATCCCTCGGAATCGCCACGTCTCAACACCAGCGGTCGGACGGCGACCAAACCCGACGGGCACCCGTCCGGCCACAGGACCATCGACCGAACATCGGTCGTTCCTTGACGACTCGACCGGGCCTCCATGGAACGACTCGGGCATCTCTGACCATCGCCGTCACGGACACGATCCCTCCCGGTCACTGGGGATCTGACACGCTTGCCGGTCATGGCACGCCTGTTCGGTGATCTCGAGATTCGTTGGTCCGCCGTGATACGCGGCGTCGTCACCGGGCTGGCAGGAATCGTGCCGCTCGCCGTGCTCGGCGCTCTCGTTGACGATCCATCGGGCTCCAACGGCGGCTGGCGCATCGTCATCTTCTTCGGCGTGTTGGGGGCTCTGTTCTTGGCTGGGCAGGCGGCAGGAGTCCGGGCCCCCGAGACCCCGCTCGCCCACGGGGCGCTGGCCGGCCTCGGCACCATGGGAACGTGGGCTGTGCTGCGAGCGATCGTCGGGCTGATCGCCGACGGTGAGGTCGGGTACCGAGCGTGGTCGCTCGCATCGTTCGCGCTCTACGGCATCGGGCTGGGCATCGTCGGAGCAATTGCTGGTGCACGCAAGGCGTTCGGGGCGTCGCCCCCCACCGGCTGATCCCTCGTTCCCCGTGCTCGCGTGCGAGGATGCCGGCGGTGGTGAGTCGGCCGGGCGGCCGCGTGCCGGCATGACCGGTCCGAGGAACGTCCGGACTCCACAGGGCAGGATGCTGGGTAACACCCAGTCGGGGCGACCCGCAGGAAAGTGCCACAGAGAACAGACCGCCGATGGCGGAGGTCGGGCGGGCAACCGTCAGACGTCCGCACAGGTGAGGGTGAAACGGTGCGGTAAGAGCGCACCAGCGCCCGGGGCGACCCGGGCGGCTCGGCAAACCCCATCCGGAGCAAGGTCAGACAGGGGGACGGGTGGCCCGCCCACGCCAGCGGCTCCGGCCAACGGCACCAACCCCGGGTAGACCGCTGGAGCCGTCGGGCAACCGCCGGCCGAGATGGATGGCCGCCTCGGGCGAGCAATCGCCCGAACAGAATCCGGCGTACAGGCCGACTCACCACCACTACCTCGTCATTCTCGCCGAAATGTAGCTCTGACCAGCTAGTTTATTGTCCGTCATGACGCGCCCTCGACCACCCTCGACCGCCATTCTGAGGACTTTTTGAGGACCGCTGAGGACTTATTGAGGACGGGGGCCCGAAAATTGGGCTTCCCGCGCTGGCGGATGTCGTCCCCATGGAGCACCCTGGACGCCTCTGGAGGAGGCCCCGTGGCGAGCATCGAACGTCGACCCAGCGGCACGTGGCGGGCGAGGTGGCGCGAGGTCCCGAGCGGCCCGCAGAAGACCCGCCACTTCGAGCGCAAGATCGACGCCGAGCGGTTCCTCGACACCGTGCGCGGCGACCTGGCCCGGGGGCTCTACGTCGACCCGAGTAGCGGGCGGCAGCGCTTCGGCGACTACGCCCGGCACTGGCAATCCGCACAGATCCACCGCCCCACCACGGCGGCTCAGGTGGCGAGCCACCTCGAGCGCCACATCCTCCCCTGGTTCGCCGACAAGCAGCTGGCCGCCGTTCGACCCTCCGATGTCCAGGCCTGGGTCAAGGGCCGTTCCCAAGTGTTGGCGCCGGCGACCGTCGAGGTCGTCTACCGATACCTGGCCGCGATCTTCAAGGCCGCCACCGAGGACCGGCTCATCGGCACATCACCGTGCCGGGCCATCAAGCTGCCCAAGCTGTTGCCGGCCCCGGTGATCCCGCTCGAGACCGATCAGGTCCTGGCGCTCGCCGAGGCCCTCCCGGAGCGCTATGCGCCGATCGTTATCACCGCCGCCGGCACCGGTCTGCGCCAGGGCGAGCTCTTCGGCCTCGAGGTCAAGCACATTGACTTCCTCCGTCGAACGCTCCGCGTCGACCAGCAGATGATCACCCTGTCGGGACGCCCACCGTTCATCGCCCCGCCGAAGACCCCGTCGAGCCACCGGAGCGTCCCCCTCCCCGAGATCGTCGTGCGGACGCTGGCCGCGCACCTCGCCGCGCATCCCACCGACGGGCTGGTGTTCGTCAACACGCAGGGGCGACCGATCCGCCGGAACACCTTCGGCGAGGCCTGGCACCGCGCCGCCCGCGCCGCCGGGATCCCCGACTGGGCAACGTTTCACGACCTCCGCCATTTCTACGCCAGCCTCCTCATTCGACACGGCGAGTCGGTGAAGGTCGTCCAGGCCCGGCTCGGTCACGCCTCGGCCGCCGAGACCCTCAACACCTACGCCCACCTGTGGCCCGACTCCGAAGACCGCACCCGACGAGCAGTCGACCACGTCCTCGGAGCCGACCCCACGGCGATCGAGAACGATCGCCGCATCGACCGCGGCTGAACCTCCCGACCCCGGTCCTCGACGCCGACCAGCGCAGCGTGTCAGGGTCTGTCAGGTTGCGCTCTGCGCAACCGGCAAGTCTGTGCCATATCCGGGGACGCGATTTTCGGACACTCGAGCGCGGTCGGAGCTGGCCGGCGGTAGCCGGGCTCGCGGCGCGGGTCAGACGCGGGTGACGAGCTCACAGGGGTTTGGGCGAGACCGCACACGACGCTGACAACGGCGTAACGGGCGATGAGAAGCGATCCTGTCGGCACGTCGCCACATCGGCCACCAACGGGTGCCGTCAGGCGCTGTCGGATGGAGCGCAACCCTCGGTACGAACCTCTCGGCGCCGCTCGGTGGCCTTCCGGCCAGTCGCCCGTGCGCGTCTCGAGTCCATCGTCGGCCGGGACGGGCAGCAGTGCGCACGTTGACGGCGTCCTCCGGCGTTTGCGGCCCAGGGCGATCCGTGCGACGGCGGTGTCCGCACCGGTGGCGTTTCGGGTTCAGCATGACCCGACATCCCCCGGCGTCGAGGTCGCGGAGGCTGGTCGAGTGTCGACGTGCGATGCGAGAACGGCAACCGGCAGCACCTACGGGTCCGCTGGCTCTTGGTCCGCTCGGGCGCGGAGTAACACGATCGTGAGCGGGATCGTGTCGGCCATCGGGTTCGTCAGGTTCTTGTCCAGGGCGGTGTCAGACCTGACACGCATGAATGATCGGTCGAGTCGGAGGGCGCCAAGCGATGCCAGGGCCGACGGCGGCGACCCGGGCCACCGCGCTCCCCCGGCTGCAGGCTGAGCGGCCCACGACCATCGGCGAGAGGGCGCGGTAGGTCGGCGTCAACGATCGGGCCATCCCTCGACTCGGGCACCAGCCCCTCGACCACGGCCGGACCCGGTCATGGTTGGCTGAGGGCCCGCAGCTCCCGACGGGCGAAGCTCGCCAACTCGTCGAAGGCCATCGCAGCACCCCGGGCGCGCAGCTCGGTGGCCCATTCGCCACCGAGCTGCTCCTCGATGCGGGTCGTCGCGGCGATGGTGGCGGCATCGCGCATGAAGCCGCCACAACGCGGTCCGACTCGAATCGCGGCGGGATGGACGGAAGCGGTCTCGCTGCTGCCGGCCGCGAGCGCTCAATCGCCGAGCAAGCGACGGGCGGGTGATGGGGTCGTCGAACTGCTCGGCGATCGCAGGCCCGAACACCGACTGATCGGTGGCCAACCCGGGGTCAGCCCGGCGCCCCGTCCGCAGCGAGGGTCTCGGCCCAGGGCCCGGATGTCTCGTCGGGGGACCAGACCCGCATCCGGGCGATACGGCAGCCGGCGTCGTAGGTGTAGATCTCGATCGACGGTGCTGTCACCACCTGGCCGCCGGCCGGTCCGGCGACCTCGAACGTGTTCGACACCTTGCACCACCACCTCGTTGCGCGCGGTGAAGCAGCACTCGTCGACGATGGTCGTCCCCCTGCCCGCGCCCCCGAGGTCGAACCGCCGGGCGGCATCGGCGAGCCCGTGCGGCGGGAGGTCGTAGCCCACGGGCTTTCGATCTCCGGGTCGTCGCTCCAGCACGCGAGCCACGCCCCGCGATCGCCACGGTTTCAGGCGTCGACGATGCGTTGACGGGCGGCCAGCAGCTCAGCCTGCGTGGACATCAGTGGTCCTCCTTGACGTGCTCCATGGCGTGCTCCTTGTCGGCCCGGATGGCGTCGAGGAGCTCACGGGCCGAGTCGGCGCCGAAGTCCGCCAGTTCGGTGACGGTCATCGCACCGACGCGGGCCGCTTCCCGGGCGGCCAAGGCCGGGTCGAGTTTCGCCGCGGTCCGGGATCGAGCCTGCGCGATGGGCTCGCCCAACTCGGGATACCCCGTGAACCCTTCGGGCATCGCCGCGAGTCAGCCGCAAGCGATGTCGAGGCGTCCGTGGTCGGCGGCGATGAGCCCGACGATCGGCAGGTGGAGCCAGACCCCCCACATGTTGGCCAGCCGTCGCAGGTGGCCGAAATACTCGGCCGCCGTGAGCAGCGCGTCCTCCGCCAACCCATGCCTGTACGACACTCGGATCGAGGCGCCAAACGCGCCAACCACGTAGTCGCTTCCCGTCGTGCGAGCCGTGGTGGAGATCTCGGCGGCCAGCGTGCGTGGAGGAACACGATCGCGCTCGAAGACGATCAGCTCCAGCCAGGCTGAAGCCCAGGCGATGATCGACGATGATCCCGCGCTCCGGGCGCGAGCAAGCGCCTGCGCCCCCAGTGCCTCGGCTTCTTCGGTGTGCGTATCGTCGAGGCCCAACGCGAAGACCAGGTTGGCCTCGATCTGGGCGACGATGCCCGGGTCACCCGCGTCAAGAGCGCGCTCGATGGCGGTCCTCCACGCCTCGATGCCCTCGGAAACCCTCCCGGTCATGAGTGCCACCGAGCCGAGAGCGGTCCACGGTGCGTGGCTCGGACGCACGAAGCGTGCACGCTCGGCGGCGATGCCCCGGCGGGCCAGCTCGTCGATCGACCCCATGTCACTGCCGGTCATGATCAGGCCGATGGCGGCCAGCCCACAGATGCGGGCCGCTTCGGGATGCTCGTCGGCACCGGGAAGGTCGAGGGCCTGCCGGCACCAGTCGTGAACGCCGTAGGTGTGGCGGGTCCAGGTGAAGAACTCCAAGGCGGCGCACAGGCGCATGGCCCGGTCGGTGTCGGCGGCGTCGACGGCGAGCTCGAAGACCTGGCGGAGGTCGTCGATGCCGGCGACCAGCCGTTGGTGCCACAGAGCTTCGACCGCGCACGCCAGGCGGGCTGCGAGGTCGATCTCGCCGACGGTCACGACATGCTCGAATGCCGCGCGCAGGTTGTCGACCTCGATGCGGATCGCGGCGATGGCAAGATGCTCTCCGGGGCCGCGGATCGTGGCGTCGGCCGCCTCAGCGAGGTGCGCGTAGTACCGGGCATGGGCGAGGCGGACCGCCGGTTCGTCGTCGACCGACCGGAGCTTGTCGATCGCGTACTCCCGGATGGTCTCCAACAATCGATACCGGGTCTCGGTCCCCGTGATGTCACGGGCCACGAGCGACTTCTCGACGAGCTGATCGAGCACCATCGCGGCGACCTTGGGCCCCACATCCTCGCCCGAGGCGATGTGCTCGACGGCGTCACGGGTGAAGCTGCCGGCGAACACGGCGAGCCGTCCGAGGACCATGCGCTCGGCATCGCCGAGCAACTGGTACGACCAGTCGATCGCCGCGGCCAACGTCTGATGCCGCTTGAGCGAGCGGCGGCCGCTGCTCAACAACGTGAACCGCTCGTCGAGATGGGCTTCGATGTCGGCGACCGACATCGACCGCAGCCGGGCCGCGGCCAGCTCGATCGCCAAGGGGATCCCGTCGAGCCGGCGACAGACCGCCGCAATCGACCCCTGGTTGGCGCCCGTGATCTCGAAGTCGGCGTCGGCCGCCGCGGCCCGTTCCGCGAACAGCTCGATCGCCGGGCTCGCACTCGTGTCGTCGGACGGCGTGGCGAGCGGCCTGACCGCGTAGAAGTGCTCGCCCTCGATCCCGATCCCTTCCCGGCTGGTGGCCAGCAGGCCCGCGTTGGGACAGTTGACCAGGATCGCCGCGGCCAGCGCGGCGACGTCGTCGAGCACGTGCTCGCAGTTGTCGAGCACCACCAGGGACCGGGCCCGCCGCAGGAACTCGACCACGCTGTCTTGCGCGGTGCGGCTCGGCAGATGCGGTGCACCCATCGCCGCCAGCGCCACCGTCGAGATCGCCTGACCGTCACCCACCGCAGCGAGGTCGACGAACAGACGCCGTCCGGATGGCGGTCGAGCGCGTCAGCGGCGACGTGCAGGGCCAGGCGGGTCTTGCCCACCCCGCCCACACCGGTCAGCGTGACCAGACGATGTCGCTGCACCAGCGAGCCGATGCGGGCCAGATCGTCGGCTCGCCCGACGAACGACGTCACCTGGACGGGCAGGTTGTGACGCGACGCGCTCAACGTCCTGACGGGCGCGAACGTCGCCGAGCCGAGCTGGAACAGCCGCTCGGGCAGCGACAGGTCACGCAGTTGGTGGGCTCCGAGATCCACCAGCTGATCTCGATGCAGCCCGCCGAGCAGCTCCTCGGTCGCCAGCGACACGAGAATCTGGCCGCCGTGCCCGGCAGCCATGAGCCGGGCGGCGCGGTTGACGGCCGGCCCGAAGTAATCGCCGTCACGCTCCTGGACCTCGCCGCTGTGAATGCCCATCCGCACGTGCAGCAACGGCTGCGCCTCGCCCGCCGTGAGGTTCGCCTGCGCTCGTTGGGCGGCGTCGACTGCGTCGCCGGCCCGGTGGAACGCCGCCGCGAACCCGTCGCCCCCGTCGCGAACACATACCCGCCATGGGCCTCGATCGCGTCGCGCACCACGGCGTCGTGTACCGCCAACGCGGCCCGCATCTCGTCGGCCCGTTCCTCCCACAGCCGCGTCGAACCCTCGATATCGGTGAAGAGGAACGTCACCGTGCCCGAAGGCCGCCCAGCCACACGAGCACGCTACTCAGCCACGGTCCCCTCCGAGCCTGCCGAGCCGCCGACCCTCCGAGCAGTGGGCATAACGACGTCACATGCCACGTCCAACTGCCCACTGATCGAGACGATGTGCCGCCGACGGGCCATGCGGTGACCAAGCGGGAAGCGGGGTCAGCGCGCCGCGAGGGCGCGAAGCTCGCGGCGGGCGAAGCTCGCCAGCTCGTCGAAGGTCATCGCTGCTCCTCGCGCTCGCAGCTCTCCGGCCCGCCCAGCTCCGAGTTGAGTCTCGATGGCGAGCGCGGCCTCGCTCGTCTCGTCGTCGTGGGTGAAGCCGGCATAGCGGGGGCCGGCGGTGACCGCGCCCAGGATGACGGCGGCCGCTTCGGTGGCCCCGGCTGCAATCAGCGAGGGGAGCAGATACTCCAGGGTGAGGTACGTCGACGGCCGCTCGCCCGAGCGTTCGAGGCTCTCGACGGTTTCCAGTGCGGCTGCGAACCCCGCGGTGAGGTCGCCGAGCTGGAGGTGCAGGCGGGTCAGCCCCTGCCAGGCGATGGCGAGCAGGTAGGTCGTGCGGCACCGCTGCAGCATGGGAATGCTGCGCTCGAGCTTCTCGCGGGCGCGGGTCGGGTCGAGCGTGCGCAGGCAGTACCCCTCGAAGGCCAGGGCTATACCGATGAGCTCGGGGCAGCCGGTCGCCTCCGCCCCCAAGCGAGCCTCCGCGACGGACTCGAGGTCGACGGGGAGATCGGCCAGCGTCCGCATCATCTCGTGTACCGCGCGGCGCCACGCGACGTCGTACGTCGTTCCCCGCCGGCGGGCCACGTCGAGCGCTCGACCGAAGGGCCCGTCGAGCTCGTCGATCGGGTACCTGACGATCGCCCGCATCACCGCGGCGAACGGTGTGAGCCCGTCGAGCGGACGCCCCTCGACCGCCCCGAACAGGTCGCGCGCACGGGCCTGTTCGCCGAGTTGATAGGCGCCGTACGCCGCGATGCCCACGACGTCGGCCCAGCCCGGGTGATCGTCGGCCCCGGGGAGCGCGAGCGCCGTCTCGGCCCAGAGGTGCACCGGGAACTGGGGCCGGCGTTCACGGAACTGTGCGAGCGCGGCCACCAGCCTCACCAGCGCGGCGGTGTCGCCGGTGCGAGCGAGGAGATCGACGGCGCCTCGGAGGTTGTCGATGTCGGCCTCGATCTCGATGGCCCACCGGGGCTGGTCGGGTCCCCGCAAGCCAAGGCCGGCCTCCTCGGCGAAGGTGACGAACCACCGGGCGTGCGCGGCTTCGAACGCCGCGAGCTCGCCGCCTTCGACCAGACGCTCCCGGGCGTACTCTCTGACCGTCTCCAGCATGCGATATCTCGTGCCCGTCGTCGCCAGCACGTTTACCAGCGACTTGTCGACCAAACCACCGAGGATGTCGAGCACCGCGCTCTCGGCGATCCCATCACCAGTCACCACCGCTTCGGCCGCTGTCAGCGAGAAGCTGCCGGTGAACACACCGAGACGGCGCAGCACCATCCGCTCGGCGTCGTCGAGCAGGTCGAACGACCAGTCGATCGCCGTCCGCAGCGTCTGGTGCCGGCGCACCGCCCGTCGAGCGCGTCCTGTCAAGAGCGCGAAGCGATCGTCGAGCCGGGCGGCCAGGTCGCGGGGCGACATCATCCTGATCCGGGCCGCCGCGAGCTCGAGGGCCAACGGCATCCCGTCGAGGCGAGCGCAGATCTGGGCGACCGCTTCGGCGTTGCTGCCGTCGAGGCGAAACTCGGCGTTGACCGCCCGGGCCCGATCGACGAACAGCTCCACCGCCGAGGACCGATCCGTCCTCCCCACGTCGGCCGCCTCGGTGACCGTCGACAACGGCGCCACCGCCACGATCTGCTCACCGGCGACCCCGAGCCCCTCACGGCTCGTCGCCAGGACTCGCACGCTCGGGCAGCCCAGGACGATCGCCTCGACCAGCTCGGCGGCCGAGTCGATGACGTGCTCGCAATTGTCGAGCACGACCAACGCCTGGCGGTGGCGGAGATAGGCGACAAGCGTCTCGAGGGCCGAGCGCCCGAGCACCTCCTGCAGCTCGAAGGCCGATGCGGCTACCTGGGCCACGGCGGCGGGGTCCTCCACCCCGGCCAGCTCCACGAACCTGACACCGTCGGCGAACACCGGCACCAGCTCGGCGGCGACCTGCAGGGCCAAGCGGGTCTTGCCCATGCCGCCGACACCGGTGAGGGTCACGAGGCGATCTCGTCCGAGGTGATCGACGAGATCGGCGGTCTCGCGCTCGCGGCCGACGAACGAGCTCAGGATCACCGGCAGGTTGGCGTTGTAGCTGTCGAGCGATCGGATGGCCGGGTGCTGACCGTGGCCGAGCTGGAAGATGCGCTCGGCTCGACCCAGGTCGCGCAGCCGGTGCTCGCCGAGATCGATCAGATCGACGGGCGGTTGGCCGTGGCGCAGCAGCTCCTCGGCGGCAAGCGACACCAGGGTCTGGCCACCATGGCCGATCTGCATGATGCGTGCCGTCCGGTTCAGCACCGGCCCGAAGTAATCACCGTCACGCTCGTGGGCCTCACCGGAGTGGATGCCCATGCGCACCATGAGCCGCAAGGGTTCCGGCCACGTCTGAGCCGCAAGCGCGCGTTGAGCTTCGAGGGCGGCTGACGCCGCGTCACCGGCCCGGTGGAACGCCGCCGCGAACCCGTCGCCCCCGGTCGAGAACACATACCCGCCATGGGCCTCGATCGAGCTGCGGAGCACAGTGTCGTGCTCGACCAGCGAGGCGCGCATCGTCTCCGGATGCTGCTCCCACGCCCGCGTCGAACCCTCGATGTCGGTGAACAGGAACGTCACCGTGCCCGAAGGCCGCTCGGAGCTCATGCGCTCATCGTCGCGCGACCGCTCCGCCCCGTCGACGTGCCCGTTTCGTCGGGGCACCCCAGCTCGTCACACCCCTCATTTCTTCGCGATTTCGCGCACCCACGGTGAAAGATCGCGAAGAATCGAACACAAAAGGCGATCAGCCGTAGTCCCAGCCGACCTCGGCGTTGCCCTGGGGGATGGACGCATGGGTCTGCACGAACTTCCAGACCCCGTCCTCCTTGTGGAAGACCGACGACCATCGAGGCGTGATCCGGGTGCCATCGGGCAGGGTGATCGTCAACCTGGTGGCCGCCCAACCGACTCCGGCTTCCTCGTAGGCCTCCGTGTCCGACGGTGCGAAGCGGACGTTGCCGGCGGCGCCCTCGACCTCGCCGGTGAGGAAGGCCGCCACAGCTGGTCCACCTTGTAACCACTCCTCGGCATCGCTGCCGATCAGCCTCACCGCCGGATCGGCGGATACGTGGCGAGTGACCAGCGATCCGTCGCCCGCCGTCGCCGCCGCGAACCAATCGTGAACGAGCGCCTCGAGCTCGGCCGAACGCTTCATGGTGCGCCTCCCTCGACGCCTGGAGATGACCGGTGTTCGTGCTCCGAGGGTAGGCCGGATCACCGCGTCCCACGAGGCGGACCGTCAGGGCTGCGACCCGCGCGCCTCGTCGGCGGCGATGGGCCCGAGGGCGTCGTGGACACGGCGGCGCAGCTCGGCGACCGGCTGCCTGCGGAGCTCGGCCAGCCGAGCCTCGAACGCCGCCGCGCCCAATGCCTGCACGACCAGCTCGGTGGCCGCCGCGCGGTGCACACGCTGCCAGGGACGACCGCCGTGCCCGGTCTCGTGCTGCAGCACCTGCGCCGCCGCCATCGCGGCGACCGCGTCGTCAAGGCCCCCGGCTGAGGCCAACAGCAACGCCGCCAGCTCGGAGATTGCCGCCACCGGCAGCGGCTGGGTGATGCTCGTGCCGAGACCGCGGCGGCAGTCGGCGGCCGCGCCGCTGACGTCGCCCGAGGCGTGGCGGACCGTCGAACGCTGGTGCAGGCCCCACACCAGGTTGTCGGGACCCACGGTCTCGCTGATCTCGATCGCCCGGTCGAGCAACTGCAGAGCCCGGACGGGGTCCGAGTGGCGCAGCGCGAAACCGTAGGTTCCCGTTGCCGGCGCCTCGAAGATCGGGCCGGCGCGCCGACCGGCGTCGAGACAGCGCGCACCGAGCGCTTCGAGCTCGTCGCCCGTGGCTCCGGTGTAGGTCAGGACCCCGATGAGGGCCAGGGCTTCGGTCGGTGCGTCGCCGCGCCGGATGGCGATGGCCAGGGTCCGCTCGTGGTGCTCCATCGCCCGGCCGGCGTCTCCGTCGAAGTCGGCGATGCAGGCCAAGGCCCACCACGCCTCGGGCGATTCGTCGACCCCGCTCGCCGCAGCCAGATCGATGCTCGTTCTCGCGAGCTCCTCGCTCCGCTGCCTGCCCACGGTGAGCGTCGCCAGCAACGCGAGCGCGCCGAGCACGTCCACTCGGAGCTGAGATGACACATCGGCCTTGGCGACCGCGGCGGCATCGAGCCGCGAATAGACGAGCCCCGGGCCAAAAGGCATCGCCCAGTTCCGCAACGCCAGCCCCATCTCGCAGGCGCGCCTGATGTCGCCGGCCGCGACGAGATGGTCGAGGGCGGCGAGCAGATCGTCGCGGCACGTGGTGAGCGCGGCGAGCGCGGGGGCACCGCCGTCACGGATCACCTGGGGACCGAGCTCGTCCGCCAGATCGGCGAAGTGCCGCGCGTGCCTGAGGTACCAGCGCGGCGCATCGGCGCCGAGCTTCTCGCGGGCGAACTCCCGCACGGTCTCGAGGAGCCGGTAACGCGCCGGCCCACCGTGAGGCTCTCTCACCACCAGCAACTTGACGACGAGCTGCGACAGCAGGTCGACGACATCGAGCCCGTCTGCGGCATCGCCCCTCCCACGCTCCGGGCCATCATGCTCGGGCCCGCCCAGGATGGCCTCGACGTCGTCCAGCCCGAACGAGCCGGCGAACACGACCAGCCGCGCCAACACCAGTTGCTCGGGCTGCGACAGCAACTCGTACGACCAGTCGAGCGTGGCTCGCAGCGTCTGGTGACGCTCCACCGCCACCCGGCGCCCTCCCCGCAGGAGCTGCAAACGGTGATCGAGCCGCGTCACGATGTCCTGCGGCGACATCGACCCCGCTCGCCCGGCCGCCAGCTCGATGGCCAGCGGGATGCCGTCGACGTGGCGGCAGATCTCGTTGATCACGTCGAGGTCGGCGCCGGTCGGGGACCGTCCACCGGCGTCGACGGAACGTTCGACGAACAGCCTCACCGCCGGGCTGTCCCAGCCGGCCGACCCGTCCCCGGTCGCGTCGGCAGTGGCGAGCGACGGGACGCGAACGACCCGCTCGCCCATCACGCCCAACGGTTCCCGGCTCGTCGCCAGCACCCGCACCCCCGCCGTACGGGTGATGAGCGCGTCGACCAGCCCCGCCGCCGCCTCCACCACGTGCTCGCAATTGTCGAGAACGACGAGCATCGACATCGTCGCCAGGTGCTCGGTGAGGTCGTCGATCGCCGCCCGTCCCGGCCGGCGGGGGCAGCGCAGGATGGTCGCCAACTGCGAGGCGACCTCGTCGGGGTCGGTGACCGGCGCCAGCTCGCACAGCCACACCCCGTCGGCGCACTCGACCAGCAGCGTCGCCGCGGTGTGAACGGCGAGGCGGGTCTTGCCGATCCCACCGACGCCACACAACGTCACCAGGCGAGCGTCGCGGACCTGCCCGGCCAGGTCGGCGACGAGCTGCTCCCGCCCCACGAACGACGTCACCTGCACCGGCACGTTCGCCCTCGACTCGTCGACGCTCCGCAGGCGCGGGAAGGCTCCGGCTCCCAACTGCCACACCCGTTGCGCGCCCGACAGGTCACGGAGCCGGTGCTCCCCCAGATCGACCAGCGATGCGGTGCCCACGATGCCCGCGGTCGTGGCCGACACCAGCACCTGACCGCCGTGCGCCGCCGCCATCAACCTGGCGGCCCGGTTCACCGCCGGCCCGAAGTAGTCGCCGTCACGCTCGTGGGTCTCACCGGAGTGGACGCCCATCCGCACACGGAGCAGGTCGGCGGCCGACGATGACGCGATCGCCACTTGGGCATCCTGCGCCGCAGCGACGGCGTCGACGGCACGGTGGAACGCCGCCGCGAACCCGTCGCCCCCGGTCGAGAACACATAGCCACCATGGGCCTCGATCACGTTACGCACCACGGCGTCGTGTGCCGCCAGCGCGGCGCGCATCTCCTCGGGCCGTTCCTCCCACAGCCGCGTCGAACCCTCGATGTCGGTGAACAGGAACGGCACCGTGCCCGACGGCACCGCTGAGCTCATGCACGCATCGTCGCGCGCCCCGTCCACCCCGTCGACGTGCGTCCGTGTCGTTGTTGTGGTGCTGCGGTGCGTCACGCCCGGGCTCGCACGACACGGTGGACGACCGCGGCGCCGATCCGTACGATCAACGGCACTGGGGCACCGAGCGAGTCGTTGACCGATGCCGCGAGCCCCCGATGAAGGGAGCGCGAGATGACCGCACTGAGGCCGGATGAGATGCGGGCTGCGATCGAACGACACATCGCGCTGTGGAACGCCGGAGAGAAGGAGCCGTGGCTGGCCGCCTGGAGGACGGTGTCATCCGGTGGCGTGACCGCAGAAGACCCGGTGGGCACCCCGATGAGACAGGGCCCCGACGTCTTCAGCGACCTCTGGGATCACACGGTCGGCGTCTGGACGCTCACGGTCGAGCACCTCGTGGCGTGCGCCAACGAGGTGGCGATGGTGGTACGCAACGAGGGCACCGTCGGCGGGGAGAACGTGACCGTCCGTTCGATCGAGCTGTACCGCTTCGGCGAGGACGAAACCCTCAGCATCCGCACCTACTTCGACCAGCCATAGGGCACCTCGGGACCAGATCTGCCACGGTCAGCTGACCATACGCACCTTGCATTGCCGGTCGAGATCACCTGAGCGTGAACCCGATTTCTCATGCCCGATTGCGCTAGCAGGAACGCGAATCGGACAAATATCACGGCCGAAAGCGAGTTCTTCGTCCCGGGTCGAACCGGTCACGACGAAACGCCCCGGACGGCGCGAGTCTCGCTCAGGTCGCGTCGCCGGGCTCTTTCTCGGCCGCACGGGCCGGGTCGTGGGCCACGAGATCGTCGGCCTGCTCGGGCGCCGGGTGCACGAACAGCTCGAGTTGGATGTTGTCGGGATCGCGCATCACGACCGTCGGCCCGTAGTGGTAGTCGATGATGCCGGAGTGCGCGACGGCGCGGGCGTCGAGATGGGTGACCCAACGTTCGAGCTCGGCCCGATCGGTGACGCCGAACGAGAGATGGTCGAGCCCGACGCGGCGCTCGTCGAACGCTTCGGTGGGTCCGTCGTCGTGGGTCATCACGCTGAGGAAGAGACCGCTCGGATGGGTCAGCGACCAGCCGCTGAATGTTGGGCTCCGAAACTGGTTGATCAGCTCGAACCCCATGACGTCGCACAACCAGCGGGCGGATCGGTCGCCGTCGGTGACCGTCAGATCGAGGTGCGAGTAACCGGTGATCGTGGGCATGGACTCTCCCTGGTGCAAGCAACGTCTCTCGTTGGCGTCGGCTCCGCCGTCGAGGTTCAGGTCGGCACTGAGGGTGGGCCGCCGAGCATCCACCGGCTGCGCTCGATGCGCTCGGCGATCCGCCACCCGTCGGCCGTACGGACGAGCCTGTCGTGATACGACGCGCCGACGACGAACGTGGTGCCCGGTCCGTCGGGCCCGATGGGGATGATCGGCGCCGAGGCGTAGCTCGTCGCGGTCGCCGTCGCACCGGCGCCGTCGATGGTGACGGTGATGTTCGAGAGGTGATGGGTCATCGCGAACGAGGCCAGCTCCCGCTCCTGCCACGCCCTGATCTCCCGATAGACCCCGGCGACGCCGCCGACCGCGCTCGAGTCCCAGAGCGCATCGGGCTCGAACACGGTGTCCATCAGCGCCCAGTCGTGATCGTCGATCGCCGTGCAGTACCGGATGAGCAGATCCTCGATGGCCAGCCGGTCGGCGAAGGAGACGGAGGCTCCGGAAGCGGTGCCTCCGGCTTCGTCGGGCCCGTCGGCGCGGGGTTCGGGTGGGTTCATGGTGTCAGCTCCTGTGAGGCGTCGCGCAGCAGGGCGATGGCCTGCTTGACGGTGATCGTGGCGTCGTTGGTCGGGGTGTGCTCGACCCCGGAGTCGAGGAGCCGTTGGAGGGCCTCGCGACCTGCGAGCGTGAGCGGATCGCGACCATCGAGCCTGCGGCCGGCCAACACTGCGACGGCACTCGCAGCCTCGGAGCGACCGACCAGGACCAGCGCCTCGGCGGCCTCGAGCAG
>JANLSK010000258.1:0-27189 GCA_031362415.1 Actinomycetes bacterium | reverse complement strand
CCAACATCAGCGTGACGATGGAGAACCTGGCCGCTTCTGAGAGCCGGATCCGTGACACCGACATGGCCCAGGAGATGACCATGTTCACCCGTCACCAGATCATGACCCAGGCCGGTACCGCGATGCTGGCCCAGGCCAACGCCTCGTCGCAGGGCGTTCTGGCCCTGCTGCGTGGTTGATCCCGAGCCATCGGCAACCGCTTCACGAGCAGTCGCTTCACGAGCAGTCGCTTCACGAGCACCAGCCGTACCAAGCGCTTTCAGAGGGGTGGGGTGACACGGAACGTCGCCCCGCCCCTCGGCGCGCGCCCGGCGTAGGCTGGCTCGATGACCGATGGTCGCACCGGCCCGGGGGGCCCCACGCTGCCGGGCCCCGTGGTCGACGCCGCCTGGCTCACCGAGCACCTGGCGGCCCCGGCGCTGGTCGTGGCCGACGTGCGCTGGTACCTCGACGGCCGTTCCGGGCTCGCCGCGTGGGAGGCCGGGCGCATTCCTGGCGCGGTGTTCGTCGACGTCGACCGCGATCTGGCCGGCACTCCTGCCGGCACCGAGGGACGCCATCCGCTCCCCAGTCCCGAAGCGTTCGCCGCAGCGATGACCCGGGCCGGGATCGGTACCCACACCGTGGTCGTGGCCTACGACGACACCGGGGGGATGACCGCCGCCCGCCTGTGGTGGATGCTGCACATCCTCGGCCATCCGGTGGCCGTGCTCGACGGGGGCCTCGCCGCCTGGCCGGGAGTGCTGGAGACCGGCCCGGATGCGGCATCGTCGCCTCCCGTCGACGGGCCGGGCCCGTTCGCCGTTCGCCCGTGGCCGGCCGAGCGGATCGTCGACACCACGACCGTGACCGAGTCCATGCTCGGGCGGCCATCATCCGAGACCGTGACCGGGTCCATGCTCGGGCGGCCGTTGTCCGAGTCCGAGTCTGAGCCCGAGTCCGAGCCCGTGCTGGGGCGGCCGTCGGGCCCGGTGCTGCTCGATGCCCGATCCCCCGAACGCTTCCGCGGTGAGCCCAATCCCGTCGACTCCCGGCTCGGCCACATCCCAGGGGCCCGCAACGCCCCGTGGGCGGCCAACCTCGACCCGCCGACCGGCCGCTTCCGTTCGCCCCACGACCTCGAGGCGAGGTATCGGGCCCTCGGGATCACGGAAGATACGACCGTGATCGCCTCCTGCGGTTCAGGGATCTCGGCCTGCGCCGACCTGCTGGCTCTCGAGATCGCCGGTCTGGGCCGCGTCAACTCCCTGTACCCCGCCTCGTACTCGGGTTGGTCGGCCGATCCCGACCGACCCGTCGAGACCGGCGACCACGAACCAGCCCCGTCCACCGAATCGTCCACCGAATCGTCCACCGTCACACCGAGGAGCTGACCGATGGGTCGTCCCGTGATCCTCTCGGCCGTGCGCACGGCCATCGCCCACGGCGGCAAGGGCGCATTGCGTCACAGCACCGTCCACGAGCTGGCCGCGACACCCATGGCCGAGGCTCTGGCCCGGTCGGGGGTGGCCGCCCACGAGGTCGACGACATCGTCTATGGCGAGGTGCTCGCCGGGGGCGGCGTCATCGCTCGCTACGCGGCGCTCGAGCTGGGCCTGCCGCCCGACACGCCCGGCCTGGCCGTCAACCGCCACTGCGCATCGGGGATGGCCGCCATCCAGGTCGGGGCGGGCAACATCTGGGCGGGGATGGCCGACGTGGTGATCGCCGGCGGCGTCGAGTTCACCAGCCCCAAGCCCCAGACGTTCCTCCCCGCGACCGGCTCCGGCTCGGGAGCCGACGCCGACGGCGAGCTGGTGCGGTGGATGTCGCCGACGCATCCCGCGCAGGAGAACGCCCCGGCGTTCAACATGGGCATCACCGTGGGCGAGAACACCGCCGGGCAGTGCGGCATCACCCGTGAAGAGCAAGACCACTGGGCCTACTGGTCGCACGTGCGCGGCGCTGCCGCCAACGACGACGGGCGTTTCTCCGAGGAGATCGTCCCCATGACGCTCGTCGACCGGATCACGGGCGAGACGTTCGTGTTCGACCGCGACGAGAAGCCCCGCCGTGACACCTCGCTGGAGAAGCTCGCCGCGCTCAAGCCGTACTACCGCGAAGGCGGGACGGTGACCGCAGGCAACTCGTCGTCGATCAACGACGGGGCCAGCGCGCTGGTGCTGGCCGACGAGCAATGGGCGGCCCGGCGCGGCCTCACGCCCCTGGCGATCGTCCGATCGTGGGCATCGGTCGGTGTCGATCCGGCTGAGACCGGTCTGGCGCCCACCAAGGCCGTCCCCCGGGCGCTGGCCCGGGCCGGTGTCGAACCCGACGAGGTCCGCCTGGTGGAGCTCAACGAAGCCTTTGCGTCGATGGCCGTCGCCTGCTCGCGCATCCTCGGCTGGTCGCACGACATCGTCAACGTCAACGGCTCGGGGGTCGGGATCGGCCATCCTGTCGGAGCCACCGGTGCCCGGATGGTCACGTCGCTCGTGCACGAGCTGCGTCGCCGTGGGGGCGGCATCGGCGTGGCGACCCTGTGCGCCGGGGGCGGGATGGGCGCCGCCACCGTGCTCGAGGTGCTGCCGGGCTGACGGGCTCGGGGCGGTCTCGGCCCGGCCGCGGTCGCTCAGCGAAGCGCGTCGATTCGGTCGCAGAATCGGCGCGCCTGGCCGGTCCAGGTAGCGTGAGCCGCCATGGACCTCTCGATGACGCTACCGACGATGCTGGCCCACGGGCGGGCCGAGGTCCTGGCCTGGTGTCGCGGCATCGACGAGGGACCGTGGGCGAGCCTCGCGGTACCCGAACGCATCACCTATCCCAGCCATGAGATGACCGTGCAGGTCTCGGCGGCCGCAGCGCTCACCGAGCGTGTGAGGCTCGTGACCACGATCATCGTGTTGCCCGCCCACGATCCGGTGTGGACGGCCAAGGCCATGGCCTCGGTCGACCGACTGTCCGACGGCCGCCTCACCGTGGGCGTGGGCGTGGGCGGACGCGAGCACGACTATCGAGCCATCGGGGCCGGCTTCGAGCGCCGCTGGCAGCGGATGGACGACGCGGTTGCCGTGATGCGCCGGATCTGGGCGGGGGAGCCCCCGTTCGAGGGCGCCGATCCGGTCGGGCCGCCGCCCGTGCAGCCCGGTGGTCCCCCGATCATCGCCGGGGTCATGGGGCCCAAGGCCACGGCCCGGGCCGCTAGGTGGGCCGACGGGGTCGACGGCGCCTGGTCGCTCGACGGCAAGGCCGAGGACTTCGACGGCCCCTTCCGGATGATCGAGCAGTGTTGGGTCGACGCCGGCCGCGCCGAGGTTCCGCATCGCTCGACCAGCATCTGGTACGCCCTCGGGCCCGGGGCCGAGGATCGCCTGCGCGGCTACGCCCACGACTACATGCGCATCTTCGGGGCCGACGTGGCCCAATGGGCGTCGTCGGCAGTCACGTGCTTCACGGCCGAGGCGCTCAGGACCGCCGTCGACAACGCCCGAGCTGCTGGCGCCGACGAGTTCTTCCTCGTGCCCACCACCACCGACGCGTCCGAGCTCGACCGTACCCGCGACGCCATCGGTCTGTGATCCGACTCCGACCGTCGGCCGCCGCGTCCGCTCGGCCCGGCGAGGCGCCCGTCGGCCGCGGCTACCGGCTGAGGCCGGGGAGCCCCGACTCCTGGGCGATGGCGAGCCCAGCGTGCACGAGGGTCGTGACCAGCTCTTCGATGTGATCGCCACCCACGCCTTCGACAGTGAGGCCCTGGCGGTAGCGGGAGTAGATGCCCTCCATGATGACGGCCAGCTTGTAGAGCGCGAGCACCACGTAGAAGTCGACCTGGTCGACCGATCGCCCGCTGGCCCGTTCGTACATGGCGATCAGCTCGGCGTTCGACGGCCAGGCCTGCGGACCCTGACTGGCCCCGATTTCGCCTCGCGACGAGAACGGCGGCAGCCCGCCGCGCCGGCCCCAGTAGCAGAGCAGGAGGCCCAGATCGGCGAGAGGATCGCCGAGGGTCGCCATCTCCCAGTCGAACACGGCGAGCAGACGCCCCGGATCGTCGGCGTCGAGCATGACGTTGCGGAAGTTGTAGTCGCCGTGCACGATGGCCGGGGGGCCCGACACGGGTATTCCCGCGGTGAGCCGGCGCACGAGCTCGTCGATCTCGGGGAGCTCGCGCTGCTTCGACCGTTCCCACTGTTGGGACCAGCGCCGTACCTGGCGCTCGAGATAGCCGTCGGGACGGCCGAACTCGGACAGGCCCACCGATGCGGGATCGACGGCGTGCAGCCGGGCCAGCACGTCGATCAGCGCCCCGGCCGCGTTGGCGGCATCGGTGTCGGTGTAGTGGGGACAGTCGTCGACCGATCCCAGCACCACACCGTGCATCCGCTCCATCACGTAGAACGGTCCGCCGTTGACAATGGGGTCGTCGCACACGGCGAACATCCTTGCCACAGGGACGTTCGTGGACGCCAGCGCGGCCTGCACCCGGTGCTCGCGGATCATGTCGTGCGCGGTGGGCAGGACGTGCCCGAGCGGTTGCCGCCGCAGCACCCATTCCTCGACGCCGTCGGTGACCACATAGGTGAGGTTCGACGAGCCGCCCGTGAGCATGGTGGCCCGCAGCGGTCGCTCGAGCGAAGCGCCAGGCACGTGCTCGGCGAAGAAGGGCAACAACCGGTCGAGATCGATACCCGGCGGGATGTCGCCCGTACCGGCGGGAGGCGGCGAAGCTGAGGTCACGGCCGCACCCTAATCCCGTCGCTCGCGCAGGAACGCTCCCCGAAAGGAGCGTTCCTGGTGATGATCGACGTGGTGACGAAGCTGCGCCCGTGCACTGAGCGGAGCGCGGCGGAGTTGGTCAGGCGACGCGCGGGGCGCGGGGCTGGACGGGCTGGCCGTTGCCCCGGGGGTAACGGGCGACCCGGCCGACGGGCATGTCGACCCGGAAGCCGGCCGCGGCCCGCTCTTCCTCGGACTCGCCACCCCAGAAGCCGTACTCGCGGCACTCGCGTGCCCAGATACGGCACTCGGAGATGACCGGGCACGCGAAGCACAGCGCCCGGGCCTTGCCCTCGCGCACCTCACGGGCCTCGGGACGCTCACCGGGAGCGGGAAAGAACAAACCTGTGTGGCCGCGGCAAATGCCGTCGGTCATCCACAGGAGCGATGCTGGGCTCGGAGCAACTGCCTGCACGGGGCCACCTCGGCTGTTCGTCTGGTCTCGGGGCCGGTCCCCACCGGTACCGGGGGCTCCCTCGGAGCCTGGTTGTCGTTCAGAGGGTCTTCGATGGCTCACGGCTGGTCCGAGGGCTGAAGACTACCTGACGGATTCATTGAAGCACCCCGAGGCTTCATCTGTAAAGGGCCTAGCCACGATACTTTCGATCGGTCGTGGAGATGCTAGACCGGGCATCGTCCGATTCACCCCTGGACCGACGTGAGCCCACCGTGGAACTGCGCCACCTCGACGTTCTTCTCGCCATCGCCGAGACCGGGTCGTTCACCTCGGCCGCCGATGATCTGCACACCGTCCAGTCGAACGTGTCCGAGCAGGTTCGCCAGCTCGAACGAGAGCTGGGCGTGCCGCTCCTGGTGCGCAGCCGTCGCGGTGCGATACCCACGGAGTTCGGCAAGGTCGTCATCGAGCGCGCCCGTCGGATCCGCCTCGAGCTCGACGCCATGCGGGCCGACCTCTCGCTGCTCATGGGGCTCGAAGCCGGCCATGCCAGCCTGGGGGTCGTCGGGACCTCGAGTCGGTGGTTGATCCCCGCGCTCGTGGCCGAGCTGCGCGAGCGCGCCCCCGGGGTGCGGATGCGCATCACCGAGGCCTCGTCCGATCGTCTGGTGGCCGAGGTCATCTCGGCGGCGCTGTCGCTCGCCGTGGTCACCGAGCCTCCGCCCGATCGACGCCTCCAGGTCGAGCACCTCCTTGACGAGGAGATGGTCGGGCTGGTGCCCAAGGGGATGCGGATGTCGGCTGAGCCCGTCCCCCTGGCGGAGCTGGTGCGCCAACGGGTGATCCTGCCTCCCGAGCACAACCCGTTGCGGGTGGAGATCCAGGCGGCGGCGGCCGCCATGGGTGTCGACCTCGACGTGCCGGTGGAGGTTGAAGGGGTCCGGCTCATCGCCGATCTGGTGGCCGCCGGGCTGGGGGTCTCGATCCTCCCCGAGACTGCAGCGCCGCGGGGAGCCAACTCCGGGGTGAAGATCGTGCGCATCGAGGGTCTGCCGCCGCGCCGCCTCGCTCTGGTCACCGCTCGCGACTCGCACCTGTCGCTGGCCGATCGGGCCATCCGCAACGCGGTCGTCAGGCTGGTGCGGGCCCGTCGAGGCTGAGCGATGTTGTTTTGAGATAGTGCTCATCTGGACGACCGATCGTGCCGACGGGAGGGGAGAGCCGATCCCATCCCCGGGATCCGCGAGTGACTCTTCCAGCCGGAGTAGGTTCCGCCCATGGATGCTCGGGAGTTCACCGAGGCCTTGTTGTGTCTCGGTCGTGACGACATCGAAATGATCGCCGACAACATCGGGACCCACTTCGCCACGGCTGAGGGCGAGGTCTTCTGGTGGCGGGCGCACCTGGCGATTCACGAAGCGCTCAAGAGCCAGGGCACGCTCCGTGCGGCCGGCTCGGCAGCGCATCAGGCGGCCGACGCCGTGCTCCGGGCGGCGACCCGGGCCGGGCTCGAGCTGCCGAGCGAACTCGTCACCAGGGTCGCCCGTGAGGCCCAGGAGGTCGTTCGCGGTCTCGTCGCCGGCACGTCGGTGACCCCGTCGATGGCATACCTGCTCGAGAGCTGGGTGCCCGTGATGGAGGGCCCCGAGCTCAGCTGAGGCGAGCCGGTGCCGGTTCCGGCTGAGTGGCGGAGCGCCGACGACTGCTGCTCGATCGGTTGCCGCCCGGGGTGAAGCGCCGACTGACGCCGTAGCCGATGAGGAAGATCACCGCTCCGCCCACGGCGTCGAGGATGTAGTGGTTGCCCGTGAGGACGATGGCCGTCAGGGTGACCCACGGGTACGCGTGCAGGAGGACCTTGGCGACGCGTGAGCGCACCCGGGGCGCAGCGGCCCACGCACACCACGTGGCCCAGGCGAAGTGCAGGCTGGGCATGGCCGCGAACTGGTTCGAGACCCGGCTGACCGCACCCGAGTTGAACGACCAGAACGTGGGGTAGCGGGCGAGGGTGTCGACGAACTCGTACCGGGTGGTGGTGAGAGCCAGCGACGCCGCGTGCCCGTCGATCAGTCGCGGAGGCATGAGGGGGAAGGTGACGAAACCCACGAGCGCCAAGCCCGTCGTGATCGCGAACGTGTTGCGCCACAAGGGGTAGTCGTCGGTGTGGCGGCGGAACAAGAAGACGATGATCCCGATCGTGAGCACGAAGTGCAGCGATCCGTAGAAGTAGTTGCAGGCAATGACGAGCGGCTTGAACTCGAGGGTCCAGGCCTGCAGACGTGCCTCGTGGAAGATCCCGATGGCCCGTTCGCCGTCGATGATGGTCTGGGCGTTGTCGTAGGCATCGCTGGGCGATCCCTCGTTGGCGTTCCTGATGCCCGAGTAGATGCTGTAGAACACACCGATCGCCACGAGCTCGACCCACCAGAACAGGCGATGTCCCGACGAGGTGATCCGAGCCTTGAGCCGGTTGGGTCGAACCGGGTCGAGCACGCCGGCGACGCCGCAGCCGTCGCCGGCGCCGCGGCTGTCGGCGGCGATGGTGTCGAGTCCGGTGATCGTGCCGGCGCGAGATTCGAGCGGGGTGACGGTGCTGTGGTTGCTCACGCTTCGCTGATCCGGTGGGCTCGATGGCGCTGGCGGCTGCCCTGGCGCGACCCGGCGGCGAAGGACGGCGCTCCGGCGAGGCTGGCGACGAGGGTCATGGCGTACACGAGCAGACCGAGCCCCAGGGCCTGGCCGTTGCTGACGCCGAACGGCGCGAACAGCACGGCGAAGGCCGTCTCGCGCACGCCGAGGCCTCCGAGCGAGATCGGCAGCACCTGGATCGCGGCCACCGCAGGGGCGAAGGCGACCACGGCCAGGAGGGGCACGTGGAGATCGAGCGACATGGCTGCAAAGTAGGTGGCTCCCACCACCGTGAGCTGGTAGATGGTGGACGCCACGAGCACGTCGATGATGCGCTGGCGGTCGGCCAGCAAGCGTTCGAGCCCGAGGTGCACGGCCCCGATGAACCGGGTCCAGCCGGTGGTCTCGTCGAAACGGCCGCCCACCTGGGGGTGCCCGGCCAGGATCAGGAGAACGACCAGCACCGCCAAGGCGATGCCGGCGGTCACGAGCGCCAGCCGGGCCGCCGTGCCTTCGCTGAACAGCGACGGCCGGGCCAGCATGCCCACGATGATGAGCATCGGCAGCACGATGAATCCGGTGAGCCGTTCGATGGCCACCGACGCAAACGCCACCTCGGGCTTGTCGAGGTGCACCGACAGCCGCCGTACCCGGAGCGCATCGCCTCCGATGGTGGAGGGGAGGAAGTTCCCCACGAACTGCCCGGCCAGGTAGAAGCCCGACAGTGTGCTGAGCCGCACGTGCTCGCCGAGCACGGCGGTGACTCGCTGCCAGCGCCATGCGGCCAGCACGAAGCTCGTCAGCATCAACCCCAGCCCCAGCACGACCTCGAGGGCGGTCATGTGGTCGGCGCTCTCGGGGAACAGCGTGTCGAACGAGACCCTCCGCGTGAGGATCGTCAGCATCACTGCGCCGACGGCGATGCGCAGGCACAACACGAGTGCATCGCGCCTGCGTCGTGACGACGTGTGTTGATACGGCCGGGCGCGACCGGCTGCGCCCCTCGTCGTAGACATCGGGGAGAGCCTAGACCTCCTCGGCCCGACGTCCCAAGACCCCCTGCCCGTGCCGCCACTGCGGCCCGCTGGGCGGCGCTGGAGGAGCGCGGGCAGCGCACCGGGCGGAGGCCGGGTGGGTGCTCGTAGGCTCGGGCCGACCCGGGAGCGCCGGGGGAATCGGGGACGACGCCGTGACCGACCAGCCCATGATCGCCCATGCGGGGGTGACGGCCGCCGAGGCCTTGGTGCGTCACGGCGTCGACACGCTGTTCACGCTCTCGGGGGGCCATCTCTTCTCGCTGTACGACGGTTGCGTGCAGCGGGGGATCCGGCTCATCGACACCCGTCACGAGCAGACGGCCACCTTCGCGGCCGAGGCCTACGCCAAGGTCTCGCGTCGCCCGGGGGTGGCCGCGCTCACCGCCGGACCCGGTGTCACCAACGGTATGAGCGCCATCACGAGCGCCTTCTGGACCGGCTCGCCGATCACCGTGATCGGAGGTCGCGCCCCCCAGGCCCGCTGGGGATCGGGCTCGCTGCAGGAGCTCGATCACGTCCCGCTCGTGGCCACGGTCACCAAGCACGCAGCCACGGCCACCGACCCGGCGCGAGTCGGCACCGACGTGCACCGAGCCGTCATGGAGGCCCGGCGCTCCCACCGGGGTCCGACGTTCCTCGACGTTCCCATGGACGTGTTCTTCGGCTCGGCCGCGCTCGACACCGTCCCGGCGACGGTTACGCCCGACGACCTCGTCGGCCCCGAGCCCGATCCCGACGCGCTCGTCCGCATCGGACGGCTGCTGGCCGAGGCCGCCCGGCCGGTGATCCTGGCCGGCACCGACGTGTACTTCGATGGGGCCGAGGACGCGTTGGTGCGTCTGGCCGAGGGCCTGCGCATCCCTGTGCTCGTCAACGGCATGGGGCGGGGCACCATCCCCGCCGATCATGCGCTGGCCGTCTCCCGCTGCCGTTCGACCGCCCTCAAGGACGCCGATCTCGTCGTCGTGGCCGGGACCCCGCTCGACTTCCGGGTGGGCTTCGGACGTTTCGCCGGCGGGCGGACGGTGCATCTCGTCGACAGCCCCGAGCGGGTCGCCACCCACGCCGAGCTGACCGACAGCGCGGCTGGTGACCTGACCGCGGTGTTCGACGGCATCCTGGCTGCGGGACGGGCGGCCGCTCCGGGCCGCGGGTCGTCGGGTCAGGGGGGCGCGCCGTCGGGCCACGACGCGTGGATCGAGCGACTCCAGGGTGAGGAGCGGGCACTGCGGTCGGTCGAGGCCGACCTGATGGACGTGAATTCCGACCCCGTCCATCCGGCTCGGATCTACGGCGAGGTGAGAGCCCGGCTCGATCGCGACGCGATCGTCATCGGCGACGGTGGGGACTTCGTGAGCTACGCCGGCAAGTACATCGATACCCACCATCCGGGCTCGTTCCTCGATCCCGGCCCCTACGGATGCCTGGGCACCGGTCCGGGCTACGCGCTCGGTGCGTCGCTGGCCGCCCCCGGCCGTCAGCTCGTGCTGATGCTCGGCGACGGCGCCGCTGGGTTCTCCCTGGGCGACTGGGACACCCTGGCCCGGTTCAACGTGCCCGTCGTGGGCGTCGTGGGCAACAACTCGTGCTGGGGACTCGAGAAGCACCCGATGCAAGCCATCTACGGCTACCACGTGGCCGCCGAGCTGGCGCCCGACACCCGCTACGACAAGGTCGCCGAAGCACTCGGCTGCCACGGCGAGCTCGTAGCCCGTCCCGACGACCTCGGCCCCGCCCTCGACCGAGCCTTCGCCTGCGGCGGCCCGGCCCTCGTCAACGTGCTCACCGACCCCGACAACATCTACCCCCGCACCTCCAACCTCGCGTAGCGGTAGCGAGCGTCCTCATACCGGCGGGAGCTGCAGCGCTTCGCGCTGATGGTGCTTCCACGGAGGCGCCATCAGCGCGTCGGTCGATCGGCAAGATCGGCAACGCGTACGTGAAGGATACTCGCCATCCAAGATCGCCTGCGGAGCAGATTGTCGTGAACGCCCCGGGACCTTCAGTCCTGGCGAACTGCGTCCGGGATGCCGAGCGCCTCGAGCACGGCATCGTCGTTCAGGGCGGCCCGGCCAGTGTCCGGGTCATCCTCGGTGAACGCGGCGACGATCGTCGCGTCGAGATCGCCGTCGGTCTCCATGACAACGGGTTGGATCCCCCGGTAGAAGGCGAGGCCCTCGGCACGGCGCACGTCGTCGCCCCCGGTTTCGAGATACTTGTAGGTCGCAAGGTAAAAGAGGACGTTCACCGCCGCGCGCGCGTCGATGACCGCAGCGTCGAAGCTCTCAATGGCGCCTTCGAGCGCGGCGCTCTGTGCACGAACCAGCGCCTGCAGGACCGGCTCCTTTACGTGGCCGGCGAGATTGAAGTCGTCGGCTCGCTTGTCGGCTGTGGATGCCAAGCCGAACCCGTCCGCCGTGAAGAACGCCCACGCCTCGTCGACGTTGTGCGGCGCACCGTCCCGGGCGTCCGTCTCGCGAGCCAGGACCCGAGTTCGTGCCGCAGCGAGCTCGTCGAAGACCTTCGCTGCGAGCAACACGGAGATCCCCTTGTCGACGTGTTGAGCGCGCACCGCATCGAGAAGGCCTGGACTCGTGCCCTCGATGGCTGCGTGGATGAATCCAACCTCGTCCGGCGCGTCGACGAGCGACTGCAGGGTTCGGATCGACCCGTCTGCCTTGCGCGATGAACCTCCGCTGGTGAACAGATCCTCCACGGCGTCCCAGTCGATCGCTGCACCCTCCTTGGCTCGATCGATCTGGGCCTTGATAGCCTCGATGTCGCCCCCGATCGCCGCGTGTGCTTCGACGTCGGAGACCGGTTCGTACAGCACACCCACAGGAGCTTCATCGGCCGTGTCGGGGGCGGCGTTCTCCTCGTCGCTGCCACAAGCCGCGACGAGGAGCCCTGACGCGAGCGCGAGGGCAAGAACGGGTCGTGCTTTCACCGAGGTCCTCCATTGTTCAACGGAGACGGTCGTCGTCTCGGGTCCGATAAACTTAGGGTAACCTAACCTAAGACTCCGAGGAGGGCAAGCCCGATGCGCAGCGGAACTCGGTCCTTGGCTACCGAACCACCCTTGGCGTTGGCTGGATTCGTTGGCCCTGGCCCGCGGCGAGCTGCGCGTCATGCAGCGCAGTGGTCAGCGGGTGTTGGCGCGTTCCATGAAGCGGTCGCGGTCGACGATGACGCGGGTGATGCGGCCGGCGCCGATGAGGCCGAGGTCGTCGTGGGCGGAGACCTTGAACGACAGGCGTCGGCCGCGGACGGTCTCCAGGACGGCGTCGGCCCAGACCCGCTTGCCCACGGGAGTGGGGGCCACGTGCTCGAACTGCACCTGCATCCCCACGGTGGTGTCGCCGGGGTCGAGCGTGGCGACGACGGCCTTCACGCAGGCTTCCTCGACGAGCGCGACGAGGCGTGGGGTGCCGAGCACCTCGACATCGCCGCTGCCTGCCGCCACGGCCGTGTCGGCGTCGGCCACCACGGTCTCGGCGGAGCCTTTCAGGCCGGGGGCGATCGTCACGGGGCGTACGATAACCCCTGTGATCGACGCTTCCGTTCTCGAACGTGTCCTGGCCGCCGCCCTGCGAACGGGTGGCGACTTCGCCGAGGTGTTCGCTGAAGACCGGCTCGTCTCGAGCGCGCAGCTCGACGACGGCAAGGTCGAGGAGTTCACCTCGGGCCGCGAGCGCGGCGCGGGCATCCGGGTGATCAGGGGCGCCAGCACGGGCTTCGCCCACACCGCCGACCTCAGCGAGGCGGGCCTCCGTGAAGCAGCGGCGGCTGCGGCGGCGGCTGCGGCCGAGGGTGGGGGCGGCGCCACGATGACCGTCGGCCTGACCCGTCGGTCGGTGGTGCGCACCCACGACATCGTCACGTTTCCTGACACGATCGGCAAGCGGGACAAGGCCGAGATGCTGCTTCGGGCCGACGTGGCCGCCCGGGCCGAGGGCTCGGCGATCGAGCAGGTCTCGGCGGTCTACGCCGACTCCCGCCGGAAGATCCTGGTGGCCAACTCCGATGGGCTCCTGGCCGAGGACGACCAGGTGCGCATCCGGTTCTCGGTGAGCTGTGTGGCCGTCGGCGACAGCGGGCGCCAGTCGGCCTTCGAGGGTCCCGGCGGCACCATCGGCTTCGAGTTCTTCGACCGCTACCCGCCCGAGGACACGGCCCGCCTGGCTGCTCGGCGAGCGATCACCCTGCTCGACGCCCGTCCGGCCCCGTCGGGTGAGGTGCCGATCGTGCTCGAACGGGGCGCCGGCGGTGTGATGTTCCATGAGGCCTGCGGGCACGGGCTCGAGGCCGATCTCGTGGGGCGTGACGCCTCGGTCTTCAAGGGGCGCTTGGGCCAGCAGGTCGCGTCGCCGCTGGTGACGATCATCGACGACGGCACCTTCGCCGAGGAGTGGGGCACCTACGCCATCGACGACGAGGGCCAGCCCGCCCAGCGCAACGTCCTCATCGAGAATGGCATTCTCACCGACTACATGTGGGATCTCGTGCGGGCCCGCCGGGAAGGCCGTCCGTCGAGCGGCAACGGTCGCCGCCAGACCTACCAGTACCTCCCCATGGTCCGCATGACCAACACCTATCTGCCCCGGGGCGAGACCGACCCGGCCGACATCATCAGCGACACGCCCTACGGGGTGTACTGCGTGCAGCTCGGCGGCGGCTCGGTCGACACGGCCAGCGGCGACTTCGTCTTCGGGGTCACCGAGGCCTATCTCATCGAGGACGGCAAGATCACGGCTCCGTTGCGTCAGGCCCAGCTCATCGGCAACGGCCCCGAGGTGCTCACGCTCATCGACGCCGTGGGTAACGACTTCGCCACCTGGCCGGGCACCTGCGGCAAGGACGGTCAGGGCGTGCCGGTCTCGTCGGGCCAGCCCACCCTGCGCATCGCCCGCATGACCATGGGGGGGACGGCAGCGTGAGCGTCGGGGTGGGAGTCGACCTCGAGGTGCTCGCGGCACGGGTCGTCGCCAACGCCCGGCCGGGCGAAGAGGTCGAGACGTACGTGGTCCGCAGCCGTGAGACCGAGGTGAAGGTCTTCGGGGGCCACGTGGAGTCGGTGTCGGTGGCCGGCGTCGAAGGCGCGGGCATCCGGGTGATCATCGGCGGGTGCCAGGGCTACGCCTGGGCCGGATCACTCGACGCCGACGTCGTGCTCGAGACCCTGGCCGAGGCCCGCGACAACGCCGGCTTCGGGACGCCCGACGAGCACATCGGGCTCGCCACACGCGACGAGATGACCTCGAGCAGCGCCGTCGAGGGGCTCGATCTCTGGCGAGACGACCTGAGCGCGGTCACCACCGAAGCCAAGGTGGCACTGGCGCTCGAGCTCGAACGGCGAGCGCTGGGGCTCGACCCCCGCGTCCGCGGCGTGGAGTCGGCCGAGTACGGCGATTCCATGGTGGAATCGGCCATCGTCAACTCGCTGGGCCTCGCCGCTGCGGCGCGCCGAACCACGGCGTCGTGTTCGGTCGTCACCATGGCCGGCGAAGGCTCCGAGACCCGAAGCGCCTACGGGTTCTCCGCCGGGCGCACCTTCGACGACCTCGATCCCGAGCAGGCCGCCCGTGACGCCGTCGAGCGCACGGTCCGCATCCTCGGCGGGCGCAAGGTTCCGAGCGCCAAGCTGCCGGTGATCTTCGACCCGCTCGTGTGCGTGTCGTTGCTCGGGCTCTACGGTGCGGCGCTCAATGGCGAGGGGATCCTCAAGGGTCGCTCGATGTTCGCCGGTCGCGACGGCGAGCGCGTGGGTGGCGACGCGATCACCCTGGTCGACGATCCCACCGAACCCCGGGCCTTCGGGGCGTCGCCCTTCGACAGCGAGGGCATCCCCACCCGGCGCACCCCGCTCATCGTTGACGGGATGCTCCGCGGCTTCCTGCACAACGTGTACACGGGCCGCCGCTCGGGTTCGGGCACGACCGGCTCCGCCGTGCGGGGCGGGTTCAAGAGCGCCCCTGGTGTTGGGGCCCGGGCGCTGCGACTGGCGCCGGGCAGTCGCACGCTCGACGAGCTCATGAGCGACGCCGGCGAGGCGCTCTACGTGCAGTCGGTGTCGGGGCTGCACTCGGGCACCAACATCGTGAGCGGCGACTTCTCGGTGGGCGCGGTGGGCCTCATGATCCGTGACGGCGTGTTCGCCGAGCCCGTCCGTGAGGTCACCATCGCCTCGACCCTCCAGCGCATCCTGCTCGATCTCACCGTCGGCGCCGACGAGGTGTGGCTGCCCGGCTCGGCCGTGGGCGTGCCTCTGCTCGTGGGCGAGATGGCCCTCAGCGGCAGCTGAGCCCGCGGCATGGTGTCGGGACGGGCCGGGTCTGCGAACCCAAGCGACTCCCATACTTATACAAAGTTTTCTTCGGAAAGTCTCTGTTATCTGATCGTTTCTTCGGGTAATCCCGGAGGAACGATGGAGAGCCGCATCATCTTCGCAGCGGACGTACCCGACTCGACGCTGCATGACCGTGTTGCCCGGGGAGAGCTGGCGCGTCTGGCGCGTGGGGTCTACACCACCGACGTCGATGCCGAACCGAGCGAGGCGGTACGCCGTTGGTGGCGCAAGATCGTGTCACATCGGTTCCCTGGTGCGGTCGTCACCGACCGTTCGGTCGTGTGGGCCCAGCCCCACGACGGCTACCTCTTCATCGTGTCGAGTCGCCAGGGCACCCTTGATCTGCCCGGCGTCACGGTCGTATCGCGCACTGGCCCAGGACCCATCGAGGGCGACATCGCGATCGGCGCCGGTATACACCTCGCGTCGCGTTGGCGCGCCCTGATCGACAACACCCGCCCCACCCGCAAGCGGAGCGAAAGGCCTCCAGCCACGTTGTCGCGCGCCGAGCTGGCCAACTGGATCGACCATCTCTGTGCCATCGACGGTTCCGAGAAGGTGAGCGCCTACCGCGACAAGGCCGAAGGTCTTGCTGGCGCTCTCGGCGCGTCAGCGGATCGAGTCGAGACGCTCAACGAGATCGTCGGAGCCGCCCTCGGCACGAGGGATTCGACGTCAGGATCGACTGCCATGAAGGCGCGCTTGGCCGGTGTGCCGTTCGACCAGGGACGGGTCCTGCGCTTCGAGCTGCTCGCCCATCACCTCCATGACGTGGTGACGACCCATCCCGCCCTGCCCGCCGATGCCGGACGGCGTGCCACCCTGGCGTTCTGGGAGGCCTACTTCTCCAACTTCATCGAGGGCACCGAGTTCACCCCCGACGAGGCCGAGCGCATCGTCTTCAAAGGCGAGGTTCCCGCGGAGCGCCCCGCCGACGCCCACGACATTCTCGCCACCTTCCGGCTCGTCGCCGACGATGCCGAGATGTGTCGACGCACGGCTTCGGCCGACGAGTTCATCGACCTGCTCCGCGGGTGGCATCGCGCCATCCTGGGAGGGCGGCCAGACAAGCGGCCCGGTGAGTTCACGTTGTCGCTGAACCAGGCTGGGAACACCGTGTTCGTCGCGCCAGACTTGGTGCAAGGAACACTTCGGCGAGGGTACGAGATCCTCGATTCGCTGAGCACTCCGACCCAGCGGGGCACGTTCGCGTCCTTCCTCGTCGCCGAGATCCATCCCTTCGACGACGGCAACGGGCGCTTGGCGCGAGCAGTGATGAACGCCGAGTACGTTGCCGGTGACGAGCAACGTGCGGTGATCCCCACCGTCTCCCGCAACGACTACCTGCGCGCACTCCGACGTCTCAGCTGTCAAGACCGTCCCCAGCTGTTCGTCGCCGTCCTCGATCGCGTGCGGCGCTGGACCGCTCGGATGGACTGGTCCACCCTCGCGGGCGCCCGTCAGCATCTCGACCGGACCAACGCCTTCGTCGACGCCAACGACGCCGAAGATCGCGGGCTTCAGCTGCTCGACCCGGTCACCAGCGACCCGGCCATCGCCAGCGCCGTCAGCGGACCTGGGGCACGGGGTCGGCGTGGCGAACTGAGCGTGAGCTGAGGGGTCGCAGCCTCGCCCGGCCCAGAGGTAGCGGGCGCGGGTCAACCCGCGGCGAGGGCCGTCTCGATGGCGGTGATGGCGGCGCGGATGTCGTCATCGACGTGGATGCCTTGCATCCCGACGGTACGGGCAGCGTCGACGTTGGCTTCGACATCGTCGAGGAACAGGCATGCCTTGGGGTCGAGCTCGAGCCGAGCGGCGGTGAGCTCGTAGATGGCCCGCTCGGGCTTGCGCATCCCGACGTGTGACGAGTCGACGATGAGGTCGACCTCGTGCGCCGGGAACGACGCCTTCCAGTACTCGCCGAACTCCGCGATGTTGTTGGTGAGGACGGCCGTCCGGTAGCCGCGGGCCTTGACCGAGCGGATGCAGTGCACCATCTCCCAGAAGATGCCCCCGCCACCCCCGCCCAGCGCCCGCAGACCTCCGAGGTCGATCTCGCCGAATCGCTCACGAGAGCGGACCTCGAGGCGGGCCAGGTAGCCGATCAGATCGAGGCGACCCTTCTCGAGGAGGTGCCAGTCGTGCTCGCTCGCCCCCTCGCCCGGCTGGCCGTCGCCGTGGGCGTACGACGCGCCGAAGAACAGCTCGGACAGCGAACCCGGAGGGAGACCGAGCTCGCCCTCGGTGCGGGCCAGGCCCGTGAACGGCGACAGGCAGATGACGCCGCCGTAGTCCCAGATGACCGCCTCGATCCTCATCGAGGCCGACGTTACCGCCGGGTGGCGACTCGCGCATGTGCCTCGGCCAGCACCTCATCGAGACGACTCCCCACCACGCTCACGTTGGGGGGTTCGAACATCTTGTAGTGGTCGCCGGGGATGTCGCGGATCTCGAGGTGGGCGGCAAGGCGTCCCCAACCCCGGTCGCGCGGGGACAGGAAATCGCGTGACGCCAGCTCGGCCGAGCGCAGCAGGACGATCGTCCCGGGATACGGGGTGATCTTGTACGAGTCGAGCGCCTGGAAGGTGGCCTTGGTGACCACGGCTCGGAGGCGCCGGCGTTCGTCGCGCGCCTCGATCTCCTCGTCGTAGTCGTCGCTGGGATCGTCGAGCTCGCGCAGCGCGACATCGGCCATCGGCTCTCGCTGACGAAGCCGGTCGACGAGCGCCCTGAGCTCGGCGGGGTTGGCGACGCTTCGGGCCAGCTTGTAGGCCGCCCGTCCGGCCCAGTACATGCGCAAGCCCGGCCGGTAGGTGTCGAACAGGACGCAGAGCGCGACCTCGTGGCCTTGGCGGATGAGCTGCTGGGCCATCTCGAAGGCGATGACCCCACCGCCCGAGTACCCGCCGAGATGGTAGGGGCCCTCGGGCTGAACCCGCCGGAGCTCACCCAGGTAGCGGGCGGCCATGGTCTCGATCCGGTTGAGGGGTGTCTCGCTGCGGGCCGAGCCCAGGGCCCGGATGCCGTAGAAGGGCTGGTTGGCGTCGATGAGCATGGCCAACGGAGCGAAGCTGAGCACCTCGCCGCCGGCGCCGTGCACGCAGAAGAACGGCAGACGGGTTCCCGAGGGCTTGATCGGCACGAGCAGGCTGCCCAGCAGCGACGGGGCCGATCCGGCCGACGCGGCCCGCTGGGCCACCAACGGGGTCTCCTGAGCCAGGGCCGCCAGCACCGACTCCGGTGCCCGCTCCCTGATCGCAACGGCGAGGTCGCCGACCGTGGGGGCGCTGAACAGGGTCGAGAGGGTGAAGTCGACCTGGTAGGTACGCCGGACACGGCTGAAGAGCCTGACGGCGATGAGCGAGTGGCCGCCGAGGTCGAAGAAGTTGTCGTCGATGCCCACGTCGGCGACGCCGAGCAGCTCGCTCCAGGCGTCGAGGAGGGTGGCCTCGATGGGATCACTCGACCGGGGTGACGTCCCCTCGGTGGTGTCGGTGGCTCCGCCGGCGACGACGGGTCGATGGGCGTCGTCGATGCGCCGGGCCATGTCGTTCAGGTCGATGGACGATATGAGCCAGCGGCGGTCGTGACCGTCGGCCGCGTCTCGCGCGTGCCCGTCGAGGGCCTCGATTGCGTCGGCTGCGGCCGTGTGCACGAGGATGCGCTCGATGGCGTCGCGACCTTCCGGGCGGGTGATGCCCAGGGCCACGGGCACGAGCTCATCGCCACCGGCATGGCCCGCGATGGTGGCGGCACCGACCGAGGGCGACGGTGTCTCGCTCAGAAGCGCCACGTCGGCCACACGCCGAACGGTGAACTCCTCGATGTCGACGAGCACCCGTCCCGTCTCGTCGCAGATGCTCACATCGAACGACGCGCTGTCGAGCGTGGCGTCGGGCCGGAGCCGGATATGGCTGAACACCGTTCCGACGAGCCGATCGTAGAACGTGACCTGCGCGGCTCCGATGGGCACGACGAGCCGGTCGTCGTCGTCGTAGCCGGGCACCAGCGCCAGGGCGACGCCGGTGGCCATGTCGAGCAGGGCCGGATGGGCCACGAAGCCCATGTCGGCGTTCCCCGGTGCCCCGGGTCCCTCGTGTCCCTCGGGTCCCTCGGGGAGCGCGAGCGCGGCCAGGGCCTCGCCGTCACCCAGACGTAACGAGTCGACGCACCGGAAACGGGGTCCGAAGCGGATGTGGGCGGCCTGGTGGTTGTAGTCCTCGAGATCGCCGCGCAGCACGATGGGGAGTCGGCGGCGTAGGTCTTCGAGGTCGATGTCGACGGGACGGTCGGCGTGCTCGACGAACGCGGCCGATCCGAACGCGTGCTCACGCCCACTGGGGCTGCTCTGGATCGACCACGAGAGTGCGCCGTGCTCGCCGCGGGCCGACACCACGAGATCGGCGGCTGAACCCTCGGGCACGAGCAGGGCGGCCACGAACCACACGTCGGACAACCGCCACACGCCGGGACCGGGTTGGCCCCCGATCGACGCGCCACCAGCGCTGCCCAGGGCGTCGCCGGCGGGGTCGGACAGCGCGGCCACGGCGAGCTCGAGGTAGGCCGTGCCCGGCAACACCGGCGGGCCATCGAGGAGTCGGTGCTCGTCGAGGGCCCAGGTCGTCTCGGAGGACAGGTGGGCCCGGGCCACGAGCGTCTCGCCGCTGTGCGCCACGTCGGTGAGCATCGGATGCGCCGAGGGCCGGGGGTCGTCGCCCGTGGGGACGGGTGTCCGCCCGGCCATGCCGACGCCGTTCCAGACCCCCCAGTCGACGGCCACGAACGGCGCTCCCTGCGACGCAACGAAGGCATCGAGATAGGCGTTGGCCGCGACGTAGGCGAACTGCCCCGGCAGCCCGAGACGGGCGCTCGTCGACGAGCACACGACGAACACGTCGAGGTTCGCGTGATCGACGGCCTCCGCCAGGTGCTCGATACCCGCGACCTTGGGGGCGAGCACAGCGTGCATCCGCTCGGGTGTCGTTGACGCGATCGGGGCGTCATCGAGGGTGCCGGCGGCGTGGAAGACGCCGTTGATCGGGCCGATCGTGGCGACGATGTCGTCGACGAGGGTGTGGACGGCCGCGGCATCGGTGAGGTCGGCGACCTTCACGTGCACCTCGGCGCCGTCGACGGCCAAGGCTCGGGCCTCGACGACGGCCTCAGCTGGGGCATGGCGACCTACGAGCACCACGCGGGCATGGCAGCGCTCGGCGAGCCACCGGGCCAGAACGAGCCCGATCCCGCCGAGCCCACCGGTGACGACGTACACCCCCCGCGCACGCAGCGGGAGCCCGTCGACGAACGATCCGTCGCCCAAGTACCCGCGATCGCTCAGCTCGCCCGTGCCGGGGGGTACGTCGGAGCTCGTGGGCGCCAGGGTGACGGCTTGGAGCTCGGCTACGAAACGCGAGCCTCCGGGCCGCAGCGCGACCTCGGCGCCCTCGACGGACCCGGTGATCTCGGCCACGAGCTCGTCGAGGCAGCCCACGGGATCGGCCGCGGCGACGTCGACCGACACCACGCCGATCCACGGCGCTTCTCGGGGGACGACCCGGATCGCCGCAGCCGGCATGATCTGACGCGGTGCGATCACGGGCGTGCCCCCAGCCGAGCGGGCGCCCACGGTCCACACGATGAGGCGTACCGGCCGACTGTCGTCGTCGACGAGCTGGCGAGCCAGGAACAGCGTCGCGTCGATCCCGACGGCGGCGTCGACGACCACGCCGACGGGCTCCGTTGAGGACGCGTCGAGAGGCAGCAGGTCGCCGGGGCCGATCAGCCTCGCGTCGAGGGCGCCGACGAGCCCCGCCACCAGGGGATCGTGGGGCGCCGCCGAGACCACGAACCAGGCCCCGATCGGAGATCTCGCCGTCGCGGGCGCTGCGGTCCCCGCTCTCGATGTTCCGGACGCTGCGACCCGGGCCGGGGTCGACGGTCGCGCCTGCTCCACCCACACCGGTCGCCAGCCCCACTGCGCCACGTCGTCGATCCGGCGGAGCGCCGCTGAGCCCGCTGAGCCCGTCGAGCGAGAAGCGCCCGGCTGCTCGATCGTGACCCGACCGGGCTCGACCCAATGGCGCTGACGGTCGAAGGCGTACGTGGGCAACGGAATCCGCCGGGCGGGACGGGCCGCGTGCAACGCCGACCAGTCGACGGCGACACCGCCGGCCCACAGACGCCCCAGGGCCCCGAGGGTGTGCGCCAGGTCGGAGATCGTGTCGTCGGGATGGCGCAGGCTGGCCACGACGGCCCGGCTGGGGTTGGGCTGCTGGCGCACGAACGAGCTGAGGGCGTGTCCCGGCCCCACCTCCACGAAGACCCGTTGGGGGGTCTCGGCGCTGAGCGTCGCGATGCCGTCGGCGAAACGGACGGTCTCTCGCAGGTGGCGTGTCCAGTAGTCGGCGCTGGTGGCCTGCTCGTCGGTGATCCAACGACCGGTGAGGTTCGACACGAACGGCCGCTGCGGTGGCTGCAACGACACTGCGGCGAAGCCGGCTCGGAACTCGTCGAGGACGGGGTCGAGCATCGGCGAGTGAGGGGCGATGGCCAGCGGCACCCGGCGGACCTCGATGCCCTGGTCGGCGAGGAGGCGCTCGGCGACGGCGATGGCGTCGACCCGTCCCGACACGACGCACTGCGACGGTGCGTTGACCGTGGCGACCGCGACGCCTTCGGGGAGGAGCCCGGCCACCTCGTGTTCGGACAGGGGCACGGCGAGCATCCCGCCGCCGCCGGCCACGCGCTCGAAGAGCCGGGCCCGCAGCATCACGATCGTCAATGCCTCGCCGAGCGTCATGACGCCGGCGAGGCACGCGGCGACGTACTCGCCGAGGCTGTGCCCGGTCATGGCGTCGGGCTCGATGTTCCATGAGCGCAGCAGCCGGGCCGTGGCCCAACTCGTGGCGAAGACCGCAGGCAGGCTGTACATGGCCCGCTCGATGGTCGACGCCACCTCGTCCCGTCCGATGTCGTCGATGTCGGCGGCAGGGAACATCAAGCGCCGCAGGGTGGCCGCGCCGCCCTCGACGATGGGATCGAGCAGGCCGAGGCACTCGTCGATCCCGGCCCGGTATTCGGGCATGCGGTGGTAGAGCTCGGCGCCCATGCCCGGGTACTGCGCTCCGCCCCCGGGGAACATGAACACGACCGATGCCGGGGCGGCATCGGGTGCGAGGGTGGCGGTCGTGACCCGCCGGGGGTCGAGCGGAGCGAGCAGGCTCACGGCCTCGGCGCTCGAGCGGGCGGCGACGGTTCGACGCCGGGCGAAGCTGTCGCGTCCCACCTGAAGGGTCCAGGCCACGTCGGCCAGGTCGGCGTCGGGGTGCTGGCACAGCCAGGCTGCGAGTCGAGCCGTGGATGCGTCGAGCGCGGTGTCGGTCTTCGCCGACACCACGAGGAGCTGGGTGGGCAGCACCTCGCCGGACCGGACGGGCGGCTCGGGGGCCTCCTCGAGCACGGCGTGGGCGTTGGTCCCGCCCACCCCCAGCGACGACACGCCGGCCCGCCGGGGGTGATCGGGCGCCTCCGCCCACTTGGCCGGCTCTGCACTCACGACGAACGGTGTCGACGGGAAATCGATGAGCGGGTTGGGGCCCTCGAAGTTGGCCAGCGGCGGCAAGATCCGGTGCTCGAGCGCCAGCGCCGTCTTGATGACGCTGGCCACCCCTGCGGCCGTATCGAGATGGCCGATGTTGGCCTTGGTCGAGCCCAGGCGGCAGAACGCCGTGGCGTCGGTCCCCATCCGGAAGGCCTGGGTGAGCGCAGCCACCTCGATGGGATCGCCGATGTTGGTGCCGGTCCCGTGGGCCTCGATGTACTCGATCGTGTCCGGCTCGACCCCGGCGAGGGCCTGGGCCTCGACCACGACGCTGGCGTGACCGTCGACGCTCGGGGCCAAGAAGCTGACCTTGTCGGAGCCGTCGTTGTTCACGGCGGTGGCCTTGATGACGGCATGGACGTGGTCGCCGTCTCGCAGCGCGTCGGCCAGTCGGCGCAGCACCACGATCCCCACCCCGCTCGTGAGCACCGTGCCGGCCGAGCGGGCCTCGAAGGGCCGGCAGTAGCCGTCGGGGGCGAGGATCTCGCCGTCTTGGTAGGTGTAGCCCTGACGGTGGGGGAACTCGATGGTGACGCCCCCGGCGAGGGCCAGGTCGCACTCGCCGCCGAGGAGGCTCTGCGCCGCCAGGTGGATGGCCACCAACGAGGTGGAGCAGGCCGTCTGGATGTTGACGCTCGGACCCTTGAGGTTCAACAGATACGACGCCTGGGTGGTGAGGAAGTCCTTGTCGTTGCCCGTGTGGCGGAGCAGGAACCATCCCACCGAGGCCACGAGCTGGGGGTTCGTGAGCAGGTTGTGCATCAGGTAGGTGTTCATGCCCGAGCCGGCGAACACGCCGATGGGCCCGTCGAAGCGCGAGGGGGGATGACCGGCGCTCTCGAGGGCGGCCCACGCCGTCTCGAGGAAGTGGCGGTGCTGGGGATCCATGATCGAGGCGTCGCGCGGCCCGAAGCCGAAGAAGGGGGCGTCGAAGCACTCGACGTCGTCGAGGAACCCGCCTCGGCGCACGTACTCGGGAGCCCCGTAGACCTCCCGGGGTACCCCGACCTGCTCGAGATCGGCGTCGTTGACCCGGCTCAGGCAGTCGCGACCGGTAACCGCAGCCTGCCACAGCGCGTCGACATCGGGGGCTCCGGGGAAGCGCCCCGCCATCCCGACGATCGCGATGTCGGACCCGTGGATGTCGTCTGCTGTTTCGTCATCGGCCATGTGCGCCTCGCGACAGGGGTCGAGGCCTTGTATCTCGGAGCAAAAACGGTGTGCCTTGAACCTTGTGTCTTGAACCTTGTGTCTCGACGAACCGTGTGTCTTGACCTTACGGGTGATCGCGGGCCGACTCGGGAGGCGCCAGGATGGCCACGAGGGGCTGAGCCGATGCCGCGCCCACGAGTCGAGCAGCCTCGGCCGGGCTGGTCAACAGGCTGACGCCTCGACGGTCGTGTCCGTCGTCCCATTGTGCCCCGTCGGGATCGTCGTCGATGGCCACCACCACCGCACCCCGCAGGACCAGCCGGGCGGCCCGAGGCGTGTCGTCGCTCGAGCCGCCACCGAAGGCGTCGGACGGGCCCTGCGGCGCGAGCAGGTCGATCACGTCACCCGGCTCGGGCTGCACGCCACCCTCCACCACCACCCGGACGAGACGCTGGTTGGGGCCGACCACGGCCGCTGTGTCTGTTCGGTCAGCATCGATGAGATGACGAGCAGTGAGCACGGTGTCGGCGAGGACGGCAACCGCGGCGACTGTCCCCATGGCCCCATCGAGCCCCGTCAGGGCGTCGCTGGGCACGAGATCGCTGGGGACGTGGACGGTCGTCACGTCGGCTGCGGTGATCGGGGCCCCGAGCTCGAGGTCGACGCGTGCCACCACGACCTCGACCGGCGGACCGCCAGCGCGGGCGCGGCGGCTGAGCTCGGCCAAGTCGGTCGCGACGCGCTCGACGAGCAGCCCGCCCGCGAGCACGGCGACCGTCCACCAGGCCACGGTGGGCACCGACATGCGGCGCCGTCCGAGACCCCGGCGGCGGCCCCAGCGCCTGGTGCGGCCGTCTCGGCGAACCCGCGCAAGGCCCCGGGTGGGAACCCGCTGAGCTCTATCGAGCCTGAACGATGACGAACGCATGGCGCTCCCCCGAGCACGAGCGCGCCCGCGACGGGGTGCGCTGGACAGGAACAGGGGGAAGGTGAGAGGCCGGGCGGCGCCGGTACGAATCGGCGTAGGTCACGCGCAACCCGGCGCGAGCGGCTGCACACGTGGGGGTCGGAAGCCTAGATCGGCAGCGGACCAGCCGGCTGGGCGGGCCGACACAGTGTGGGGGGGATCATCGGGACGAGTCGGGACAACATGCCCCGCAGACGGTGGAGGTTGGCCTCGAAGAACGCGAACACCTCGTGCTGGGTGACCGGTTCGATCCCGGCGGCGCCCTCGACACCGGTGTCGTAGTCGGTGATCAACGCCACGCCGCAATAGCGCATGCCGAGCTCACGGGCCAGATAGGCCTCGGGGTACTGGGTCATGTTGACGGCGTCCCAGCCCAGGCCGCTGAACCACCGCGACTCGGCCCGGGTCGAAAATCGGGGTCCCGAGATGACGACCACGGTGCCCCGCTCGTGCACCACGATGCCCTCGGCTCGGGACGCAGCGACGACGAGGCGACCCAGCTCCGGATCGTAGGGGTCGGCGAACGACACGTGGACGGGTTCCGGGCCGTCGAAGTAGGTGTCGGCCCGACCCGAGGTGCGGTCGACGAGCTGGTCGAGGACGACGAACTCGCCGGGCCTCACGCGGGGCTGGAGCGAGCCCGCCGCGCACGGTCCGATGACGGCGCCCACGCCGAGTGCCCGGAAGGCCCACAGGTTGGCCCGGAAGTTCACCCGGTGGGGCGGGAACTCGTGGTGCGGACCGTGGCGGGGGAGGAAGGCCACCCGGCGACCGTCGATCGTGCCCACCGAGACCGGGCCCGATGGTCGGCCGTACGGCGTGTCGAGATCGTGGGTCTCGACGTCGGCCAGGAACGAGTAGAACCCCGAGCCGCCGAAGATGCCGATCTCGACCGCGGTCTCGACCATGGCGACGGCAGAGTTCCGGCGTCGGGGCTCAGGCCGGCGTCGAGGCGGGGGTGCCGGACTTCGACGACTTCGACGACTTCGATTCGCCCGAGCCCGATCCCGATCCCGAGCCTGAGCCTGAGCCTGAGCCCGATCCCGAGCCTGAGCCCGATCCCGATCCCGACTTCGAACCTGAGCCGGCCTTCGACCCTGACTCGGATGACGATCCGGAGCCGGATTTCGATTCACTCGAGCCCGACGACGAGGACTCGCCCGAGCCCGACCCGGACGTCTCGCCGGAGCCTGAGCCTGAACCCGAGCCTGAATCGCTGCCGCCCGAGCGGGAGCCGCTCGAGCTGCGGTTGTCGGTACGGTAGAAGCCGGAGCCCTTGAGCACGACGCCGACGGCTCCGAAAACCTTCTTGAGCTGACCTTGACAGGATGGGCACTCGGTGAGCGGCGCATCGGTGAACGTCTGGACGACTTCGAGGCGCTCGCTGCACTGCTGGCAGCGGTACTCGTAGGTGGGCATCCTGGTCCTCGCACGGGGTTGGCCCCACGAGAGCAGGAGCCAGTGGCAACAATTCTAGCACTCTCGACCCGCGACTGCTAGCAGGGGTGCCGTGGGGCCCGGAAACTACGCTGGCGACGATGCTCTGGATCGCCGTGTGCGCTCTGCCGGCCTACCTGGTGGGAACATTCCCGACCGCCCACATCATCGTGCGGGCCCACGGTCGCGACGTCACGTCCGAGGGCTCGGGCAATCCGGGGGCCTCGAACGTCGCCCGTCTGTTGGGGCCACGCTGGGGCCTGCTGGCGTTCGTCGGCGACGCCGCCAAGGGCGCCATCGCCGCCGGCGCGGGGTTGGTGCTCGAGGGTCGCGCTGGCGGCTACCTCCTCGGGGTGGCGGCCATCCTCGGCCACGTGTTCCCCGTCACCCGGCGCTTCAAGGGTGGGCGGGGCGTGGCGACGGCCGCCGGCATGATGCTCGTGCTGCATCCGCTCATCGCCGTGGCCCTCATGGTGGCGTGGTTGGTGATGGGCAAGGTGCTCAAGCGGGCCTCGGTGGCGTCGCTCGTGTGCGCCGTGGCCCTGCCGGTGCTGGCCTGGACGCTCGACGATCGGGCCGGGTGGGAGATTGGGGTGCTGGCGGCCATCGCCCTGCTGATCGTGGCTCGACACACCAAGAACCTGGCCCGGTTGGCGCGCGGCCAAGAGCTCGGCCTGAACGGGAATCGGACAAGCTGAGTCGACGGGTGTTCTGAGAGGGTCCGCAATCCTCCTACAGTCACCACCATGTCCAGTGTTCGTAAAGCGGTGATCCCGGCAGCTGGTCTCGGAACCCGGTTCCTCCCGGCGACCAAGAGCCAGCCCAAGGAGATGCTCCCGATCGTCGACAAGCCCACCATCCAGTACGTGG
>JANLSK010000257.1:0-3325 GCA_031362415.1 Actinomycetes bacterium | reverse complement strand
GGCCTGGCCGTCGATCGTGCCGATCACATCGACGGCGTTGTGCGTGCCGTCGAGGCCGAAGGCCGCGGCGCCGGCAACGGTGAAGCTCCCCGATGCCCCGTAGCGGCCCTCCGCCAGCTTGAGGGCTCCCCCGCCGGCGCTCGAGGCCCGAAGCGAGGTGATGCCTTGCGCATCGAGCGACGCGTTGATCGAGGAGATCGCCTGGTTGATCGTCGACCCCGCAGTGATCGTCATGTTGATCGTCTTGCCCGAGCTCACGACCGTGAAGGCCGTGTCGGCAACGGGGGGCGAGTAGATGTTGCCCGTGACGGTGGCGGCCGTCGCGGCCTGGGTGACGGCCACGCCGTACGAGCCCACGGCCGTGGCGTCGGAGCCGTTGATGAACTGGAGCCGGGAATCGGCGGCCTGCCCGCTGCGCTGAAACAAGCGCGCGACCGAGGTCCAGTCGCTGGCGAGCGCGGCCTTGAGCTTGGTCTCGTCGAGCGAGAACGTCCCGTCACGCTGGATCGAGAGCCCGGCACTGCTGGCGTGGCTGACCGGGCCCGTGATCCCTTCCACCTGGGCGCTCACGAAGCCGCTGATAGCGAAGCGCAACGACCGGAGGGTCGCGTCGCCTGCAAGCGGCCCGTTCTTCGTGGAGTCGGCCGGGTCGATCTTGCTCAGGTCCTTGAGCGTCTTGGCCGTGGCGTTGAGCTCGTCGACGAAGCCCTTGATGGCCTTGAAGGCGTTGTCGGCGCTGCGGCCGCCCGTGAGGGTCACCGGGGTCGTCGATTCCTTCTGCAGGTTGAGGATAAGACCCGACGACAAGTCGTTGACGGTGTTGGTGGGCCGGGTGATGACGAGAGCGCCCGGGCCCGAGCCCATGGTGAGCTGCGCGTCCTGGGCAGCCTGTGAAACCGTGAAGTTGGCCGACTGCAAGCCGGTCAGGCTTCCGCCGACGGTGATCGCGTTCACCGCCCCGGTGGTCTGGCCCTGCAGGATCAGCTTGTGCGACGTGCCGTCGGTCGAGACCACGTTGGCCGTCACACCCTTGTTCAGGGCGTTGATCTGCTGAGCCAGATCGGCGACGGTCGTCGACGCGGTGGTCGTGATCGTCTGGGTCGCTCCCGTGCCGGCGGAGAACGTGAAGGTCCCCGCGCCCACCGTCTGGTCGGCGCTGGTGAAGTTGGTGTTCGATGTTCGCTGCTCGGCCTTGGCCAGCTTGTCGACGGTGAACGTGAGGTTCAACGGCGCCAGGCCGATGCCCGCCGTGACCTTGGCGATGGTGGTGTCCGACGATGTCGCGTCGACGTAGCCCTCGAACTTCCCCGGGAGCGCGATGTCGTTGAGCTTCGTCCGCAGCGCCGACAGGCGGGTCGTCACGCTCTTCCAGCCGTCGGCCCGGGCCTGGAACGTCCGCTGCTTGGTCTCCAGGGCCCGGATCGGCGCGCGCTCGATGTTCATGAGGCCGTCGACGATGCTGTTGGTGTCGAGGCCGGAGGCGAGCCCTCCGATGTTGAACAACGGTGCAGCCATGACCGATCCCTTCCCGGGAGTCCCGGGCTCTGGAGATTGACTCACGTCTCCATCGGCCATACCCGAACGCAGTCAAGGCCTGACGATCGGCCCCAGGCGAGGCTTTGCCCGGAACGGCCGAGGCGGCCCCCACCAGGAGGGCCGCCTCGTGCCTCGCTCGGTACGTTCGGTGCGCTTGGTGCGGAGGAGCCGCAGCCGTCAACCCTGCAGCAGTGACAACACGCCCTGCGACGAGGCGTTGGCCTGGGCCAGCATCGCGGTGCCGGCTTGGGTCATGATCTGGTGACGGGTGAACATGGTCATTTCCTTGGCCATGTCGGTGTCACGGATCCGGCTCTCGGAAGCAGCCAGGTTCTCCATCGTCACGCTGATGTTGGCGATGGTGTGCTCGAAACGGTTCTGCTTGGCACCCATGTCACCACGGATCGTCGACACCAGCGAGATCGCCGCGTCGATCGAGGTGATCGCCGCTGCGGCGCTGGTCGACACGTCGACCGCACCGATACCGAGCGAGCTCAACGACATCGAGCCGATGCTGATGTTGATCGTGTCGGTCGCCCCGGCCCCCACCTGGAACACCCCACCCGAACCCACAGCCGCCGAGGTACCGACGGAGAGGTTCCGGTTGGTGAAGAAGCCGCCCGCCGTGGTGAGCGACGCCCCGCTTGCGGCGTTGGTCCCGTTCGACCGGAGGCTCGTGGTCCAGTAGCCGTCGCCGTTGTCGGTGACCGTGGCCGTGACGTACGACGACACCGACGAGCCCGTCGAGAACGTCGCCGCGCCCAGCGCAGTGTTGATCGCGGTGGCCAGCGCCGCCGCGGTGGCGTACGTGCCGGCGGTCATCGTGACCGTGACGGCTGCGAGACCGCCGACGGACACGGTGAACACGCTGGCCGCCGCCGTGACCGATCCGGCCGAGGCCGCCAGGGCCACACCCGAGGTCGCGGCCGCCTGCACACCGAAGTTGCCGTCGAACAGGGCCTGCACACCGAACTTCGTCGAGCCGGTGATGCGCGTGATCTCAGCCGACAGCTGGGAAACCTCCGCCTGAGCCGCGTTCCGGGCGGTCGTGTCAGCCGAACCGGTGTTGGCTGCCTGCACCGCCAGGTCCCGCATACGCTGCAGGATCGAGTGCACCTCGGTCAACGCACCCTCAGCGGTCTGCACCACCGAGATACCGTCTTGCGAGTTGCGGATCGCGACCCGCAGACCCGACACCTGCGAACGCAGGCCTTCTGACTGCACGAGACCAGCGGCGTCGTCGGCCGCACGGTTGATACGGAAACCTGAGCTCAACTTCTCCAATGACTTGTTGAACTCGACTTGCGTGCCTGTCAGGTTCCTGTAGGCGTTGATCGCCCCGATGTTCTGATTGATGCGCACTGGTCAACCTCCGTGTCTCGCCGAGTGCGGCTGTGTCCGAGCGTCGCGGACACCGTCAGTCGACTCGTGCCCGATGAGCATCCATGCTGCTCGGGCCTCTCTTCGGCTGAGCGAGGAGAGCGGTTAAGAGGTTGCCTGATATGCCGGTGACCGGCACAGGAATTTCTTCGTATGTGCTGCTCGGCGAGGGCAGAGCTGCCGCCGAAGCCGGAGGGGGAAGGTGACCCTTCCCCCTCCGAAGTGAGCTACTAGCCGCGGAGCAGGGACAGAACGCCCTGCTGTGAGACGTTGGCCTGGGCCAGCATCGCGGTACCGGCCTGGGTCATGATCTGGTGACGGGTGAACATGGTCATCTCCTGGGCCATGTCGGTGTCACGGATCCGGCTCTCAGAAGCGGCCAGGTTCTCCATCGTCACGCTGATGTTGG
>JANLSK010000186.1:0-11890 GCA_031362415.1 Actinomycetes bacterium | reverse complement strand
CCCAGCCGCGCCAACTGCCGACCGTGGCGTAGCGCCGCGTCGTCTCCTGCCTGATCCTTCTGGCCATCAAACGTGACGATACCTGCCGCCCCGCGTGCAGGGGCCTCGTGGCGATCTGGGAGACTGCACTCGATGACGGAGATCGCAAGCGACACCGACGCGGCCCACGACGGGTCGACCACCCGCGCCGCCAGCGATGACGGCGACCCCGCCAGCGGCGCACTGGCGATCGGAGCCCCGCCCGAGTTGGCGGTCCCGCCGTTTCAGCCCACGCCGAGCCCGGCCGAGCGCCGTCGGATCCTCCGTCGGCGCATCATGGCGATCAGCGGTGGCGCCATGGTGTTGGCCTTGGTCATCCTCGCTCTGTTGCCCACCAAGTTCGTGGCGGTGTCGCCCCGTCGCGCCGAGCCCGTCAACCCCCACCTTGTGATCGACGGGACCCCGTCGTTCGAACCGGCGGGCGAGTTCTTGTACCTGACGGTCTCGATCTCGAGCCGACGGCTCCGGCGTATCGAGTGGCTGCGAGCCAAGCTCGACGACACCGTCGACATCGTCCCCGAGGAGCGATACACCGGAGGCCAGACCCGGCGGGAGATCCGGGAGCAGGGACGTCTCCAGATCGACGACTCGAAGCTCAAGGCCGAGGTCGTGGCGTTGGCCTACCTCGGTCGCGAGTTCGGGTTCAAGGGAACCGGGGTGACCATCGTCGACATCGATCCCGAAGCGCCGTCGGCCGACGTGCTGGCGCTGGGTGACACCATCGTGGCCATCGACGGGGAGCCCGTCACCATCGACTCCGACATCGGGCCGATCCTGGCCGGCCGTCAGCCCGGCGACGAGGTGGAGATCACGTTCGAACGGTTGGTGGAAGGCGCGGCCGAGCCGGAGACCAGGACCGAACCGGTGGCCCTGCGGTCGATCGTCGACGAGGAGACCGGCGTCTCCCGGGCCATCATCGGGATCGCCCCGAGGACCCGCGACTTCGAGATCGACGTCCCGTACACGATCGAGATCGACACCGGGGCGGTCGGCGGTCCGTCGGCAGGGCTGGCGTTCACGCTGGGGCTCATCGACGAGCTGTCCGAGGGTGAGCTCACCGGCGGCCAGACGGTGGCCGTCACCGGGGCCATCGGCATCAACTGTGAGGTCCAGGACGTGGGCGGTGTCAAGCAGAAGGCCGTCGCGGCCCGCCGGGCCGGGGCGGTGGCCATGCTCGTCCCGCTCGGCGAGGTGGCCGAGGCCGAGAAGCAAGCCGGTGACATGCCCGTCTATGGCGTCGGCACCCTCCCTGAAGCCATCGAGGTGCTGCGGAGCATCGGCGGCGACACCACCGGTCTCCGGTCGCTCACCGAGGCCTCCCGAGCGTGTGCAGCCATTCTCACGGGCTGAGCGTTTTCTGCACACCGATGGCGATTTCGCATCAGTGTCCGCCATTCGGACGCTTCGCCGTCGTACCATGCGTGTGGGCCAAGGCGGAGGACGGGGACCGAATTCGGTTCCGCGGACGCGCGCTCCCTGCTGGGCAACGTGTCGCGGCACACTCTGCACGGGGGATCGCCATGTCTGCCAACTTCCGGCCTGCCAGCAACCGGCCTGCCAGCAACGGGCTTGACCGAGACGGCACGTCGTCAGGAACCATGTCGGTCGATGATGTCGTCGGACGGTCGTTCTCGACGGTCCGCAAGGGTCTCGACGAGCTGGAAGTGCGCGAGTGGCTGCGTGTGGTGGGAGCTGAGCTGGCGGCGGCTCGACGCCTCGAGCCCCAGCTCCGAGACCAGATCGCCGCGCTCGAGGGCCGGGGGCCTGGCCGGGTCGAGCTCTCGGGGGAGCAGCTCCTCCAGGCGCTCGGAGACGAGACCAGCCGGGTGCTCCGGGCGGCGCAGGAGGCAGCCGACGACATCAGACGCAACGCCGAGGAGCGGGCCAGCTCGCTGGTGCGTGAGGCCCACGACGAGTCTCGGCGCCTGCGCGACGACGCTCGGACCGTGCTCGAACGCAAGACGGTGCAGGCCGAGACCACCGCCGCCGAGATCCGTGACGAGGCCGAACGCATCGCCACGAGCCTGCGGGCCGACGCCGAGACGACCTTCGAGCAGACGATCGCCGAGGCTGAGGCACGCGCCCAAGCAATGGTTGACGACGCCGACGTGTACGCGCGGCGAGAGCGGCGAGACGCCGACGACCACGCCGAGCGGGTTCGCACCGATGCCGAGCTCAGGGCGAGCGAGCTCGTGGCCGAGGCCGAGCGCCAGTCGGTCCAGGAGATCGAGACCGCTCGGACGACGGGTCGGGAGATGGTCGGCGAGGCGCAAGCGGTTCGCGAGCGGATGCTCTCCGACCTGGCCCGACGCAAGGCCGCGGCCACGGCCCGTCTGGACGATCTCCGAGCCGGACGCGACCGGTTGCTCGAGGCCTATCGCATCGTCCGGCTGACCCTCGAGGAGGCAACGGAGGCGCTCACGGGCGACTCCCGTTCGTCGGCGACGGGGTCTGTGGCTCCGATCGCCGGATCGCCGGTCCGTTCCGTCGGTCTGGACGACACCCAGCCGATCGCTGTTGTCTCGGCCGAGGAGCCCTCGGCGCCGGCCAAGGCGTTCGACGGCCAGCTGCGGGCGGCGGCGCTGGCCGCCGGGGTCGAGCCCGAGCCCTTGGCTCCGCTCGTTCCGCTCGGAACGGCCCCGAGGAGCGAGCCCGAGGCCCCTGCGTTGGAGGAGGCCGCTCTGGACACGGCAGGGCTGATGCCCGTCGCGCCGGAAGCCGTTGCCCCAGCGGTCGTCGCGCCAGAGGCCGTTGGGAGCGAACCCGTTGGGAGCGAACCCGTTGCGCCGGATGTCGTTTCGCCGATGGCTGTCGAGCAGCCGGGGGCGCCGGAGGTGCATGGCGGCGGTGTCGCGACGGAGCAGCACGTCGCGGTTGAGGAGGCGGCTGCGCCGTCGACCGTCGACGTGGTCAGCGATGCCGACGCCAGCGCCGAGCCCGACGCCGTCGACGTCTTGTTCTCGAGGCTGCGCGAGAGCACGGTGCAGGCCGAGGCCGACGGGGCACTCGACTCGGCCTCGGCTGGTGAGCCGGGGTCGGTGCCCGACGAGCTCGCCGATCGCTCCGGCACGCCAGCCATCGATGCACTTCGTGGTACGGCCGTCGAAGCGACCATCGAGGTCATCATCGATCTGGTCGCAGAGTCGACGATCGCCACCGGCCGGCCCGGTGTGAATGCCGCGCGCGACGCCGTCCTCGTAGCCCGCCGCGATGAGGCGGTCGAGCCACTCGTCGCCGGGCTCGTACGACGAGTCAGGCGCTCGCTCCAGGACGAGCAGAACGAGCTGCTGCACTCGCTGCGGCGCTCCAAGCACGGTCCGGCCCTGACGCTCCTGCCCGAGCTCGATCGGCATCTCGGGATCTTCCAAGCTGCGGCCCTCGACATCGTCCAGGATGCCTACAGTGCCGGCGTCGCCACGGCGGGAGGCGATGCGTCGCAGATCGCCGACGCCCATGCCGTCGCTCGGGAGCTCACCGCAACGTTCGCTTCGGAGCTCGTGCTGCCGCTACGTGAGCGTCTGGCTGGCGCCCTGGCGCCCACCACCGGTGACTGGTCCCAGGTGGGCGAGCGGCTGGGCGCTCACTACCGGGAGCTCAAGACCCAGCGTGTCGAGGCAGCGTCGCGTGATGTCGTCGTCGCCGCCTGGGCCCGGGGCGGCTATGACGCGGCCCCCGACGGCGTCGCGCTGCGTTGGGTCGTGGATCCCATGGCCGCATGTCCCGATGCCGAGGACAACGCGCTCGAACCCACAGCCAAGGGATGCCTGTTCCCGACCGGGCAGGCCTATCCGCCGGCTCATCCGGGGTGTCGGTGCTTCGTGGTCGAAGCCGGGTCGAGGTCTTCCGTGGACGGATCGGATCGCAGCGTCGGCGCCCGTCGCCGGTTGACGATGTGATCGGCTCGGAGCCGACCTCGGTTCCCCGGCCGCCTCGGGATCGCGTCCGATCGCGCTCTACGATGCGTCCTCGATGAGGGTACCGACTTCACGCGAACGGGATCAGCCGCGCTTCACCAGATCGCGGGTGGCGATCGTCGTCGCCATCGTGGTCCTGATCGTGCTGCTGTTGAGCTTGCGGGGCATCGCCGGGTTCTGGACCGACTACCTCTGGTTCGACGAGGTCGGGCTCACCTCCGTCTGGCGTCAGTCGATCGAGGCCCGGCTGGTGCCGGCGGCGATCTTCATGGTCGCGTTCTTCGTGCTGTTGCTGGGAAACCTCGTGATCGCCGATCGGATCGCGCCACGCTTTCTTCCCAGCGCCCAGGAAGATGTCACCGAGCGATACCGGCGGTTCATCGGCCCCTACGCCGGGCGGCTCCGGCTTGGGCTGTCGGCCCTGTTCGCGATCATCGCCGGCGTGGGCGTCACCGGGCACTGGGAGAAGTGGCTGCTGTTCCGCCACGGCGGTGACTTCGGGATCAACGATCCCCAGTTCGGGCGCGACATCGGCTTTTACGTCTTCAAGTTGCCGTTCTATCGGGTCGTGTTCGACTGGACGTTCGCGTCGCTGATCGTCATCCTCATCGTGACGGCCGTTGCGCACTACCTGAACGGCGGCATCCGCGTGCAGGGCCCCTTCCAGCGGGTGAGCCCACAGGTGAAGGTGCACCTGTCGGTGCTGCTGGCCCTCATCGCGCTGGTTCGGGCCTGGGGCTACTACCTCGAGCGCTTCGGCCTCACCACCTCGACCCGAGGTGCGGTGCACGGCGCCACGGCCACCGACGTGAACGCCCAGCTCCCGGCGCTGCGCCTGCTGATCGTCATCTCGATCGCCGCGGTGATCTTGTTCCTGGTCAACATCCGCCTCCGGGGTTTCGCCCTTCCTGTGATCGCCGTGGGCCTGTGGGCCTTCGTGTCGTTGGCCATCGGTACCGTGTATCCGCAGCTCTACCAGCGCTTCAAGGTCGAGCCCAGCGAGCAGGCCCGCGAGGCCGAGTACATCGCCCGCAACATCGAGGCCACGCGAGCGGCGTACGGGATCGCCGATGTCGATGAGCAATCATTCGAGTACTCGGCCGACCTCACCGCGGCCGACATCGACGAGAACTCGGTCACGCTCCAGAACGCCCGGCTCTGGGACCCCGAGTTCGTGGGTGCCACCTGGCAGAACCTCCAGCAGATCAGGGCCTTCTACCGTTTCTCCGATCTCGACGTCGATCGGTACGTCATCGACGGCACGGTGACCCAGGTGGTTCTCGCCGCTCGCGAGATCAATCTCGATCAGCTCCCGAGTCAGTCGTGGGTCAACCGCCATCTCGTGTACACCCACGGCCAAGGGGTGGCACTCGCGCCGGCCAACGCCATCGCCCAAGGCGGTCTCCCCGAGTTCATCGTCAAGGACCTTCCGCCCGACAGCCTGGCGGACGAGATCGAGCTTGACGGTAAGGGGCTCTACTACGGCGAGCGTCTGGGCGACTACGCGGTCGTCAACACCGCGCTCCCGGAGTTCGACCCTGCTCTCGACGCCGCGGCTGAGGCGTCGGGCTACGACGGGGCCGGTGGCATCAAGCTGTCGAGCATCTTCCGGCGGACGGCCTTCGCCCTGAGCTTCCTCGACGCCCGGCTGCTCCTCTCGGGCGACCTCGACAGCGAGTCGCGCATCCTCATCAAACGCGACATCCGCGATCGGGTCCACGACCTGGCCCCGTTCCTCGATCTCGACGCCGACCCGTATCCGGTCATTGTCGACGGACGGGTCACGTGGGTGCTCGACGCATACACGACCACCGAGAGCTACCCCTACGCCCAAGCCGTGGTCCCGGGCGGGCTGCCCGCGGGAAGTGGGCTGGGCCAGCGCTTCAACTACGTGCGCAACTCCGTGAAGATCACGGTCGACTCGTTCGACGGCACACTGCGGTTCTACGTGATGGACCCGTCCGACCCGCTTATCCGGGCCTGGAGCGATGCATTCCCCGACCTCTTCACACCTCGCGACGCCATGCCGCCCGAATTGGAGGCTCACCTTCGCTATCCGGAGGACCTCTTCCGTGTGCAGTCGGGGATCTTCGCTTCCTACCACGTCACCGACCCGGCGGGCTTCTACAACCGCTCCAACCAGTGGTCGATCGCCCAGGACCCCGACACGGGCCGACTCGATTCGGCGGGCGGGAGGACCGGAGTGGGGCCCCAGACGGCGGTCACCGCCGGCGGGCAGGCCATCTCCATCGAGAGCAACAGCGCTGATCGGATGGACCCGTACTACCTGCTCATGCGTCTGCCCGGCGAGAACACCGAGCAGTACGTGATTCTTCAGCCGTTGGTCCCCGTGTCGCAGACGGGGAGCATCCAAAACCTCGTAGCGTTCCTCGTGGCCCGATCCGACCCCGAGGAGTACGGCAAGATCAGTGCGTACGAGATGCCCGCTTCGCCTCCCGTGCTCGGTCCTGCGCAGGCCAGCAACGAGATCCTCACGACCAACGACATCTCCGAACAGCTCACGCTGATCAACCAGCAGGGCTCGTCGGTCGAACTCGGCAATCTCCAGCTCGTCCCGGTCGGCAACTCCATCCTGTACGTGCGGCCCGTCTACCTGCGCGCTGCGGGTCAGACCCAGTACCCGGGCCTTGAGGCCGTCGCCGTGTTCTACAAGGACAAGGCGGTGATGAAGCCCACGCTGTGCGAGGCGCTCAAGAGCTTCCCCGAGTTCGCCTCCATCGAGACCTGTGGCGATGCCGTGGTCGACGGGGATCCTCCGGCGCCTCCCGGGCCGCCGGCACCGCCTCCCGCGCCGGGCTCACCTCCGCCGCCTCCGGTCACCACGGGCGACGAGACGGTCGAAGAGCTCCTGAGCGCCGCCGACGCGGCCTTCGGTGTTGCCCAGGCTGCGCTCGACCGTGGCGACCTCGGCACGTATCAGGAGCAGATCGATCTGGCCCGGCAGTACGTCGCCGAGGCCGTCGACCGGTTGGGTTTCTCGTCGTCCACATCAACGACAGCTTCGACGAGCGTGAGCGGCGCCAGCTCCTCGGCTCCGGGAGCGACCACCACGTCGTCAACCCGCCCGAGCTCCACGTCGACAGCGACCTCCACGTCGACCGCGACCACGACCCGGGGCGCCACCACGACGTCGGCGGCCCAGCCGTCGTCGACGATCAGCGCCTAGGCCTCGCCACCACTCCTGATCTGTGCAGAAATGCTCACCCGGTGAGCATTTCTGCACAAATTTGGGGGGAAGGGCCGGCGAGCACGCTCGTGCGCAGGTGATTGTCGACCTGCTGGAGCTGGCCGTGGAGGCGGCGGAGGCGGTGCTCGGCTTCGCTCACCACGGCCGGGGTGGCGGTGGCCCGGAGCCGGTTGCGGGTCTCCATCACGTCGGTGAGCAGTCGCAGGAGAGAGCCGTCGAGACGGTCGAGGCTGGCGGCGAGCGCCTCGGTGCGCAGCCCGAGCTCCACCACGGAGCGTTCGAGGTGCCGCACGGTCGCCGGGATCGTCGTGGGCTCGGGGCATGGCGCCGAGCGGGGGCTCGAGCCGCCGACCGCCGACCCTCGTGGGCCAGCTGTACCCTCGTGGTCCTCGGCTCGATACACGCTGATGAGACCGCTGGCTCGGCGAGTGCTGCTCGCCCCGTCGGACGCGTCGGACGCGGGCGAGTGGGCGGACAGCGGGCCGATCACCGTGACGTCGACCGGTTGGCCCGGCCGTCGCGGCGCAGCATCGGGCGGGGCGATGAGCTCGTGCCAGGCGGGAGCCTCACGGCGCCGGGCGAGGCCGCGCCGCGGCGACATGGCCTCGAACACCCGTCCCCGCCTCTCGGTGAGCATGGCGGCAGAGTACGCCGGTCACCGGCGCCGCTGGTGGATACCCGCAGGTGGGCGGGTCGGGAGCCCGATGTGTCCGATCTGGCCGGCCCCGGGATTCCCCCTACCGGCGTAGTGGGAATAGGGCCGTCGAGTTGTTACTATCTGCGTAGTGGAAATCCCGTCCGCCAGCACAGGAGCGTCGACATGACCCAGGCACTCGACCTCGGCCGCTATCAGCTCGGTTGGCACGACGAGGAAAATTACGTCTTCAAGCCCAAGAAGGGGCTCTCCGAAGCGGTCGTACGCGAGATGTCCGAGATGAAGGGCGAGCCCGACTGGATGCTGAAGTTCCGGCTCCGGTCGCTCAAGACCTTCGAGCGCAAGCCCATGCTGTCGTGGTTCGCACAGAACATGCCCGACATCGACTTCCAGGACATCTACTACTACATCAAGCCCACCGAGGGCCAGGTCAACAACTGGGACATGCTCCCGGACAACGTGAAGAAAACCTACGAGAAGCTCGGTATCCCCGAAGCAGAACGCAAGTTCCTCGCCGGTGTCACCGCGCAATACGAGTCCGAAGTCGTGTACCACCGCAACCGTGAAGATCTCGAGAGTCTCGGGATTCTCTTCACCGATATGGACTCCGCGGTACGCGACTACCCCGAGCTCGTCCAGAAGTACATGGGAACGCTCATTCCCCCGGGCGACAACAAGTTCGCCGCACTCAACTCGGCCGTGTGGTCGGGAGGATCGTTCATCTATGTTCCGCCGGGTGTGCACGTCGACATGCCATTGCAGGCCTATTTCCGGATCAACTCCGAGAACGCCGGACAGTTCGAGCGGACGCTCATCATCGCTGACGAGGGATCGTCGGTGCACTATGTCGAAGGCTGCTCGGCTCCGGTGTGGACAACCGATGCGCTGCATTCCGCGGTCGTCGAGCTCGTTGCATTGCCAGGATCGCGCATCCGGTACACGACCATCCAGAACTGGTCGCCGAACGTCTACAACCTGGTCACCAAGCGGGCCCGGGCCGACGCCGAGGCCACCGTCGAATGGATCGACGGCAACATCGGGTCCAAGCTCACCATGAAGTACCCGGCCGTGTGGCTCATGGGCCCCAAGGCTCACGGCGAAGTGCTCTCGATCGCCTACGCCGGCGCCGGGATGCACCAAGACGCCGGGGCCAAGATGGTGCACGCCGCCCCCGAGACCACGTCGCTCATCAACTCCAAGTCGATCTCCAAGGACGGGGGCCGCACCACCTACCGCGGCCTGGTACGGGTCGAGCCCGGTGCCCACCACGCCAAGAGCCGGGTCACGTGCGACGCGCTCATTCTCGACGACCACAGCCGGTCCGACACCTATCCGTACATGGAGATCAACGAGCACGACGCCAACGTCGGGCACGAGGCCTCGGTGTCGAAGGTGGGCGAGGACCAGCTCTTCTACCTGATGAGCCGAGGGCTGTCGGAGCAGGCGGCCGTGGCCATGATCGTCAACGGGTTCATCGAGCCCGTGACCAAGACCCTGCCCATGGAGTACGCCGTCGAGCTGTCACGGTTGATCGAGCTGGAGATGGAAGGCTCTGTTGGCTGATACGACGCTGTTGGCTGACACGACGCTGTTGGCTTGACACGCGGCCTGAGCCTCGCGGGAGCTCGCGCACATTGAGGGGAACATGAGCACCACCACTTTGTCGTTCGATGCCGACTTGGCGCGCCGGCTCGACGGTCCGGCGTGGCTGGCCGACCGTCGGATCGCCGCCGTCGAGCGCTTTTCTGCGGGCACGGCTCCCACCTCCTCGGAGGAGATCTGGCGGTACTCCCGGATCGAGTCGCTGGCCCTTGACCGGTTCACCCCGGCGTGGATCGACGGCATCGGCGAGGCCGGCATCGCGCCCGCGGCGGCCGCGGTGGCGGCGGCCATCCCCGACCGGGCCGGTCTCATCGTCGTGCGCAACGGTCGGGTGGTGCATCTGGAGCTCGACGACGAGCTCGTGGCCCGGGGTGTCGCGGTCGGCGACATCCTCGAGGTGGCCGACGGGCCCGTCCGCGAGAGCTTCGGGTCAGCGGCTGCATCTTCGGCGGACTGGTTCACCGATCTCAACGACGGGTTCCTTGTCGGCGCGGCCTACGTTTACCTGCCGGCGGGCGTGGTCGTCGAGCGCCCCATCGTGGTGGCCCACTGGTGCGAGGGCGACGGCCTGGTGTCGTTCCCCCGCACGCTCGTGGTGCTCGGCGAGCAGGCTCAGGCCACGGTGGCCGAGTACCACGCATCGCCTGCCGGGATCGTGCATCTCGCCGACGCCGTGACCGAATTTGTGATCGGTGACGGGGCCCTGCTCAGCCACGTGGCGTTGCAGGCCCACGGCTCCGGCACCTGGCAGATCGCGCTGCAGCGGTCGACGATCGGACGTGACGCCACGCTTCGCTCGTCGGCCGTGGCCCTGGGCGGCGACTACGCCCGCCTGCGCTCGGAGTCGGTGCTCGTGGGCCAGGGCGCGTCGAGCGATCTGCTCGCGGTGTACTTCGGGACCGGCAGCCAGACGCTCGACTTCCGCACCCTGCAAGACCATCAGGCGCCGTACACGTCGAGCGATCTGCTGTTCAAGGGTGCCGTCGACGAACGGGCCAAGTCGGTGTACTCGGGGATCGTGCACATGCGCGTCAACGCCAAGAAGGCCCGGGCCGATCAGACCAACCGCAACCTCGTGTTGGCGCCGCCGCCGTGTGGCGCGGAATCGATCCCCAACCTGGTGATCGAGGCCAACGACGTGAAGTGCTCCCACGCCTCGGCCATCGGCCCCATCGACGAGGACCAGCTCTACTACCTCCAGTCGCGGGGGATCGCCCCGGCCGACGCCGAGCGGCTCATCGTGTTCGGGTTCTTCGAGGACGTGCTGGCTCGGCTCCCCCTGGCCTCGTTGGCCGAGCCGCTGCGGACGGCCGTCACCGCCAAGTTCGGGGGGAGGGCCTGATGGTCCCGTCGTCGTTTGCCGTGTGCTCGAAGGGTGACGTGGCTGCCGGTTCGGCTCAGCGCTTCGACGTGGTCGACGGTACTGGACGTCGACACCGCGTCTGCCTCGTGCACATCGGCGACGCCTGGTACGCCATCGGCGACGAGTGCTCCCACGCCGACTACTCGCTGTCGGAGGGCGCGGTGTGGGAGGACGAGTGCGAGATCGAATGCCCGAAGCACGGTTCCACGTTCTCGTTGGTGAGCGGCGAGCCGCAAACCCTGCCGGCCACGACGGCGGTGCCCGTGTACCGGGTGCGCCTCGACGGTGACGTCGTGATGGTCGATCTCGACACCGACACCGACGCCGGCACCGACACCGAGTCACATGACGGGAGCGTCTCCCGATGAGCTTGCTGAAGATCGAGGGCCTGCACGCCGAGGTCGACGGTCACCAGATCCTCAAGGGCGTCGACCTCGAGGTCGCTTCGGGACGGGTCGAGGCCATCATGGGGCCCAACGGTTCCGGGAAGTCGACACTCCAGCACGTGTTGATGGGTCGCCCCGGGTACACGGTCACCGCTGGCACCGTCACCCTCGACGGCGTCGACCTTCTCGCCCTTCCCACCCACGAGCGCGCTGCTGCCGGGCTCTTCGTGGGCCTCCAGTACCCGGTGGAGATCCCGGGCATCGGATTCGTGGAGTTCCTGTCGGAGGCCCTCGCGGCGACCGGCCGTCGAGACTCGGGCTTGGCTCCGGGGTCGGGCGTCGCTGATGTGGTCCGGGCGGAAGCCGATCGACTGGGCCTGGCAACGGCGCTGCTCGATCGGCCGTTGAACGTCGGCCTGTCCGGTGGCGAGAAGAAACGACTCGAGACCATCCAGCTGGCGGTGCTGGCACCCAAGATCGCCATCCTCGACGAGCTCGACTCCGGCCTCGACGTCGACGCCTTGCGCCAAGTCTCCCAGCGGGTGGAGTCGCTCACGCATCCGGGCGACGCCGGTGCCGCCGTTGGCCGGGAGCCCTTGGGCGTGCTGGTGATCACGCACTACAACCGCCTGCTCTTCGAGCTGCGCCCCGACCGGGTGCACGTGTTCATCGCCGGCCAGATCGTCGAGTCCGGCGGTCCCGAGCTCGCCGCCGAGCTCGAGC
>JANLSK010000177.1:0-5742 GCA_031362415.1 Actinomycetes bacterium | reverse complement strand
GACCCCGAGGCCGACCATGAGCGGGAGATCGCGGTAGTAGTGACACACCCAGTCGTGGCCCACCCGCAGTGCGGCCGCCGCGCCCACCTGGGCTGCCTCGTGGCCTTCGCTGGGGACGGCGAACGCGACCTTGCCCTGTCGGTTCCAGGCCCAGGTCCGCTCGTCGATGCGTCGAGCGACGAGCATCCGCCGATAGAGCTCCACACAGGCGTCGGCGTCGAGTCCGAGGGCACTGTGGCGATCGGCCGGGTCGGGACCATCGAGATCGCTCAGGGTGGGGAGGTAGGTCCAGCCGGCCAGCGCCATCGCACCGACGCTACCGGCACCTGGCGGCCCGGAACACTCCTGGGGCGCTGGTGGGGCGCTTGTCGCGCTCGGGAGCCGGGCCGCCAGTGGGGCGCTCGGGGCCGGGCCGGGATGGCGTCGACGCTGTTCAGCGGGTCTCGCGATTGGCGGTAGCGTGGCTGCACTTGCCCCGTCCCAGGAGCTCTCCCATGATCCGCAAGGTCGCTGTCGTCACGTTCTGCGCAGTTTCAACACTCGGGCTCGTCGCCTGCGGTGGCGACTCCGATGGCGCCAGCGCCGCCGAGTATTGCGAGCTTCAGTCCGACTTCGACCAGCTCAGCGTCACGTTCAGCGGTCTTCAGGGCGCGTTCGACGGACTGGCGACCGGCGACACCGCCGGGGCCAAGGTCGCTTTCAACGCCATCTACGAAGCTCTCGCCGAAGGCAAGCAGCTCATCAACGACACCCGCGACCGGGCCCCCGACGAGATCGCCGACGATTTCGACGTCGTCGCTGACGCATTCGGCGACGTGTTCGACGCGCTCCCGCCGCAAGCGGAGGTCGACGCCGCGATCGACGCCAACGACCTCGGCGCGCTCCAGGCGCTGTTCACAGACTTCACGACGGTGTCGGAAGAGATCGGCTCCCGTTCCGAAGTGCAGGTGGCTTCGGGGAACCTGAGCGAGTACACCTCCACGAACTGCGATGCAGCGACATCGACGACCCCGGCCGCCACGACCGCGGTGAGCGAGAGCGAGGGCGACGACTCCGCCGGCTGAGCTGCGCAGCGTCGACCCCGATGGGAGACTCGGTCCATGGATCTCGGAATCGCCGGACGCCGGGCCGCGGTGGCGGCCGCCTCTGACGGCTTGGGTTTCGCCACGGCTGCGGCCCTGGTGGCTGCCGGGGTGTCGGTCGCGATCTGCAGCCGCAGCCGCGAACGCGTCGACGCTGCCGCAGAACGGCTTCGCGCGAGCGGTGGCCCGGGCCAGGTGACCGGTCTGGTGCACGACGTCGGCCGTCCCGACGGGGCGACGGGCTTCGTGGAGGCGGCCATCGAAGCGCTGGGAGGCGTCGACATCCTTGTCACCAACGCCGGTGGCCCACCCCCGGGAACGTTCGCCTCCACACCGCTCGACGCTTACCAGGGTGCTATCGATCTGAACCTCATGTCGGTCGTGGCCATGTGCAAGGCGGCCGTCCCCGCCATGCAGGACCGGAAATGGGGACGGGTGCTGGCGATCACGTCGGTCGCCGTGCGCCAGCCCATCGCCCATCTCATCCTCTCGAACACGGCCCGCGCCGGCGCCACCGGCTTCCTCAAGACACTGGCCCTCGAGGTCGCGGCCGACGGCGTCACCGTCAACTCACTCCAACCCGGGCTCCACGCCACCGACCGCATCACCAAGCTCTACGGCGACTCGGTCGACGACCTCGGCGCCGGCGTCCCCGTGGGCCACGTCGGCGATCCCGGCGACTTCGGGCGCATCGCCGCGTTCGTGTGCTCGGACCACGCCAGCTTCCTCACCGGAACCCACATCCCGGTCGACGGTGGGAGCTATCTCGGGCTGCTGTAGAGCGCTGCCCAGAGGCGGGACGGCTCAGACGGGCGGCACGCCGTGGTGGCGCTCGAAGACCTCGCGGCGCTTGCCCGCCGCGGCAGCGAAGCGAGCGATGAGTTCGTCGCGAAGATCGTCGGGCTGCACGATGGCGTCGATGACCATCTCGGAAGCCAGGCGCTCGAGGTCGACGTCGGCCTCGTAGATCTGCTTCTGCTCGGCCACGAACGCCGCCCGTTCCCCGGGGTCGGCGATGGCCTGGATCTTGTTGTAGTACACGGCGTTCACGGCCGGGTCGGGGCCCATCACCGCGATCTGGGCGGTGGGCAGGGCCAGACAGGCGTCGGGGTCGAACCCGGGCCCGCACATGGCGTACAGGCCCGCGCCGTAGGCCTTGCGCACGATCACCGAGATCTTGGGGACGGTGGCCTCGGTGACCGCGGTGATCATCTTGGCGCCGTGGCGGATGATGCCCACCCGCTCCACCTGCGAGCCGATCATGAAGCCGGGCACGTCGGCGAGGAAGAGCAACGGCACGTTGAACGCGTCGCACAGCCAGATGAACCGGGCCGCATTGTCGGCGGAGTCGCCGAAGAGCACGCCACCAAGTTGTTGCGGGTTGTTGGCGATGATGCCGATGGAGCGGCCGGCGAGACGGGCGAAGCCCACGAGCAACTCCCGGGCAAAGAGGGGCTTGAGCTCGAAGAAGCTGGCCTCGTCGACGAGCGCCTCGATCACCCGGTGCATGTCGTACGCCTGAGCGTCGCTCTCGGGCAGGATCGCGCTGATCGGCCGCGCCGTGGGGGCCGTGTCGAGGGGCTCCTCGAACGGTGCCGGCTCACGCCAGTTGGTCGGCAGGTACGACAGGTAGGTGCGGGCGGCGTCGATGGCCGCGGCGTCGTCGGCGTACAGGTTGTCGCCGCAACCCGAGACCGTGGCGTGCATCCGGGCGCCGCCCATCTCCTCGAGCGACACGATCTCGCCGATGACCACCTCGGCCATCCGGGGGCTGCCCAGGTACATCGAGGCGTTGCCCTCGACCATGAACACGGCGTCGCAGAACGCCGGGATGTACGCCCCTCCGGCCGCCGAGGGTCCGAACAGGCAACAGATCTGCGGCACCCGGCCCGAGAGGCGCACCTCGTTGGCGAAGATGCGTCCCGCTCCGCGACGGCCGGGGAACAGGTCGACCTGGTCGGTGATCCGGGCTCCGGCCGAGTCGATGAGCCACACGATCGGCAGCTCGTGGCGCAGTGCATACTCGGTGAGGCGGATGATCTTCTCGACGGTGCGCGCCCCCCACGATCCGGCCTTCACCGTGGGATCATTGGCGACCACGCACACCGGACGGCCGTCTACGAGCCCGGCGCCGGTGACGACACCGTCGGCCGGAAGGTCACCGGCGGTGGCGTTGGCGAGCAGGCCGTCCTCGACGAACGTGTCGTCGTCGAGCAACAGAGCGAGGCGATCGCGGACGAAGAGCTTGCCCTGGGCCGCCAGCTTGGCGCCCTCCTTGGCCAGGTTTCCCTGGAGGGCCCGATCGCTCAATCGCTGGAACCGTGCCTCCGACTCGCTCACAGCCTGCGAGACTAGGCGTGTCATCGACGAGTCGACGCTATCGCTGAACGAGGAAACCATGCCCATGGACTTCACCGAACCGGACGAGCACGGCGAGCTCCGGCGTGCCGTGCGAGCGATCGGGACGAGCTTCGGCCACGGTTACTTCGTCGAGCAGGCCCGGACCGGTGCCAAGGCCGACGAGATCTGGAAGGTGCTGGCCGAGCAGGGATTCGTGGGCGTCAACATCCCCGAGGCCCACGGCGGCGGCGGCCAAGGCCTGGCCGAGCTGGCCATCGTCACCGAGGAGCTGGCGGCCTGCGGGATCCCGCTGCTGTTGTTCCTGGTCTCGCCGGCGCTGTGCACGTCGGTGCTGCTCCGCCACGGCTCAGCCGCCCAGCATGCGCAGTTCCTTCCCCCGCTGGCCTCGGGTGAGGCCAAGATCGCCTTCGCCATCACCGAGCCCGACGCCGGGTCCAACAGCCACAACGTCGCCACCCAGGCGGTGCGCGACGGCGACGTCTACCGCTTGCGGGGCACGAAGTACTACATCTCCGGCGTCGACGAGTCGCGCTGGCTGATGGTCGTCGCCCGCACCGGAACCCACGAGGCCACGGGGCGCGGCAAGCTCTCGATCTTCATCGTCGACAGCGACTCGCCCGGTCTCGAACGCCAGCATCTTCCCGTCGAGATCGTCTCCCCGGAGAAACAGTTCACCCTGTTCTTCGACGATGTCGTCGTACCGGCCGACCGGCTCGTGGGTGAAGAGGACGACGGGTTGCGCGTGGTGTTCAGCGGGCTCAACCCCGAGCGCATCCTGGGGGCGTCGCTGTCCATCGGCATCGGCCGCTATGCCCTCGACAAGGCGGCGGCCTACGCGCGTGACCGTCGGGTGTGGGACGTGCCCATCGGCGCCCACCAGGGCGTTGCCCATCCCCTTGCGGCCGCCAAGGTGGCGGTCGAGTTGGCGGCGCTCATGAACACCAAGGCGGCGTGGCTCTACGACCAGGGCCTCGACGCCGGCGAGGCCGCCAACCTGGCCAAGTTCGCCGCCGCCGACGCCGGCATCGCCGCGCTCGACCAGGCCATCCAGACCCACGGGGGCAACGGGATGGCGTCGGAGTACGGCCTGGCCGACCTCTGGGGGACGGCCCGCCTCCTGCGCACCGCACCGGTCAGTCGGGAGATGATCCTCAACTACGTGGCCACCCACTCCCTCGGACTTCCCCGCTCATACTGAGGTCGCTGCGTTCGCTCGGTTGACTGAAGTTCATCAATTCATGCAGTTCATTGGGTTGATTCAATTCATGTCGTTGATTCAGTCGCGCCGAGCTCGACAACGCGTGCACCGCCGAGGGCGCGGATGAGTCCGTCCGCGGCCCGATCGCCGATCTTCTTGAAGCGCAGGCCGAGAATGGGGTCGGCCACCCTGAGGAGACCGTTCAACGTGAGCTCGGCGTCGTAGGTGACCATGGAACCGGACCCCTCGCCACGAACCGTGATCGTGTCGAGTGAGGTCACCAGCCTGCTGCGGGCCCGGGCCACGACTCGCGTGAGCGCCTCGTAGCTGATCGTGTGGTATTGCAATCTGATCGGGCCGCGGATTCCCTTCACGAAGACATCGAACACGGCATCGGCTCCCCCACCTTCACCGTGCACCTGTTCCACGCGCTCCACGCCGGGATCCCACCGGGCGAAGTTCCTCAGGTCCGCCATGTAGGCGAACGCCTCTGCGGGCGATCGAGGGGAACGGACCTGAACGTGATATCGAGCCATGGCCAGGGTGTACCCCATCCGAGGCTGGGGGAAGCCTGTCGTTCGGTTCGGCGCTGAGCCACCGGTCGGCGCGCTCGACATCCCGGGCGCGCTCGCCAGCCAGGGCCGTCGGTCGACACTCGGTACGCTCGCTGTGTCGACCCGCAGCGAGCACGGACCGCCGAACTGCTCATCTCATCCCATCCCGCGCGATCACAGAATGGAACATGAATGAAGGTGGCCGTGGTGGGTGCAACGGGCTACGTGGGGGGACGCCTCGTGCCCGAACTCCTCGCTGGAGGCCATGAGGTTCGATGCCTCGCCCGGAACCCGAGTCGCCTGCGTGGCGTCCCGTGGTACGACGACGTCGAGCTGGTGACCGCCGATGTTCTCACCAAGGAGTCGCTCGAGCCCGCTTTGCACGGCATCGACGCTGTTTTTTACCTGATCCATGCCATGGGTCACGCCGGAGATTTTGCAGAATCCGACCGGGTTGGAGCGGAGAACACCCGCCGTGCTGCCGAATTTGCGGGGGTCTCACGGATCGTGTATCTCGGTGGTCTCGGTGAAGACGAAACCGAGAAGC
>JANLSK010000104.1:0-5502 GCA_031362415.1 Actinomycetes bacterium | reverse complement strand
ACCATCGATCACCATCCTCACCGCTTCATCCTTGAACGTCGGCGTGAACCTCATACGACTACCACTCATATCCTGTCCATCCTTTCAACGAATCATAACAAGACCCGCTGTCCGGAATCCTCGGGGCACCCCACATCAATCGACATACCGGCGAGATCACCCTCACCCGGCCCGACGGCCGCCCCTACACACCACCCGCTGAACCCGACCAGCTCTCCGAACACACCAGAAACTGGCTCGCCAGCCTTTCCGGACCCCCGGAACCGGCGAACGTCCGCCATTCCTCCTAAAAAGGACGACGCGGGTTTCGGGTAGCGCGGCGGTGGGTGAGGACGCGTGAAACCGGCCGGCTCCTGGCCCGTCGACACCGGGCGGTCTCGACGGCGCACACGCAGCGCCGTGGAGGGTGCGATCAGGCGGGGAAGCGGCGGCGGATCCAGTCGGCGAAAAGGGGGTCGACGACCTCGAGCCTGTCGCCCCGCCGGGCGATCGCGCCGTTGCCGATGAGTGCCTCCACTGCGGCTGCAGCAGTCCCGGGAGCCAGGTCGACCATCTCGGCTGCGATCCCGTAGAGGCTGCCGCCACCGGCAACGACGCGCAGTGTCCGCTGGTGGCCAGCTGGGAGCAATGCGTACAACCGCTCGGAGCCGTTGTCGACGCTGGCTCGGACCGAGGCGAGCGCCTCTTCCCATTGGGCATTGTCGGCGACGCCGCCCGGAGCGGTGAGGCGCCACAGTGCGTCGGCCAGCTGCATCGCCCGCTGCGGATGACCCAGGGCGCACGACACGAGGTGGCTGGTGGTTCCACCCGCACGACGACCGGTCCGGGCGAATCCGTCTTCGACGAGATCGGCCACGGCGTCGTCGGACAGGGGACCGAGCTCGATGAGGTCGGCCTGTGCGAAGAACGGCTGAGCCGAGTCGGCGAAAAGCGTACGCATCGTCGAAGGTTGCGACCCGGCGAACACGATGCCCAACTTCTCGTAGTTGTGTTGCAGCTCTGTGCGCAGAAGGCCCGCGGCACCGTCAACGCCGGCGATACCGGAGAATTCATCGAAGACCACGATCAACGGCCGGCGTTCGGCAGCCCGAACGAGCACGGCCAGCAACGCCCGCAAGGTGAGCACCGGGTCGGGCCGGTCCCGCCGGCCTCGGGACAGCTCCACGGCGACCAGCCCGAGATGCAACGAGAACGTCCCTGCGATCGAGTCGAGGACCCGGCGGGTTGCTCCGGTCACGCCGGCCAGGCCCCGATCGAGAGCTCCAGCGAGATCGGCGAACGAGTTCAACTCGTAGAGGTCGATCCACACCGTCTCGGGCCCGACCGCTGCGAGGTCGGCGGTCACCCGCTTGAGCAGGCTCGTCTTGCCGTAGCGGCGAGGTCCTAGCAGCGCCGTGACACGCCGGTCCATGAGCCGCTCGGAGAGATCCCTGACCAGCTCGTCCCGACCCGCGACGAGCTCGGGCGCGATCGGACCCTGATACGGGAACGGGCTGCGTTCACTCACAGGTCCAGCATACTCGACTGAACCGAGTATCAGATACTCGACTGAACCGAGTGTCTCCGGAAACCGGCAGACCGGTCAGACCCGGACAGGCACCATGACGGGGACTCGGATAACCACGAGACCTTCCCGGCGGACCATCAGGATGGCCCACCAGATGGTGAGCCCGGTCCCGAACGCGGTGAGCCCGAAGCCGGCGAGGGTCTTACCCACCACGAACGACTCGAGCGAGAGGCTCATGTACATGCCGAAGCTCGAGGCCGATTTCACGAGCTGAACGAGGGCCCACAGCAACGTGATCCTGACGAACAGACGCGCGACGGCGGGGCGTGCGGCAACGTCGGGGGTGAACGGGCAGAAGTCGCCGGCGAGCCGGGACACGAGGGGACGGCCGATGAGCACCGAGCCCGCCAGCGCCAGTCCCACCGAGGCGTTGGTGATCATAGGCTGCAGGAAATAGATGACCGCGTCGCCACTCGAGAAGGCAATGATCGTTCGTACGGTAAGGCCGAAAGTGGCCAGCACCAGAATTACAGGTATCGACTGATGGCTCACCAGGCGCCGGCCCATCGCCACCAACGCCCAGACCAGCGCGACGATCATCGCCACGTGGAGGTTCACGAACGACACGAGGAACATGAGCAGCAACCCCGGCACGACGTTCGCTTCCAGGATGTGGGGCACCACTCGGCGCAGCACCGCACCGAGCAGTGCACTCGTTCGAGCCACGACATGGTGCTCCGACCCGCAGCCGTCGACGGATCTGCTGCCTTCCACGGAACTCCGGGCAGGACGGGCGAAGCTGGTGTCACCGACGCCCCCGGCCAGGTGCAGCGTGGTCTTGATGCCAGGGGCCTTATCGCCCACGAGGTGCGCCCATCTGCTCGGACATTCGTCGAGCCGTCCGGCGACCAACGTGTCCCGATAACCGTACCGCACCCGCGGACCCCTTCCCGACGCGCCCCCACGAGTCGCGAGCACGCCCAGGTTTCGGCTGTCCGTGGCCTCCCCGCGCCCGTCGAGCAAGCGACGCCGAGCGCTTGTCCGCCGCGCTGCGCTCCCCCAGCACCTGCTCATCCCACGGATGCTGGCCTGCGCGGAGTGGCTCGACCTCTCGATCGAACCCGACGATCGCGATGTCGGCTCGTTCACAACGACCCGCGGCCCGACCTCCAGAGCTACGAGGATTCGCTGGCCACGTTTCTCACACCTGAGGCCTTCGTCAGCACCTGGAGCCAGCCGTCGAGCCGTGGAGGACGTGTTCGAGTCGCTCGCAGTCATCCCCGACCCCCTGCTCGTGGTTCACTATGCCGGCGACGCCGCCACCCGCCTGAGCGAGGTTCACCGGTTCATCGACGCCTCGGCCTCGCTCGACAAGGAACTCGTGCTCGTACGCCACGCCGACCATTGGGGCTTCGTCATCACCGGTCCGCACCAGCGCGGCGGCCGCACCACCGAGGGAACCGATGCCGTCGTGAGCTGGATGCAATCGCGCTTTCCCCTCAACTCGTGATACTCCGAACGCCGCCGCCGCATTCGGCGAGAATCAGACAGAAAGAGCCGCAGAATGCCGATCTATCGAGCGCACGGCGAGATACCGGCCAAGCATCTCACGCTCATGAAGGGTCCCCACGGCCAGTTCTGCATGAAGAGCTCATGACGCACGAGGGTTTCGAGGGTGAGGCATCGCTTTTGTATCGCCTCCGACCCCCCGCGTCGATGCTCGGATCCGAACGACTCCCACCCGTCGGGGTCGAGGTCTCCGACGACGACCCCCTTCAGAACTCGCTGTTCCTCGTCGACCGGGTCGAGTCCACCGGCGACTTCCTCACGTCGAGGCGCACGCTCTTCGTGGGCGAGACCGTGTCGTTCTCGATTGCCAAGCCCAATACGATGAGCGAGGGCTTCTACCGCAATGCCCGGTCCGACGAGCTCGTGCTCGTGAGCCAGGGCTCGGGCGTCGTACAGAGCCCGTTCGGCGATCTCCGATATCGCGACCTCGATCTCGTGCACGTGCTCCGATCGGTCACCGTGCGCTGGGTCCCCGACGATGTGCCCCACATGCTGTCGGTCGTCGAGTCGACCAGCGCGATAACAACTCCTCCCCATTTCAGGAACACCGCCAACGGGCAGTTCCACGAATGGGCGCCGTACAAGGAGCGCGACCTCCGAACACCCGATTTCCGCGAGCCCGTCGACGAGGTCGGTGAGTTTCCGGTCCTGATCAAGCACGGGTCGAACCGTTCGCGGTTCTGGCTCGATCACCATCTGTTCGACGTGGTCGGGTGGGACGGGTATCTGTACCCTTTCGCCATCAACCTCGACGACTACGAGCCCGTGACCGGCCGCATCGATCAGCTCCACGATCGGTATCAGGTGTTCGTCACCAAGGTTACCCTGATGATGGTGATCGTGCCCCGACGACGCGTCGACCATCCCGACTCGTCGCCAGCGCAGCCCCTTCACATGAACAGCGACATCGACGAGATCCTCTACCGCATCGGAGGCTCGAACCGCTCCACCGACCCCAGCCCCGGCACCATCACCTTGCACCCCCGGGGCCTCGCCCACGGTCCCCGTCCCGGCTTGCTCGACCAACCCAAGACCGAGATGCTGCCGCTGTAGGCCTTCATGCTCGACACCCGCGACCACCTCAGGATCACGGCGGCAGGGTACGAAGCCATCGACCGTGACAGCGCTGCATCGTGGGGGCCCCGGTGAGCCGAGAGCCCGCCGAAGCCGTCGGCGTCACGGCTCCCTTCTACCTGCCCGGCGACGACGGCACCGTGATACCGACGCCATTGGCTGCCGGGCCACCGTGGGTACCCGAGACCCAGCACGGCTCGATGGTCGCTGCCCTCATGGCTCGGGCCGTCGACGCCTGCCCGGTACCCACGCCGATGCCCGACCTGACCATCATGCTCAGCCGTCCTCCGGTTCAGGGCCTCTAAGAGTCCGATCTCGTGTGCGGCTGGTGCCAACGGGATCGGCCGAGCGAAGGAACCCTCTTCGACGAGCAGGGTTGGATCGGCCGGGCCCTCAAGTCGCTGCTCGTCGACCGGCGACCGCCGCGTTACTGATCGTCGCGTTCGTGAACGTCGCGATCACGCTCGTCAGACGGCCATCCGCCCCCGGCCGGTGATCGGCGGGAGGTCGAAGGTCGACACGACACCGGGACGGGCCTCGCAGACCGCAGGGATGGCATTGACCGCGCGCATGGCGGTGATGTTGAAGCCGCCGGCCAGGTGATCGTCGCCCTCCCGGAAGTTGAACTCGCAGTCGATGCGCGGCGATCCGTCGATGACGACCCGGTAGGCGTCGCCATTGAGGCCCCGGGCCCAGTCGGGAGCCTGGTGTTCGAGCGTGCGGGTGACGTGCTCGACGGCGACGACCGGACGGCCCGCGACCATTCCCGCAATCTCGAAGCGCACGCCGGCAATGGTTCCCGTTTCGATGCGGCGGCCCTGGAACTCGAAGCCCTCCTCGGCCGGCCAGAGCTCGTAGCTCGTGTCGATCTCGTCGAGAGCCACGCCGAGCTGTTCGGCGATCGAGGTGACGACGCCGGCCCAGTTCCGCAGCCCCGCGGGGTCGACCACCGGAGGCTGCGTGTCGATGGGCTTGCCAAAGCCGAAGATGTCGAAGGCCACCTCGTCGCTCTGGTGCCCACTCTCGTAGACGGCCAGCTCGTACACCCGGATGGAGTCGATCCGCTGCGAGCACCCGGTCATGATGACGGGCAGATAGTCGCTGAAGAAACCGGGCTCGATACCGGTGGCGAACAGCGTGGCGTCGCCGAGGCGAGCCGAATCCTCCAGGCGGGCCAGTACGTCGGGCCGGACCGTTCCCGGGTGGATGAGGGCTCCCAGCGAGGTGGTCACCACGTTCTTGCCCGACTCGAGGATGCGGCATGTTTCCCCGATGGCCATCTTCAGCCGGCCGTGGGTCGTGGGCATGTAACAAAACGCGTCGGCGTCGAGCGCGATCGCCGCGTCGAGATC
>JANLSK010000136.1:0-14069 GCA_031362415.1 Actinomycetes bacterium | reverse complement strand
GCCGCCGTCGGGCGTGACCATGCTGGAGCGCTACTGGATCATCGGATCGTTCGACCGGATCCACGACGTCTGGAGCCCATGGGAGCTCTGGTTCGCCGAGCTCGAGGAAACCCATACGTCGACATCAGCGTTGTGCTTCTTCCGCTCACCCAAGCCTGACCGTTCGTGGGTGACCGCAGCCGGCGCCTGTCTCGACGGGGCCGCGCTGGTGGTCGCAGCCTTGGACGTCGACGACCCTCCCGAGGCCTCGCTGTGTCTCCGGGCCGGCTACACCGCGCTGCGCTCCATCGCCGAGTCGCTCGACATCGCCTTCGACCCCGACCCGCGCTACGGAGACCCCATCTCGGTGACCCGCGACGAGTTCAACGAGGCCTATGAGCGTCTGGCATCGGCCGGTGTTCCCATGCGCCCCGATCGAGAGCAGGCCTGGCACGACTTCGCCGGCTGGCGAGTGAACTACGACGTCCCGCTGCTGGCCCTCGCCGCCTTGGTCGAAGCCCCCTTCGCGCCATGGTCTGCGGGCCGGTCGCTGCTCACGCATCGGCCGGGTCGTCGGGGGCCGAGGCGACGGGGGCCGAGGCGACGGTCGCGAGACGGGCGAGGCTCAGCGCGACCCCAGCGGTCAAGCCCGGGTTGAGGAAGCGACGGTAGGCAAAGGCCATCGGCCCTGTGAGGCTCGTTGCGGCCGAGATCACCGAGACCCCGTCCCCGTCCCCGTCCCCGGCCTCCCCCTCGGTGCCGGCCGCGCCCTCGGTGCCATCGGTGCCGCTGATGCCTTCGGAGCCTTCGATCCGGAACCGGAGGCGGATGCGGGCTCCGGGCAGGTGGGTCACCGTCTCGAACGACGCGCCCTCGTCGATCGCGGTCACGACGAACGGGCTCTTGGGGCCGCTCCTCAGGGTGAGGAGCCCTCGGGCCCCCACCCGCAACGGTCCGTCGAGATGCGCCCGCTCCACGCGCTCGTTCCAGTCGGGCCAGTCGCCGACCGCGACCGAGAGGCGCCAGAGCGTGCTGGGAGGTGCGGCCACCTCGATCGAGTGCGTCGTCGTCCATCCCATGCGGCTGAGATCATGGCTGGTGCGCCCCCAGGAGTCGCAATGACGGTCGACGGCTCGAGCACTCAGCTAGGTTCATTGGCCGTGCAGCTGTCGTTCTCGTTCGCTCCTCCAGCGCCCGCACCGCCCGTATCGCCGGCCTCGCCCGTACCGCTGGCTGCGGCATCGACGGTCGCGGTGCCGGTTGCGCCGACGGCACCCGTGGTCACCGGTCGGCACCCGCGCGATAGCCAGCGGATGCGCGTCTACCGGGCCGAGCACGGGCTGCGGGGTGCGATCCTTCCCCAGCTCGGCGATTGTCGGGCCTACCTCGCCTCGGTGGTCAACGATCCCTGGTGGGCCGAGCGGTTCCCGGAGCTCTACGAAGGCGCGCTCCCCGATTTCCGGCCCGGGCACGGCGCCCGTCGAGCCTTCTACCGCTTGGAGCTGGCGCCGCCGCACGGGACGGGACGCCCGTCGATCACCCTCCCCCGCTCGTACCGGACCCAGCACGTCGTGCTGCACGAGGCCGCCCACTGGGCCCTCGACCAGCGGACCGACCTGGCGGTGCACGGTCCCGCGTTCGTCCGGCTCCTGGTCGACCTCACCGAGCGCTACCGCGGAACCAAGGCCGTCAACGTGTTGCGCGAGCACCTCGGTGTTCAGCGGGTCAGGGTGGGACCGGCTGCGAAGCGCACGCCCACCGGTTGGCGCTATCTCGACGCCTGACGCACGCCCAGGTCGATGCTGCGGGTGGTCGAGACCCGATCGAGGAACGCCCGATCGTGCGTGACGAGGATCAGCGTTCCCTCGAACGTGTCGAGCGCCTGTTCGAGCTGCTCGATGGCGGGCACGTCGAGGTGGTTCGTCGGCTCGTCGAGCACCAGGCAGTTCACCCCCCGAGCCACGACCCCGGCGAGGAGCACCCGGGTTCGCTCACCGGGTGAAAGCTGACCCGGGAGCCGTTCCACGTGCTCGGCGCCGATGCCGAACTTGGCCAGCAGCGAACGGCCCTCGGAGATGCTCAGGCCCGTGGAGTCGAGGAACTGTCTGAGAACGGTTCTCACTCCGGCGGTCCCCGGCCCGAGCGGTCCGTGACCGCCAGGCGCCGGGTCGGCAGCTCCGTCGAGTCCGCGTACCTGGTCGAGCTCGCCGATGACGACGCCGGGGCCCAGCCATCGCCGGCCCGAACGCAACGGCACCCGGCCAAGGAGCGCTCCGATGAGCGTGGACTTGCCACACCCGTTGGGACCTTCGATGGCGACGCGCTCGCCCCAGCCGACCTCGATGTCGACGGGTCCCAGCACGAACGATCCCCGTTCGATGAGTGCGTGCTCCAAGCGGGCCACGACATCGCCGCTGCGGGCCCCGGCTGCGAAATCGAGTCGTAGTTCCCAGCCCTCCCACGGCTTGTCGACGACCTCGAGGCGCTCGAGGGCCTTCTCGCTGATGCGCACCTTGGCCGCTTGCTTTTCGGTCCGGTCGATCTTGGTGCCGCGGGCGGCGCGGTCGTTGTCCTTGGGTTTCTTCTTCGCCTTGGCTGCGCCGTTCGCCGCCCAGTCGCGCTGCTCGCGAACCCGGGCCTCCAGACGCGACTTCTCGCTCGAATATCGTTCGTGGGCCTGGCTGCGGTGGCCGCGGGCCAGATCGCGTGCCGCGACGTACTCGCTCCAGCCTCCGGTGAACTCCGTGCCGCGGTGACTGTGCTCGTCGAGCTCGAGGATGCCGGTGGCGATGCGGTCGAGGAAGGCCCGATCGTGCGAGACGACCACGAGGCCGCCGTCGCGCTCGGCGAGAAAGCCCTCCAATCGATCGAGCCCCGCGAAGTCGAGGTTGTTCGTCGGCTCGTCGAGCAGGATCACGTCGAAACGGCTCAGCAGGATGGCCGCCAGCCCGGCGCGGGCCGCCTGGCCGCCTGAGAGCGAACCCAGGTCAACGTCGAGCCGATCGGCAGGCAGACCGACATCGGCGCACACCGCCCCGACCCGGGCGTCGAAGTCGTCACCCCCCAAGGCGCAGAAGCGATCGAGCGCTTCGGTGTACGGGTCGATGGCATCCGGATCCTGCGCCAGGGCTTCGGTCCAGCGGTCGAGATCGGCCTCGGCCCGGGCGACCCCCGCGCGACGAGCGAGATATCGGCGCAGGGTCTCGCCGGCCTCGGCGTCGGGCTCCTGGGGCAAGAACCCCACGCTCGTCGAGGCCGGCGTCCGCTCGACGCGCCCTGAGTCGGGCTCGTCGAGGCCGGCGAGGATGCGCAGGAGCGTCGACTTTCCGATCCCGTTGGGCCCGACCACGCCCACCCGGGAGTGCTCGACGATCCGCAACGACACCTGGTCGAGGATCACCTGGGCGCCCTGGTACTTCACGAGGTCGACGGCGGTAAGCATGCCCCGAGGGTATCGAGCCCAACAAGCACTCGTGTGTCGTCGCACGGATGCACCAGCACGAGCAGGGCTGGTTTGGTCCGGCTCGGGGATGGACTCCTCACTCCTGGTCGATATCCTGCGCAGGCATGAGCCCCAAGTCGTTCTTCCTCGACGAGCCCGTCCACCGCTACCTGCTCGAGCACGGCACACCACCCGACCTTGTCCAGCAGGCGCTCATCGAGGAGACGGCCCGGCTGGGCCGGATCGCCGGGATGCAGATCGCGCCTGAGCAGGGCGCCCTGATGACCTTGCTCACCAAGCTGATCGGCGCTCGCCGGGCGGTCGAGGTGGGCACGTTCACCGGGTATTCGGCCTTGGCCATCGCCATGGGACTCCCCGACGACGGGCACCTCCTGTGCTGCGATGTGAGCGAGGAGTGGACGGCCGTCGCCCGACGGGCATGGCACGATGCCGGCGTCGCGCACAAGATCGAGCTGCGCTTGGCGCCAGCGGCCGAGACCCTCAGGTCACTGCCGCTCGACCCGGTGATCGACCTGGCATTCATTGACGCCGACAAGGCCAACTACCGCGTGTACTACGACGAGATCCTGCCCCGGCTTCGCCCCGGGGGATTGCTGCTCGTCGACAACGTGCTGTGGAGCGGCCGGGTCGTCGACCCGGCGGCCGACGACGATGACACGGTGGCCATCCGGGCGTTCAACGACATGGTCGGGGCTGACGAACGGGTCGATCGAGTGATGCTGGCCGTCTCGGACGGGCTCACGATCTGTCGGAAACGCTGAGGGTGTCCGGGGTGGTCACGCGCGCTCGGTAGATTCGTTGTCGTGACCACTTCCCCTTTTCTCGCTGCGTGCCGTCACGAGCCGGTCGAGCACGTTCCCGTCTGGTTCATGCGCCAGGCCGGCCGATCGTTGCCCGAGTACCGGGCGATACGGGGGGTGGGCACGATCCTCGACGCCATCGCCCAACCGGAGCTCGCCGCCGAGATCACGCTGCAGCCGGTGCGCCGCTATGGGGTCGACGCCGCGATCCTCTATTCCGACATCGTGGTTCCCGTGGCCGCGATCGGCTTCGGCGTCGATGTGAAGCCCGGTGTCGGGCCGGTGATCGCCGAGCCGTTCCGTAGCCGGGCCGACCTCGACCGCTTGCGCCCGCTCGAGCCCGAGCTCGACACCCCGTACGTGCTCGAGACGGTGCGGATCCTCACTCGCGAGTTGGCCATCCCACTCATCGGTTTCGCCGGGGCACCGTTCACGGTCGCCTCGTACTTGATCGAGGGGAGCCCGTCACGCACGTACCAGCACACCAAGGCGCTCATGCACGAGGACCCCGCGCTCTGGTTCGAACTGCTCGATCGGTTGGCCGAACTGGCCGTGGCGTCACTGCGGTCGCAGGTGGGGGCCGGGGCTCAGGCGTTGCAACTGTTCGACAGCTGGGCCGGAGCCCTCGACCCTCACGACTACGAGTACTTCGTGATGCCCGCGTCGCGCAAGGTGTTCGAGGGCGTCGCCGATCTCGGCGTGCCCCGCATCCACTTCGGGGTCAACACCGGCGAGCTCCTCGGCTTTATGGCCGACGCCGGCGCCGACGTCGTCGGTGTCGACTGGCGGGTCCCGCTCGACGTGGGCCGGGAGCGGGTCGGGCCCCTAGTGGCGGTCCAGGGGAACCTCGATCCCGCGATCTGCCTGGCGTCGTGGGACGTGGTCGAGCGCGCCGCACTCCGGGTTCTCGATCGCAACGGTGGGCGTCCCGGTCACATCTTCAACCTGGGCCACGGCGTGCTGCCAGAGACCGATCCCACGATCCTCGAACGTCTCGTCGAGCTGGTGCACGGCTACCAAGGCCCGGACCGAGCGTGACTGCGGAGCCCGTCTCGCCGCAGGACATCGCACGACCCGGCTTGCTGGTGATGGCTCACGGCACGCCGGCCGAGCCTTCCGAGATCGAGCCGTTCTACACAAGGATCCGTCGAGGCCGGCCCCCCACGGCCGAGCAGCTCGCCGATCTCGTGTCCCGCTACGAGGCCATCGGGGGCCTGTCGCCGCTGCTGGAGCGAACGCAGGCCCAGGTCTCGGCTCTCAGCCGGTCACTCCCCGGATGGCCGGTGGCGCTCGGTCAGAAGATGACCGATCCCGGCATCGAGGACGGGATGAGCCGGCTGGCCGAAGCCGGAGCCGAACAGGTCGTCGGACTGGTCCTGGCGCCGCACTTCTCGACCATGTCCGTGGGCGAGTACCACCGACGCGCCAGCGACGCGGCCGCGGCGGCCGGCATCGCCTACCTGCCGATCGAGTCGTGGCACATCCTCGAGTCGTACGTCGACTTTCTCGCGTCAGCGGTACAGGCGTCACTCGTGGATCTCCCCGTGCCGAGCCGGGTGGTCTTCACGGCCCATTCGCTCCCCGCCCGGATCGTCGAAGCCGGCGATCCCTACCCCGATCAGCTCCGGGTGACGGCCATGGCGGTGGCCGAGCGGTGCAATCTGGTCGAGGGACGCGACTGGCGCACGGCATGGCAGAGCGCCGGGCGCACCCCCGATCCCTGGCTGGAACCAGACATTCTCGAGGTGCTCCGCGAGGAGGCGGCGTCGTTCACGGTCTCGGGCGTGCTGGTGTGTGCGTGCGGCTTCGTCGCCGATCACCTCGAGGTCATCTACGACCTCGACGTCGAGGCCGCCGGGATCGCCCGGGGCGTCGGGCTGGCGTTCGCCCGGACCCCCTCGCTCGACGACGATCCGACGGTGATGGCTGGCCTGGCCGAGCTGGTCCGGTCGGTCGCCCAGCAGTGATCGATCACGACCCCCGGACCATCGTCGTCGTCGGGGGTGGGATCACCGGGCTCGCCGCGGCGTTCGAGGCGGCGAAGCGGGGCGCCCGGGTCACCGTCCTCGAGGCCGGTGACCGCTTCGGGGGAAAGATCTGGTCGCCCGAGTTCGAGGGACGGCCCGTCGACGCCGCGTCCGACATGTTCCTCGCCCGGGTGCCCTGGGCCCTCGATCTGGTCGGCGAGCTGGGGCTCTCGGACGAGCTCATCAGCCCGGCCACGAGCGCGGCCTGGATCTGGGCCCGAGGTCGAGCCCGTCGGCTCCCGCAGGGCCTCGTGCTCGGTGTGCCGACGTCGATCCCGGCCGTGGCCCGCTCCGGCATCCTCTCGCCCCTGGCGCTGGCCCGCGCCGGCCTCGACCTCGTGCGGCCGCGCTTTCCCCGGGCCGACGCCGACGACATCGCCGTGGGGGCGCTCATCCGTCACCGGTTCGGATCGGCCGTCAACGGCTATCTGGTCGATCCTCTGCTCGGGGGCATCAACGCCGGCCACACCGACACGTTGTCGCTCGGAGCGGCCGTCCCCCAGCTCGTCGAGGCGCTCACGACCAATCGCAGCCTGCTCGTCGGGCTCCGGGGTCAGCAGGCCACCAATCCTCCCGACCCCTCCCGGCCGGTGTTCCATTCGCTCCGAGGCGGGATGGGGCGCCTGGTCGATGCCCTCGTCGATCGGCTGCGTTCCCTGGGCGTCGAGCTCCGATCGGAGACCGCGATCGATGATCTCTCGGCCCTCGATCCCGCCGACGGCGTGGTGCTCGCGCTCCCGGCCCACGCGGCGGTGCCGCTCCTGGCAAGTCAGGCTCCCCGCGCCGCCGAGCTGCTCGGGACGATCGATGCGGCATCGGTCGCGGTGGTCATCGCCGACTATGAGCGCAGCGCAGTTCCAGGAGCGCTCGAGGGCAGTGGTCTCCTCGTCCCATCGCCCGAGGGTCGACAGATCAGCGCAGTCTCGTGGACCTCGTCGAAGTGGCCGACCGTGGCCCGCGACGGTCGGGCCACCCTGCGGATCTCGATGGGGCGTGACGGAAACGACGATGTCGTCGATCTCACCGATGACGCGCTCCTGCGAGTCGTCGTGGCCGAGCTCCACGACCTCATGGGGATCGTCGACGAGCCCATGGCGAGCCGAGTGGTGCGCTGGCCCCGGGCCTTCCCCCAGTACCGGCCAGGACACCTTCGCCTGGTGGCAGAGATCGAGCGCGCCGTCGCCGAGTCCGTCCCCCATGTGAGGGTGGCCGGGGCCTCGTACCGCGGCCTCGGCATCCCTGCGTGCATACGCCAAGGACGCGCGGCCGCAGCATCGCTGCTTCCCAGCTGAAACGGAAGCGCGGGTTACGCACCTCCCCCATCCGAAATGTGCGCGGACATGTGCGTGGGGTGCGCAATCTCGCGCACATTTGGAGAGGGGTTGGGGAGGGCTACGAACGGGTGAGCGGCTTGTAGCGCACCCGGTGGGGACGGTCGGCCTCGGCGCCGAGGCGCTTCTTGCGGTCAGCCTCGTAGTCGGAGAAGTTCCCCTCGAACCACACCACCTGCGAGTCGTCCTCGAACGCCATCACGTGGGTGGCGATCCGGTCGAGGAACCACCGGTCGTGGCTCACCACCACGGCGCAGCCGGGGAAGCTCAACAGCCCCTCTTCCAACGCCCGCAGGGTGTCGACGTCGAGGTCGTTGGTGGGCTCGTCGAGCAGCAACACGTTGCCGCCGGCCTTGAGCACCTTGGCCAGCAGCACCCGGTTGCGCTCCCCGCCCGAGAGCGTGCCCACGGTCTTTTGCTGGTCGGAACCCTTGAAGTTGAAGCCCGCTACATAGGCGCGACCGTTGAGCTCACGGTTGCCGATCACGATGATGTCGTTGCCTCCGGTGATCTCCTGATAGACGGTGTTCTCGGCCACCAGCGTGTCGCGCATCTGCTCGGCGTAGGCCAGCTGTACCGTCGACCCGACGCTGAAGCTGCCCGAGTCGGGCGTCTCGGTGCCGCAGATGAGCTTGAGCAACGTGGACTTGCCGGCGCCGTTGGGACCGATCACTCCCACGATCCCACCCCGAGGGAGCGAGAACGAGAAGTCGTCGATGAGGAGCTTGTCGCCGTAGCCCTTGGAGAGGTGGTCGGCCTCGATGACCAGATCGCCCAGGCGCGGGCCCGGCGGGATCGACAACTCGAGGTTCCCCGCCCCTCGACCGGCCGACGCCGCTTCGGCCTCGGCGGCCAGGCTCTCGTAGGCCGTGATGCGGGCCTGGCCCTTCGACTGACGCGCGCGGGGCGACAGTCGGATCCACTCCAGCTCCCGTTGCAGGGTGCGTTGGCGGGCCGACTCCTGCTTCTCCTCCAGCGCCAGGCGGGCCTGCTTCTGCTCCAGCCACGAGCTGTAGTTGCCCTCCCACGGGATGCCCTTGCCCCGGTCGAGCTCGAGGATCCAGCCGGCCACGTTGTCGAGGAAGTACCGGTCGTGGGTGATGGCCACCACGGTTCCGGGATAGTCGCGCAGCGTGCGCTCGAGCCAGGCCACCGACTCGGCGTCGAGATGGTTGGTGGGCTCGTCGAGCAGGAGCAGATCGGGCTTTTGCAGCAGCAGCTGGCACAGGGCCACCCGGCGTCGCTCACCCCCCGAGAGGGTGCCGACCAAGGCGTCACCCTCGGGCACGCGAAGGGCGTCCATGGCGATCTCGAGGGTGCGGTCGAGATCCCAGCCGTCGCAGGCGTCGATCTTGTCCTGGAGGTCGGCCTGCTCGGCGATGAGCTTGTCGAAGTCGGCGTCGGGCTCGCCCATGGCGTTGCAGACCTCGTCGAACCGGTCGAGGAGGGCCTTCACCGGGGCCATGCCCTGGGCGACGTTGCCGTACACGTCGAGCGTGGAATCGAGTTGCGGCTCCTGGGGCAAGAAACCCACGGAGAACCCGGCGCCGAGGCGGGCCTCGCCCTCGAAGCCGGTGTCGATGCCGGCCATGATCCGCAGCAGGCTCGACTTCCCGGCGCCGTTCAAGCCGAGCACGCCGATCTTGGCGCCGTAGAAGTACGACAGCGAGATGTTCGACAGGACCTCGCGGTCGGGCGGATAGAACCGCGACACGCGGTGCATGGTGTAGATGAAGGGTGGATTCACCGGTTCATGGTACCGCTGACTACGGTCGAATCCCGTGAACGAGGTCAAAGCGTCGCGCTACCGCTTCCTCGGTTCACCGCGATGGATCGTGGGTCACGTCATCGTCGCGGCCCTGTGCGTGTCGATGATCTGGCTCGGGTTCTGGCAGCTCGGTCGGCTCGACGACAAGAAGCAGTTCCGGGCCGAGGTGCGGGCCAAGGTCGCGAACCCACCCGCCCCCCTTGCCGATCTCGATCTCACGACGGCCGACCGCTACCGCCCGGTCACGGCAACGGGAGTCTTCGATGACGAGAACACCGTTCTCGTCGCCAACCGGGGCTTCAAGGGCCAGTCGGGCTACGAGGTGCTGACGCCCCTGTTGCTCACCGGCGACACCACACGCGACAGCGCGAGCAACACCACGAGCGACACCGCGGGAGCCTCCGCCAACCCCGGGGCACCGGCGACGGTGGTGATCGACCGGGGATGGATACCCCTGTCGAACGTGGTCGCCACGCTCCCGGTGATTCCGGCTGCGCCCTTGGGGACGGTCACCGTCACGGGATTTCTCGATACGTTCGAGCGCGACTCGGTGGTCCTCGATGCCGGCCCCCCGGCTGTGGTCACCAAGATCGCCGCCGAGCACTTCGCGAGAGCGCCGGCCCTGGCTCCCCTGGTCGTGCAGCTCACCGGTCTGGCCCCCGCAGCGGCCGATGGGCAACCGTTCCCCCAGGAACTGCCCGACATCAGCCTCGGCCCCCATCTCAGCTATGCGCTGCAATGGTTCGTGTTCACCGCGATGCTGTTGGGCATGTGGCCGTTGCTGATCCGCCGGGCCGCGCAGGTTCGTGAGCGCAGGCTGAGAGGCGGCGACACAGCCACTCCCGGGCTCAGGCCACCGGAGGTGCCGTGTGGTCGAACCACGGATGTGCCTGCTCGAGTTGGGCCGCCAGCCGGATGAGTGTGGCCTCGTCGCCGAAGCGAGCGCCGAACTGCACTCCCACGGGCAGCCCGGCTGGCACCCCGTTCGCCCCCGAGCCCGTCGTCCACCACAACGGGAGAGAGATCGCCGGTTGGCCGGTGACGTTGAACAGTTGCGTGAAGCCCACGAAGCGGCCGATGCGCTCCCGGTAGATCGCCGTGTCGCCGTTGGGGTCGAGCCAGCCGATGGGGACGGGCGGCGTGCCCAGGGTGGGCGAGCACACCAGGTCATAGGTGTCGTGGAACGTGGCCATGGCCCGGCTCGCGGAGTGCAGGCCCCGCACCGCGCTGGCGTACTGCGCGCCGGTCACGCCCTGGCCCATCTCATACGCCCCAAGGGTTCCGGGTTCGAGATCGTCGTCGCGCAACACCCGTCCGAGAACCCCGAGACGCTCATCGACGGTGGCCACCAGGTTGGCCGTCATGATCTGAAAGGCCCCGGCAACCCCGGACCCGACGGCGGGCCAGGCGTCGATGCGCTCGACGTGATGGCCCAACGCCTCGCAGGCGCGGGCCGCGTGCTCGGCAGCCGCGACGCATTCCGGGTCGACCGTCGCCCCCGCCAGCGTCGTGGTGACGAGCGCGATCTTCAATCGCCCCGGATCGGCGCCGACCTCGGCGAGGTAGGGGCGAGCTGGCGGCGGGGCCCAGTAGGGATCGCCGGGATGCGGGGCGCACACGGCATCGAGCAGCGCCGCAGTGTCGCGCACGGTTCGGGTGACGGTTCCCCCGATCGACATGCCCGCCCAACCCTCACCGGCGTGGGGCGCCTGGGTCACCCGGCCCCGGGTGGGCTTGAGCCCGACCAGCCCGCAGGCCGATGCCGGGATGCGGATCGAGCCACCCCCATCGGTGGCGTGCGCGGCCGGCAGCATGCCCGAGGCCACCGCTGCGGCCGCGCCTCCGCTCGATCCCCCGGTGGTACGGCTGAGATCCCACGGGTTGCGTGACGGCCCGAAGAGCAGCGGCTCGGTGGTGCCGGTGAGGCCGAACTCGGGCGAGTTGGTCTTACCCAGGATGGCCAGCCCGGCCCGGCGCCAGCGGGCGACGAACTCGGAGTCGACCTCGGCCACGGCGTCGGCGAACAGGCGCGAGCCGTGCGTGGTGGGCGCCCCGGCCACATGGGCGTTCAGATCCTTGATGAGGAACGGCACCCCGGTGAACGATCCGGCCGCTAGGCCCGCCGCCGCCGCCCGGGCCTCATCGTCGAGCCGGTGGACCACGGCGTTCACCGCAGGGTTGCGAGCCTCGACGCGCTCGATGGCCGCCTCGAGCACCTCGGCAGCGGTCACGTCTCCACGGGCCACCAACTCGGCCAGACCGCAAGCGTCGTAGCTCTCGTACTCGTCGAACACCGCTCCCCCTTGGCCTCGGGTGCTCCCGAGTCTCGAGGTACGACAGTATCGGCCGGTTCCCGCACGCGCCGGTGCGGGACGCTCGCGCGCCCCGCACCAGTCGGTTGAATCAGGTGAATCAGTTGCATCAGTTGAATCGGTGAGCCTTCAGGAAGGGGGCCGGAGCCCCTCACCCCTCAGGGAGCGAGGATGAAGTCGGCTGCGGTGATGTTGGCCACGACCGTCGTCCGCAAGCGGATGGTGCCTCCTCCCACCGTGATGAGGACCGTGCCGCCGCCGCCGTTGGCGATGGTCACCGAGGCGTTGAACGTCGCAGCCGTGACACCGAGTGCCGAGATGTTGAGCAGGTCCTGCCCACCAACCGGATCGGAGTCGAACGCCCGGATGTCGTCGGCCCCGTACCCGGCGGCGAACATCATCGTGTCGTCGCCACCGGCAGCCAGGAAGATGTTGTCGTTCCCTGCGCTGCCCCGGATCTGGTCGTTGGCCACCGAACCGGTGATGTTGTCGGCACCGGCTCCGCCGTCGATCTCCACGATCCCGATGAGGGTGACCGCCGCGAAGTTGAGCGTGGTGACGCCGGCGTGGCCGGTGATCCTGACGTTCGTGAACCCGAAGGCGTCGATCGACTCGACACCGGCGATCGCCGACAGGCCGAACGAGGTGCCGTTCGACATCGCCCGCATGGTGTCGACGTCGGCACCACCGTTGACGTTGTCGAAGCCTTCCAGCCCGTTGACGTTGATGATGTCGTTGCCGGCACCGGTGTTGACGGTGTCGGTGCCGGTCCCGGGGAAGACGATGTCGGAGCCGGCGAGGGAGTTGATGGTGTCGTTGCCGCCACCACCCTCGATGATGTCATCGAACGCCGTACCGGTCAGGGTCTGGCCGGCGCCGTTGGCCGGGATGAAGTCGCCCGTGCCGCCGGTGGCCGCCGAGATGATGGTCTCGGGCGTCCCGTGGGCGTCGGTGTAGGTCACCACCACCCGGAGTGTGGCATTGACATCCGCCTGAACCGGCGTGTAGCTGGCCAGGTTGGCACCGACGATGTTGGCGGCGTTGCGCTGCCACTGGATGGCGAGCACCCCGAGCCCGTCGGCGTCGTTGATGGTGCTGACGTCCACGTTGACGGAGACCGTCTCGGTCGGGGTGAGGTCGTCGATCACCGCAGCACCGGTGGGTGCGTCGTTGACGTTGACCACCGGAGCCGTCACTGCCGACATGAGCTGCTCAGGAGTACCGCCGTCGTCTATGAAGTTGGCGAGGACCCGGAGGGCCTGGCCGACCTGGGCGTCACCTGGGGTGAACGTCGCCCCTGAACCCACACCAGCCCACACGCCAGGCGCAACCTCGGCCTGCCAGGTGAGCACGACGCTGAGCGGGTCGAACCCGTCGAGGTCGACGATGCTGGCCGTGGCCGTGATCGGCGTGTCCTCGACCGGAGCCAAGGTGTCGAGATCGATCGAGCCCGACGCCGGGGAGTTCGCCGCACCGAGACCGGTCGGGATGTCCTCGACGGTGAGAACCGCTCCGGTTGCCGGGTCGATCGTCACGAACCGCAGGATCTCGACGTTGGTGACCCGGTCGATCCCCTGCCCGATCCCGACGGGAACGGCTGGCGCATGAGTCACCTGGAACGTCAGGTTGTCGGCCAGCAGCTCGATGATGAAGTCGGTGCTCGGACCCGTGAACAGCGCCACGTCGACGCTGAGGTCGGTCAACGGGTCGGGGGTCCCGTCGAGGAGCTCCCGCACGATGACGATGTTGCCCGGGTCGACCAGGCCGGCGAAGACGGCCTGCTGCAGGTTCATGCCGGCAGTGCCCGCCCCGAAGCTACCCGTGAGCGCCTGGCTCGAGAGCCGATCGGTCGAGCCGATCTCGCCTCCGAGGCCATCGACGACGCTGAGCCTGACGTTCATGTAGAGGTCGCCGTCGATGATGTCGTTGGCACCCCGACCCTCGATGAGGTCGGAACCGGCCCCACCGATGAGCACGTCGCCATCGGCGAACACCGGGCCATCGAGGGTGATCCGGCAGTGCCGGCTTTGCGACGATGCGATGATGGCTGCCGGGTCTTCCGTGAGATCAGGGATCAGTGCGTCGAGCCCCGTCACCTGGTCGAGGCTGTCCTGGTCGAGGGCGTTGCAGCCGACGAAGCCGACGCCGGTCACATCCCGCGGGGCCAGGTCAGCACCCCGAAGGATGTCGTTGTTGTTCCAGCCGCTCAGGGCCTCGACCTCGTCGAAGCGGGTCCGCAGGTCGTTGACCGTGATCGGCACGCCTGCGAGCTTCAGGTTCAGGTCGACGTCCTGGGCTGCATCGTAGAGACCGATCAGCCAGTCGTAGCCGGCCTCACCGGAGGCCTTCTCGATGCCCGGACCGGCAACCATGACGTCGTCGCCGCCTT
>JANLSK010000099.1:0-1803 GCA_031362415.1 Actinomycetes bacterium | reverse complement strand
ATCGCCGATCGGGCCCGGACCCCGCCCACCCCGGCCACCACGGCGTACACGAGATCGGTGAGGGCGACGCCGAGCGCCGCCGGGAAGCCCTGACGAACGCCGAGCCGGCGACCGGTCTCGAGAAGCAGGAGGCTGATCGGTCCGAAGGGGGTGGCCACGGCCACACCGGCCACGGCTCCGACCGCGAGAATCGAGAGTTCCATGACCGCAGTGTGATGCACCATCGACTGTATGTGGCACCATGTTCATGAGCTCTGAGCCGGCAAGACCGAAGGAAGATGCAGTGATTGACAGTATCGACCGCATGATCCTCAGCATCCTCCAGAGCGACGGCCGGATCACGATGCGCGATCTCGCCGAGGCCGTGCACCTCAGCCCCAACGCCGCCGCCGAGCGCTACCGGAGGCTGGTGACGAGCGGGGTCGTCACCCGGGTGGCCGCGGTCGTGTCGCCGGAGGCCTTGGGCCGGCCGATCCGGGCGTTCGTCGACGTCCGCTTGGCCCCGGCCACGCCGGTCGAGGAGTTCGAGGCCCACCTGCGCCGCCTCCACCAGATCGAGCACGCGGCCCACGTGACCGGGACCTACGACCTCGTGCTCCAGGTGGCCTGTCGCGACACCGCCGACCTCGACGCGCTGCTCACCGTCCTCAAGCGCGATGCCGGTGCCCTGGAGACCAACACCCGCGTCATCCTCCGGGAGCTGACCGGCATCGCCCTGGCCCCCTGACGACGGCTCCCCGCTCGGGCTACGTCGTGGTCGACCTATGCAAACAACGGCGGCCAGGTGTTGTGCATCGCCGAGGGCACGTCGAGCCGACAGACCACAGACGCAGGCACGGGAGTGCTCAACCTCAGTGGCCGAGGCCCCCCAGGTAGGCCTGGCGGACGGTGTCGTCGTCGAGCAGGTCCTTGGCCACCGCCGACTTCACCACCCGGCCGCTCTCGAGGATGTAGGCCCGGTCGGCCCGACGCAGCGCCTGCTGGGCGTTCTGCTCCACGAGCAGGATCGTGGTGCCCTGCTTGGAGATCTCGGTGATGATCTGGAAGATCTGGGCGATGAGCTTGGGGGCCAGGCCCATTGAGGGCTCGTCGAGGAGCAGCACCTTGGGCCGGGCCATGAGCGCCCGCCCGATGGCCAGCATCTGCTGCTCGCCGCCCGAGAGCGTTCCGCCGCTCTGGCTGCGCCGCTCGGCCAGCCGGGGGAACAGCCCGTAGACCCTTTCGAGATCGCGGGCCTTGATCGCGCCCTTGCGGTCTTTGCGGGTGTAGCAGCCCATCTCCAGGTTTTCGAGGACGGTCATCCCGGGGAAGATCCCGCGGCCTTCGGGCGCCTGGCAGATGCCCATCTCGACCCGGCGGTGGGGCGCCACCTTGGTGATGTCGGTGCCCTCGAAGAGGATGCGGCCGCCGGTGACGTTGCGGACGCCCGACACGGCCTTGAGCGTGGTGGTCTTGCCCGCTCCGTTGGCGCCGATGAGCGTGACCACCTCGCCCTCGTCGACGGTGACCGAAACCCCTTTGACTGCTTCGATCTTGCCGTAGTGGACGCGGATGTCGTCGAGCTCGAGAAGCACGGCTCAGCCCTCCCCGGCGCCGGGCTTCGCGGCGACACTCGGGGAGTCGCCCCCGCTGTGGTCGCCGTCGCCGAGGTCCTCGTCGTCGGCGGGCACGCCGAGGTAGGCGTCGATCACCCGTTGGTCGGCCTGCACGCTGGCCGGCGAGCCGTCGGCGATCTTCTCGCCGAAGTCGAGGACAGCCACCCGGTCGGAGATGCCCATCACGAGCGACATGTCGTGCTCGATG
>JANLSK010000056.1:0-95773 GCA_031362415.1 Actinomycetes bacterium | reverse complement strand
GACCCCTACCCCACCTGTCCCCCGGTTGGTCCCGTGGGTGCCCCCCCGGCTGGCTGGGGACCGACCCGGTTCGACCCCCAGCTCATCGCCCCGCCAAACGTTCTTCGGATCCGCTGGCGGGGCGATGGCGCGCGCCGGGCGATTAGCCTGGCCTCGACAGCTCCTCGAGGAAGTCTCGACCATGCCCGAACCGTCGTCCCCGTCGACCGAACAGCGCAGCGCGTTCATCACGCGGGCCTTGACCTTCGTCGATCTCACGGTCCAGGTCGCGCACGCGGCCGGCCGGGAGGATCTCGTCGCTCGCCTCAGCCGAGCGCGGAGTCGCCTCGACGACCCTGAGGCCAAGGTTCTCATCGTCGGCGAGTTCAAGCAGGGCAAGAGCTCACTCGTGAACGCACTGGTGGCAGCCACGGTGTGTCCCGTCGACGACGACATCGCCACGGCGGTCCCCACGGTTGTTCGGTGGGCCGAGACCGCGAGCGCGGAGCTGGTGGCCAGCCCCGACGGTGAGGTCTCCGTCGACACGCCGGAGTCGAAGCTCGTACGACGCAGTGTCGACATCACCCAACTGGCACAGCATGTGTCGGAGCGAGGCAATCCCGAGAACGAGCAGCGCCTGATCAGGGCCGATGTCGGGCTGCCCCGGGCCATCCTCACCGGAGGCCTGGCGCTCATCGACACGCCGGGTACGGGGGGGCTCGACTCCGCGCACGCCACGATCACCCTCCGAGCGCTGTCGCTGGCCGATGCCGTGGTGTTCGTCACCGACGCCTCCCAGGAGTTTTCGGAACCGGAGCTCCAGTTCCTGCGCCAGGCCCGTCAGCTCTGCCCGAACATCGTGGTGGTGCTGACCAAGATCGACTTCTACCCCGAGTGGCGCCGGATCCAGGAGATCGACCGGGGTCACCTCCAACGCGCCGGCATCGAGCTGCCGATCTTCGCCGTGTCGTCGCTGCTGCGATCGAGAGCGACCCAGGCCGACAGCAAGGAGCTCAACGCCGAGTCGGGCTACCCGCCTTTCGTGAGTTGGCTGCGCAGCGAGGTCGTCGGCAAGTCGGAGCTCCTCTCAGCTCGTGTCGCGGCGAACGACGCCCTGGCTGTCCTCGAGCAACTCGAATCCCCGTTGTCAGCCGAACGACGCACCCTGGCCGATCCCGAGAAGGCCAAGGAAATCGTCGCCGAGCTCGAACGGGCCAAGGAGTGGGCCGATCGGCTCCGGAGCCAGGCCGCCCGGTGGCAGCTCACTCTGGGCGACGGGATCGGCGATCTCACCTCCGACATCGACTATGACCTTCGGTCGCGAGTGCGCATCCTCACGAAGGAGGCCGAGGAGGCGATCGACGGGAACGATCCGGCCGACTTCTGGGACGAGTTCGAGCCCTGGCTCTACCGACGCTGCTCGGCCGAGGTGGTCGCCAACTACACGGAGTTGTACCAACGGTCGAACGCCCTGGCCAGCACGGTCAGCGAGCACTTCGCCGAGGACGAGTCGAACATCGCGGTGCAGTTCGCGATCAACGATCCCACCAGCCTGGTCGGATCGCTGCGCACGAACGCCGCCATCGAGCTCGAACGACCCGGGGCCGTTGCCGGCGGGGTGACGGCCTTGCGCGGCTCCTACGGCGGGATCCTGATGGTGAGCTTCTTCGGGGGGCTCGTGGGTCTCGGCGGGGCGCTGCTCGCGCCCGGGGCAGGTGTCGTCGGATTGCTCATGGGGCGCAAGCAGCTCAAGGACGAGAAGGAGCGGCAGCTCCTCCAGCGCCGGGCCCTGGCCAAGAACGCCATGCGCAAGTACCTCGACGAGCTCACGTTCCAGGTGAACAAGGACTCCAAGGATGCGCTGCGCCTGATCCACCGGCAGCTTCGCGATGCGTTCATGAGCCGAGCCGACGAACTCCAACGCTCCACCACCGAGGCCTTGGCCGCGGCGCAGCAGGCGGTCCGCCAGGACCAGAGCACCCGGGATCAACGCTTGAAGCTGCTCGACGGCGAGATCAATCGACTGGCCCAGATCCGAGCCCAGGTCGCCCAGATCGCCCCCGACCTGGCCACGGCGACAGCGTCCGCCAGTGGGGTGCTCGCCGTCACCAACGTTCCCACCGGCACGAGCCGCTGACGTGTCCGAGCGCAGTCCGGTCATCTCCGAGGTGCGCCGGCTCCTCGACTCGGCGCGCGGGGTCTTCGGGGGAACCGTCGCCGAGCCCACCATCGCCGACGCCCGCCGGCGGCTTGACGAGCCGCTCCGGGTGGCCATCGCCGGCAAGGTCAAGGCGGGCAAGTCAACGCTGTTGAACGCGCTCGTGGGCGAGGAGCTGGCTCCGACCGACGCCGGTGAGTGCACGAAGATCGTCACCTGGTATCGGAACGGCCTGGGCTACAAGGTCATCCTCGAACCCAAGCAGGGCCCATCGCGCCAGATTCCGTTCCAGCGCGAGCGTGGGGCGCTCGACCCCGACATTGGCGGTACCCATGCCGAGGATGTCGTTCGTCTGATCGTGGAATGGCCGTCGGCTGCGCTCCGGGAGATGACCCTCATCGACACGCCCGGGATCGCGTCGATCTCGACCGACGTGTCGGCACGCGCCCACGCGTTCCTGACGCCCGAGACCGGTCAACCGTCCGACGCCGACGCCGTCATCTACCTGATGCGTCACCTGCACCAGACCGACCTCCGCTTCCTCGAGACCTTCCGGGCCGAGGACGTCGGCATCGACACGCCGCTCAACGCCGTGGCCGTGCTGTCGCGGGCCGACGAGGTGGGCTCGGGCAACATCGACGCCCTGGGCTCGGCCGCCCGGATCGCCGAGCGCTACCGCAGCGACGATCGCATTCGGCGAGCGTGTCAGACCGTCGTTCCCGTGGCCGGCCTGCTCGCCGCGTCGGGAGCCGCCTTGCGCGAGGACGAGTACCGGGCGCTGGCCCGGATCGCCGTGGGAACGAGAGAGCAGATCGATGAGCTCCTCCTCACCGCCGACCGCTTCGCCCGGGCTTCGACCCCGCTCGACGTGCTCGACATCGAGCGCGAGGCCCTGCTCGAACGTCTGGGCATGTTCGGGGTCCGCATCAGCGTGGCGCTCATTCGGAGGGGCTCGGTCACGAACGCCCTGTCGCTGGCCCAGGAGCTGGTCGCCCGGAGCGGGCTCTCGGAGCTGCGTCACGTGTTGCTTCACCAGTTCGCCGGCCGGCGCGACGTGCTCCAGGCCCGTTCGGCCTTGGCCGCGTTGGAGACGGTCGTCCGGGCGGCGCCGATCGCCCCCGCGCAGCGGCTGCTGGCAGAGGCCGAGCGGATCACCGCCGGGGCCCACGAGTTCGCCGAGCTCCATCTGGTGTCGGCGCTGCGGACGGGCGCGGTGAAGCTCCGCCCCGCCGAGCTCGCCGAGGCCGATCTCCTGCTCGGGGCGATGGGAACCGACCTCCCGACCAGGCTGGGGCTCCCACCCGATGCCGACACGCCGGCCCTGTCGAACCAGCTCGGGCTGTGTCTGGCCCGGTGGCAGCGCCGGGCGCAGAACCCGTTGTCGTCACGGGAGGTCGCCGACGCCGCCACCGTCCTCGTGCGCACGTGCGAGGGCCTCCACCAGCAACTGGCGCGCCGCGGCGCGTGACCCGTCACGAGCGGGCCGGGAGCCGGCAGGCTGCCCGGTCGCCCTGTCGCCCGGTCGCTACTTCTCGAGGATCTGACGGAGCGCGGCGAGGAACTCGGCCCTGGTCTCGGCCCCGAGGCGTTGGCGGATGCGGGCCACGTGGTGCTCGACGGTCTTGGGCGAGATGTAGAGCTCGCCGCCGATCTCCTTGTAGGTGAGCCCGGCCAGCACCCGGCTCGCCACCTCGACCTCCCTATCCGACAGCAGCGACGCCGTCGGCGCATCGACGGTTTCCTGGGTCGGGATGGCCGCTCGCAGCTCACGAGCCTGACCGAGCAATGCTCTCGACACGCCTTCGTCGGTGGCCTTGGATGCGGCCGCGCCGGCGAGCTGGGCGGCCTCCCAGGCCAACCCGACGTGCTGGAGATCACGGGTGACCGCGAGCACACGGACCGGGTCGACGGACCCTTCGGTCACGGCCACCCAGGCCTCCACCGCGGCCCCGAGCGGGGCCAGCCTCGGCGTGGGAGCGGGGCGGCTTCGGACGGCGTCGGCGAGTCGCCGGGCCTCGAGGGCGTCACCGCGCGCCATCGCTGCCCGGAAGAGGCTCCAGTCGAGGAGCCAGGTGTGCAACGGCGGCCATCCTGCGTCGCGCAGCAAGGACCGGGCCCGAGCCGGCCAATCGGCAACGGCCTCGGCCCGTCCGGCCCTGATGGCGGCGGTGTACAGCTCGGCCCCGATCTCGAACGACAGCAGGTCGACGGGATGGCGGCTCAGGACGTCGACGACCCTCGGGGCGATGCGATGCAGCCGATCGATGTCGCCCAACCGGCGCGCGACACCGGCTTCGATGGCGACCCGGAGGAGCTCCTCGCGCAGCGGCAGGCCCTCGGCGGGAACCTGTTCGAACACGGCCTCGACGGCCGCCCACCGGCCCGTGGCGAGCGCGACCCATCCGAGGAGCAGGCGGTGACGGTCGACGAGGAGCGGCCCGCCCGAGCCGGCGCTGAGGGCCTGCACGAGCAGGCGCTCGGCCAGGCCGAACTCGTGGAGCTGACGAGCGACCGTTGCCGCAATGGCGTGAGGCGAGTCGGGCACAAGCTCGAGATGGCGATCGTTGCCCAGAAGCTCGACGGCCTCACACAGCGGCACGAGCGCCCGTTCGGGGTGCGCTCCGACGGCTGCATGCAGCCCATCGAGCACACAGACCCACGATTCCAACAGCAGGGGAGCAGGCCGATCGAGCCGGCTGTGCATGGTCTGGGTCAACGAATGGGCCCGGTCGAGCTGACCCACGATCGTGGCGCCGACGGCGGCGAACAGGGCCGAACCAGCGGCTCGTCGCTCGTCGCCGACCGCGGCGATCAGCCGTTCGTAGCGACGGGAACTCCGCACCCAGTAGCCCACCCGGGCGACCGAAGCGGCCAAGACGGTCATGGCCCGTACGTAGTCGGGTGCGTTCGGATCGGCGGTCGCCGGATCGGCCAGACCGATGGCTTCCACGTGGTTCCCCACGAGTGCGGCGGCTTCGGCTCGGCGAGCGGCGAACGCCTGGGGGTCTCCCCCGGCGACGAGCGCCCGTCCGTACCACTCGAATGCGAGCTCGGGCGCCTCCCGCAGGAGCGCATCGCCGGCGGCACCCATTGCGGCCACCACGTTCGGTCCGGGATCACCGGCCTCCCGGTAGTGCTCGGCGATGAGCAAGGCGGGCCCGTTGGACTGGCGCAACATCTCGGCGACCCGCCGGTGCATCCGACGAGCTTCGGAGGGCGGCGTGAGGCGGGTGAGCACCTGCGCAACGACAGGGAGCAGGTCGGGCTCGGCCCGGGGATCGGTGAACCCCGAGCTCGAGAGCTCGGCTGCGGCCGAGGTGAGCGCTTCGTCGTCGAGGCCGACGGCCAGCTCGACCAGCGGCTCGTTGAGCGAGGCTCCGGCCCCAAGGGTCCTGACCAGGGTCTGAGCGTCGGTGGACAGGCGGCCGATGGCGATCCGAATCCATTCGACCACCGTCGCCGGGATCCCGGGCAGCCCGTCACGGGGATCGGCGATGCCCTCGGTCCGCCAACCCTGCGCCAACAGGTCGACATAGCGAACGACACCGGCGGTGAGGTGCATCACGTGGTCGAGCAGCACTGGTTCGAGGGCACGCCCGAGCACCCTCCCGACGTGCGCCGCCACACCGGCCTCGTCGAGCACGCCGAGATTGATCATCGGGCCACAACGGCCGAGCGCGGCATCGAGCGCGAACAGCCCGGGTCGAGGGTCGGAGCCGTGGGCCACGACCAGCCACCGGTCGTCGCCGGTCCATCGGCTCGCCACGGAGGTGAGGGCCCCCAGGCTGAGATCGTCGAGCCAGTGGGCATCGTCGACGAGCAGCACCCCCGGCCCCGCGCACACGTCGAGCACCTCGTAACCCAGCTCGACGGGGGGGAGCCCGGTGTTCGCACGCCATTTGCTGACCGCTGCCCGTCCGAGCACGCCTTCGAGGCCCAGCCCGCTGACGTCCTGCTCGCCCTGGCGCCCACAGACGCTCCAGACCGGGAGCGATCGCTGGCGAGCAGCGACATCGACGCCGCTCAGCAGCGACGTCTTGCCCCATCCCGCGGGACCGACGAGACCGACGAGGCCACCCCGGCTCGCGGCCGAGGTTCGTTCGTGGAGCTCCCTGTGGGCACTGTCGTAGGTTCTCATGACCGTTCCTGAGCGCGGCCGATCCGATTTCGTACCGTAGCGGCTCCACACCGGGGCTGGCGACGACGGAGGGTCTCCCCCGGTCTCATAGGGGCGCAAACGCGTCGAGCGCGGCCTGTTCTGGTCGACCGGACGGCTCCCGAGGCTCGGGGCCGAGAGGGCGAGCGCATACCCCGGTCAGATGCCCAGGCCCCGGGGGCGGGTGGCGAAGGTGAAGACCCGATGGGCACCGAGGCCGGGTCGGGCGGTGAGCGCGGCGGCTTCGCTGATCCAACTCCGATGCCCCAGTGCCTCGAGATCGCCGACGGCGGCACGGTGGGTCCATCCGCGGCGCGCCGCCTCGGCGATGTCGTCGATACCCAGATGGCCGAGCCAGTCAGCCTGCGTGCGAACGTCTCCGTCGATCGTCCAGCCTGCGCTCAGCGCCGCGGCGACCACGACCGGGATCGGGAGGTCGCAGGTGATGTCCTGCGCACCAGGGTCGTCGAGCGGCTCGGTGGCTCGACGGTGGCCGACGTAGGTTCGCAACCAGCCGTGGGGCCCTCGCTCCACGAGATCGTCGATCTCGGCCGCGTAGTCGATGATCACCAACCCGCCCCGACCGACAGCTCGACGGGCTTCACGTAGCCAGCGGGCTGCGACCGTCGGGATCGGCAGGCGGGATCCGACCGGGACGGTCGGCGTGGGCAGGAGTCGACCGATCAGGTCGACCAGCGGCGGCCCGGCCGGCACGAGACACTCGGCGAAGCGAAGACCGTCGAAGCCCACCCGAACCTCCGACCAGCCCGTCGACGTGCGCTCGGCGAGCACGAACGGAAGATTGTCGAGCAGCTCGTTGGCGATGATCAGACCGGTGATCGGGGTCGCCGGCAGGTCGGCCAACGAGGTGACCAGGGGACCACGATGGCGGGCCGGGGCTCCACCCGGGGCCGCGTCGTCTCCGTCTTCGTCTTCGTCTGCGTCTCCGTCCTCGTCTGCGTCCGGGGCCGTGGGTCCCAGCACGTCCTCGGGTGGCTCCCAGGGGAGGTGGTCACGGTGGAGCTCCCTGAGCATGGCCGATCGCTCGACGAGCACGTACCGCAACTGCGCAGCACAGGCCGGGCTGGCGCGCAGCACGTCACGCGCCAGCTGGCCCCGTCCGGCGCCCACGTCGAGGACCACGAACGGTTCGGGCCAGCCCAGGCGCTCCCACCACCGATCGATCTCACGGGCCACGAGCGCGCCGAACAGGCTGCCCGTCTCGACGCTGGTGATGAAGTCGGCGCCAGCGCGGCCTGCCCCGCCGCCTGATGCGAAGAAGCCGCCCTCGTCGTAGAGCGCGGCATCCATGAACGTCTCGAAGCTGAGCGGGCCGACCCGCTCGATCAGCTCTCGGAGCTGGTCAGCAATCACATGCGCTCCGCTCGCCGACCGCCACCCGGCACGGTGCAGGGGTTCCGCCGAGCGCAGCGAGGTCCCGACGGCGCCGGCGACGGCGCCGCCAGGCGCCTTGGAGCCGGCACTAGAACGGTGTGCGCTCGCCCAGGCGGGCGAAGAGCTCGGGGTAGATCCCCACGGCCACGGTCGTGATGGCGCACAGGGCGATCGCCGTGCCCAGCGCGGTGGGTACCCGGATCGGGGAGCGGTCCTCGACGGTGGGCTCCCGGAAGAACATCAGCCGGACGACGTTGCCGTAGTAGAAGAACGCGATCACCGAGTTGACCGCGGCGACGATGCCGAGCGCATAGGCCATCCCGGTGCCGCCCTCGATCGTGGCCTGGAACATGACGTACTTGGCGAACCAGCCGGCGAAGATCGGGACACCGGCGAGCGACATGAGGAAGATCGACATCATCATGGCCAGGGTTGGTGCGTAGCTGAAAAGCCCCGAGAAGCTCGTGATCTCCCCGGATCGGGTACGCCGGGCTATGGCCATGAGCGTGGCGAAGGCCCCGATGTTCATGGCGCCATAGATGAGCATGTAGATGACCGTGGCCGAGAAGGCGCTCTGATATGAGTTCGCCCCGTCCTCGGGCGCAACGGCAAAGGGCACGAGCATGAAACCGGCCTGGGCGATCGACGAATAGGCGAGCATGCGGACGATGTTCGTCTGCTTCGTCGCGATCATGTTGCCCACGGTCATCGACAGCGCCGCCATGACCCAGATGATGGGCTGCCAGGCATCGGTACGGCCGTAGAAACCGGCGTAGATCAGCGAGAAGATGGCGACCATGCCGCCGGCCTTCGATGCCACCGAGAGGAAGGCCGTGACCGGCGTTGGCGCGCCCTCGTAGGTGTCGGGCGTCCAGAAGTGGAACGGTACGGCGCTCACCTTGAAGGCGAAGCCGACCAGCGTGAGGAAGATCCCCACGTTCATCACCGTGCCCAGGTCCTGGCCGAGGTTCGTGCGGGGGCCCTCGGAGATGACCGACAACAACGTGGAACCGGTGGCGCCGTACACGAGCGACATGCCGTAGAGCATCACGGCCGACGACAACACGCCGAAGATGAAGTACTTGAGCATCGCCTCGTTCGACTTGTGCTCGTGCTTCTTCCATCCGGCCAGCAGGTAGGTGGGGATGGAGATCGTCTCGAGGGCGACGAAGATCGTGATGAGATCGCGGCTCGATCCCATGACCATCATGCCGAGGAGCGCAGTGAGGGTCATGACGTAGTACTCGGGCTCGGCGACGTCGCTCTCGGACATGGCATCGACCGACACCAGGATCACCAGGTACGTGACGACGAGAAAGAACGCCTTCATGATGAGGGCGAAGTTGTCGACGACGAACGTGCCGTTGAACATGCTGACGTCGCCGCCGTCGGCCCCCAGCGTGAGGACGGGGATGAGCGCCCCAAGCACGCCGAACGCCGCGATCCGCGACGCCTGGGCCCGCGCCCGATCGCCGAAGATCAAGTCGACGAGCAGGATCACGAGGATCGTGCCCACGATCACGATCTCGGGCGCGAGCGCGTGGTAGTCGATGTCGGGTGCCGGGATGCCCACGCTCAGCACCGATCGCTACTTCGCGGTCGCGTTGAGCGCGGTGGCGATGCCCTCGGTCACGTGCTTGACCGCGTCGTCGGTGATACCGAAGAGCAGCTTCGGATAGATCCCGAGGGCCAGGATGAGGATCAGCATGGGGGCCCAGGCGATCCATTCAGGCCCGTGCACGTCGTGGATGTGCTCGTCCCTGAACTCCTCGGGCACCTCGCCCATGGCGACCCGTTGGTACATGACGAGCAGGTAGGCCGCGGCGAGCACGGTGCCGACCGCGGCGATCACCATGTACGTTCGGAAGGTCTCCTCCGAGAGCACGCTCAGCGGCTCGTACGCCGCCAGGATCGCCGGAAACTCGCCCCAGAAGCCGGCGAGGCCGGGGAGTCCGAGCGAGGCCATGGCCGTGAAGCCCAGGATCCAGCCCATCTTGGGAGCGGAGATCAACAAGCCTCCCAGCCTCGACATCTCCCGGGTGTGGTAGCGCTCTTGCATCGAGCCGGCTACGAAGAACAACAAGCCGGTGATGAGACCGTGGGCCACCATGCCGAACACGGCGGCATTGATGCCGGCGGTCGTGAGCGTGGCGATGCCGAGCATCACGAAACCCATGTGCGCCACCGACGAGAAGGCGATGAGCCGTTTCACGTCTCGTTGGGCCAGACAGTTGAGCGCCCCGTAGATGATGCCGATCACGGCGAGGAGCCCGATGTAGGGCGCCCACTCCTGAGCCCCTTCGGGCAGGATCGGCAAGGCGATGCGGATGAAGCCGTAGGTCCCGAGCTTCAGGAGCACTGCGGCCAGGATCACCGAGCCGACGGTGGGCGCCTCGGTGTGCGCGTCGGGGAGCCAGGTGTGGAACGGGAACATCGGGACCTTGATCCCGAAGCCCAGGAACATGCCGCCGAACATGACGACCGCCGCGGTCTTCGAGACGTCGAGCACGCCCGCGGTCGACAGCGTGACGATGTCGAAGGTGTGCTGTCCGGTGACGGGATCCTTCGAGCTGAAGTACACGGCCAGGAAGCTCAAGAGCATGAGCGCCGAACCGAACAGGGTGAAGAGGAAGAACTTGATCGAGGCGTACTCGCGGTTCTTACCGCCCCACACCCCGATCATGAAGTACATCGGGAGCAGAACGACCTCGAAGAAGATGAAGAAGAGGATGAGGTCCTGGGCCACAAAGGTACCGATCATGCCCGTCTCGAGCACGAGCATCAACGCCAAGAGCGCCTTGGGGTTGTGGGGTTCAGGAAAGTGGTTCCACGAATAGACGATGCACAGCACGATAATGAGCGCCGAGAGCAAAACCAGAGGAAGACTGATGCCATCGAGGGCCACGTGATAGCGGCTGTTGATGACGTCGATCCACGACTTGTTCACCTCGAACTGCAGCCTCGCCGTGTCGTCGTAGTCGAACTCAGCCATGAGTCCGATGGCGAAGCCCATGGTGACGAGCGAGGTGAGCAGGGCGACACCCTTGATCGTCTCCTCCTCGCTCTTCGGGATGAGCAGGAGGATGATCGCTCCCACGATGGGGATGAACACCGTGAGCGTGATACCCCAGTCGTCGAACCAGTTCATTCCGGGAATCCTTCTCGGTTCATGCGTTCAGGTGTGGGACGGGCGACGTTCGAGGATCGGTTCACGCGAGCAGCGCCACGACGAGGCCCAGGATGGCCACAGCGAAGAACAACCAGAGGCCGTAGCGCTGGATGCGACCGTTCTGCAGCTTGCGGAACGCGCTCCCGAGGCCTTTGGTGGTCTCGCCCAGACCGTTGTACAGGCCATCGACGACGAACTGGTCGAGCTGCTCGTAGGCGAAGGGCGCCAGGTACTTCTTGGTCGTGACCCCGACCCCGTTGACCGCGCCGTCGATGATCTTCTGGTTGACCCAGTAGCTGCCGTCGGCCACGGGACCGGCGGTGCCCTTGGCGATTCCGTCGACGGCCAGCTTGTCGAGGTAGTACTTCTGGAGGAGGAGCGTGTACAGCGCCCGGAACGGATTGACGAGCAGCAGGTTCTTGGGCGCCTTGCGGAGGAGGTAGATCCAGGTCGCGATGAGCAAGCCGACGAGGCCGATGGCCACGGAGCTCCCGGCGACGCCGATGTTGAACTCGTGCTCCTCGGGCTCGAAGAGGACAACCTCTCCGGGAGCCAACTCCTTGATCTCGGTGATGGAGTGCACGATCACGTGCTCAGCCTCGGCCGCGTGCTCACCCTCAGCCTCAGCCACCACCTCGCCCTCGGCCGCGTGCTCACCTTCAGCCTCAGCGGCCGCCGCGACTTCGCCCGCGGCGCCGTACCGATTCTCGACCTCGACCTCGAACTTCACCCACTGCCCAAACCGGTAGTCGGCGAAGGGAGCGTTCAAGAGCCCGACCACGACGGCAAGCCCGGCCAGGATCGACACCGGGATCATCATCACCTTGGGCGACTCGTGAGGATGGGCGTGGCCGCGGTACTGGCCGAAAAAGATGAGATACAGCGCCCGGCCCATGTAGGCAGCCGTCATGATCGCGGCCACGAAACCCAGCACCATGATGATCGGGAAGTCGTTGGCGCGGGCCCCGTTGAGGATCTCGTCCTTCGACCAGAAGCCGGCGAGCGGCGGTACGCCAGCCAGCGCCAGCGTGCCGATCGTGAACGTGAGGAACGTGGTGGGCATCTTCTTGCGCAGCCCACCCATCTCACGCATGTCGAACGTGTGGTGGCAGGCGTGCGAGAGCGAACCGGCTCCAAGGAACAGACAGGCCTTGAAGAATGCGTGGGTGAAGAGATGGAAGACGCCGCCCGTCCACGCTCCGACGCCCAACGCCGCGACCATGTATCCGAGCTGGGAGATGGTGGAGTACGCGAGCACTCGCTTGATGTCGTTCTGCACGAAGGCCATCGACGCACCGATGACCATGGTGACGCCACCGACGAGCGCCAGGAGGTTCATGCCCCCCTCGTCGATCGATAAGCCGGCGAAGAACACGCCGTAGAGCCGGGCCACCATGTACACGCCAGCCACGACCATGGTGGCGGCGTGGATGAGCGCGGAGACCGGCGTGGGTCCGGCCATGGCATCGGGGAGCCAGATGTGCAACGGTACCTGACCCGACTTCGAGCACACCGCGGCCAGCAGGCACACCGCCGCGATGAGGAGTGTGCCGTGGCGGATGGAGCCCGACAGCGCGGCCGAGTTGATGGTGTCGATGTCGAAGGTCTTCCCGGCGACGAAGTACAGGATGATGATCCCGACGATCAACCCGACGTCGCCCACCCGGTTGGTGATGAACGCCTTGAGGCCGGCGTTGGAGTTGTCCTTGTCCTCCCACCAATGGCTGATGAGCATGAACGAGCACAGGCCGACGAGCTCCCACGACGTGAGCAGCGCCAGCGTGTTGTCGGCGATGACGAGCATCAGCATCGAGGCCGAGAACAACGACAGCGCCGCGTAGTAGTGCGTGTAGCGCCGATCGCCGCGTAGGTACTCGAGCGAGTAGACGTGCACGAGCAGCGACACCGAGGTGACGACGAAGAGCATCATCGTGGCCAGGCCGTCGACGTGGGTGCCGACCCGGATCGAGCCGCCACCCCACTCGAACCATTCGATCGACTCGCGCACGATCTCGCGCCGGTCGATCCACTGGTAGACGTTGATCGCGGCCATGACCCACGCCGCGCTCAGTGCCGCGATGCCGATGTACGAGCATCGTTCCCCGAAGCGCTTGCCGAACAGCAAGATCACGAAGTACGAGACCGCAGGGACGAGCGGGATCAAGAAGGCCCAATGCGCCATTCGAGTTCCCTCAGCCCTTCATCGAGTCGGCACGATCGAGATCGGCCGACGACAGGTTGCGATACAGGAGCAGGACGATGGCCAGACCCACGCCCACCTCGGCGGCGGCGATGGCGATCACGAACAGCGCGAAGACCTGTCCGGAGAGCTCGCCCTTGTAGAAGGCCGAGAAGGCCACCAGGTTCAAGTTGGCGGCGTTGAGCATGAGCTCGATGCTCATGAGCACGAGCACACCGCTGCGTCTGACCAACGCGCCGTAGACGCCGGTGCAGAACAGGAACAGGCTGAGGAGGAGGAACTGGTTGAGCGCCATCGTGCGTCAGTCCCTCCGGGCGATCACGATGGCGCCGATGAGCGCACCCAGCAAGAGCATGGAGACCACCTCGAAGGGGATGACCCAGTCGTGGAAAATGGTGCGCCCCAGGTCGCCGGTGCGCACGATCTGCTCGGGCTCGGCGATCTCGACATCGCCGTAGCCGTCGACGAGGATCGTGCCGAGCACCCCGGCGAGGAACAACGACGCGATGGCCGCCGGCCAGCGCTGGTCGTTGTCGAGGTCGTTGTCGCCGCGCATGGGAGCCTTGGTGAGCATGATCCCGAACAGGAACAGCACCAGCACCGCACCGATGTAGATGAGGACCTGGACCCAGGCCAGGAACTCGGAAGCCAGGAGGATGTACTGCGCGGCGATCCCGGCCAGCACGATCACGAGGTACAGCGCGGCGTGCACGATGTTGCGAGTGGTGACCACGCGAATGGCCGAGAAGACCATGGACGCGGCGATCACGGCGAAGGCGACGTTCTCGGGGCCCACTACTTTTTCCCCTTCACGAGGGCACCGACTTCGAGGGGCGGCGGGGTGGGGACGGTGGCCATCCACTCGCCCAGCCGGTCCTTGTCGTGGAGGAGATCGGCGATGCGGTTCTCGGAGTACTCGAATTCCGGCGTCCAGAAGAGGGCGTCGAACGGGCACACCTCGACGCAGATCCCGCAGTACATGCACAGCGCGTAGTCGATGTCGAAGCGGTCGAGGATGTTGACCGTGCGGGGCTTGCCCCCGGCCCGGCGCGGCGGCCGCTTCTCCTTGTGGCCCTCGATGTAGATGCACCAGTCGGGGCAGGATCGCCCGCACAGCATGCACGCCGTGCAGTTCTCTTCCTTGAGGGCGATGACGCCTCGAGCCCGGGTGACGGGCTCTTCCTTCTCGTGCGGGTACTGGACGGTCACCGCCGGCTTGAGCATCGTGCGGAACGTGATGCCCAGACCGCTGATGACGCCGGGGAGCTTGGGCTTGGGGAACTTCGGCATCAGACGGCCACCTTCAAGATGCCGGTGACGACAATGTTCACGAGCGAGAGCGGAATGAGGTACTTCCACGCGATCGACTGGAGCTGGTCTTCACGGAACCGGGGATAGGTGAAGCGCACCCAGAAGATGAGGAACGCCACGAGCATCACCTTGGTGAGCATGACGATCGGGCCCAGCACGTCGGCGGCGGTCCCGTCCACCCAGGGGATCGACCAGCCGCCGAGGAACAGCGTGGCGGCGATGCCGGCGAAGGCGAAGGCCGTCCCGAACTCGCCCATGAAGAAGAACAGGAAACGAAAGCCCGTGTACTCCACGTAGTAGCCGCCGACGATCTCGGACTCGGCGACCGGCATGTCGAAGGGCGTCTGGGTGAGCTCGGCCTGGGCCGCGGTGAGGAAGAGGAGGAAGCCCACGATCTGGGTGAGGATGAACGGGTTGCCGATGCCGCCCCAGCCGAAGATCTCACCGTTCTGCTGGGCGTGCACGATGCCCTGGAGGCTCATGGTGCCGGCCTGGATGACGACACCGACGGTGGCCAGCACCAGAGGGAGCTCGTAGGCGATGAGCTGACCGGCGGCCCGCAAGGCGCCGATGAGTGCGTACTTGTTGGCCGAGGCCCAGCCGGCCATGAGCACGCCGATGACCGAGAGCGACGACACGGCCAGGGCGAAGAAGATGCCCACGTCGAGGTCGCGCACGATCAGTCGGGGCCCGACGGGGATCACGATGTACACGAGGAACGTGGAGACGAGGATGACCGCCGGCGCCATGGCGAACACGCGGCGGTCGGCGCCCTCGGGGGTGATGTCCTCCTTCTGGAGGAACTTGATGCCGTCACCGATGAGCTGGAACCAGCCGTGGAACCCGCCCGGGTCCATGGGCCCGAGTCGGCTCTGCATGTGGCTCATCATCTTGAGCAAGAAGACGTAGCCGAGCAGCAGCGCGCCGAACGGGATGATGCTCAAGACGACGGCCGTCTTGATGGCCAGGATCCATCCCCAGGCCAAGTCGACCGCGAGGACGTGGGAACCAATCGCGAGCGTGTCAACCAAGGTCAGCACCCTCTCGCAACGAGTCGTGCGGTTGGGTGTTGACGTTCCGCCGAGCGGAGCGAGGTCCCGAATTTGCCACCGACGCACCGAAGGTGCTTGGAGGCGGCACCAGAGCAGCTCATCGGTCGATGTCTCCGAGGATGAAGTAGAGCCCGGCGAGGATGGTCACGATGTCGGGAACGTACACGCCCTTGAGCAACCAGGGCAGGATCGAGACGTTGCTGAACGACGCCGTGCGGATCTTCACCCGGAACGGCCCCGTGGCCCCCTTCGAGATGACGTAGTAGCCCATCTCGCCGAGCGGGTTCTCGGTGTTCACCCAGGCCTCGCCGGCCGGCACCTTGATGATGCGGGGGACCTTGGCCATGACCGGTCCCGCCGGGAGGCCGTCGAGAATCTGCAACACCATGCGGATCGCTTCGCGGGTCTCCTGCAGCCGCACCCAGTAGCGGGCGAAGGTGTCGCCGTCGGGATGGGTGAACACCTTCCAGTCGAGCTCGCGGTACGCCAGGTAGGGCTGGCCGTCACGGCGCAGGTCCCAGTCGACGCCCGAGGCCCGCAGGTTCGAACCCGAGACCCCGTAGGCGGCGCCCACGTCGGCGGGGATGATGCCGCAGCCCCGGGTGCGGGCCTGGAAGATCTCGTTGCCCGCCACCAGATCCTCGAACTGGTCGCACGAGTCGAGCATGAGGCCCATGACCCGGCGGGTCTCGTTGATCCAGCCCGCAGGCAGGTCGTCCTTGATGCCGCCGATGCGGTTGAAGTTGGGGTGGAAGCGCCCGCCGGTGACGGCCTCGATGAGGTTGAGGACGTGCTCGCGGTCACGGAAGCCGTAGAACGCCGGGGTGATGGCTCCGACCTGGAGTCCCATCTCGCCGAGGAAGAGGATGAAGGTGGCGATGCGCGAGAGCTCGGTGAGCGCGGTGCGGATCCATTCGGCCCGGGGCGGGGCCTCGACGCCCATGATGCGCTCGGCGGCGTGGATGAACGGCACCTCGTTGGCGAACGACGACAACCAGTCGATGCGGTTGATGAGGGTCGTCACCTGGGGGTAGGTGCGGTACTCGGTGAGCTTCTCGTAGCCGCGGTGCATGTAGCCGATGACCGGGTCGGCCGACACGACGCGTTCGCCGTCGAGCTTCACGACGACGCGCAGCGTCCCGTGCGTCGCTGGGTGCTGGGGCCCGATGTTGAGGACCATGTCCTCGGACTGGAGCTCGACGTCGAGGCGCTGATCGGCCAGGGGGGTCAACGCCCGGGGGTCGATCTCGAAGCCGGGCGATCCGGGAATCTCGGTGGTCGTCACGTGCTCACTCCTCAGCCTCGTCGCCGTCGGCGACGCCCGGCATCGGCTCGACGTCGACCAGGCCCGGCCAGGGCTTGACCTCACGGGCCAGCAGCGGGAAGTCCTTGCGCAGCGGGAACCCCTCGAACTCTCCGGGCAGGTAGAGGTGACGCAGCCCCGGATGGCCGTCGAAGCGGAACCCGTACATCTCCCACGTCTCGCGCTCGTGCCAGTCGGCGCCCGGGTAGACGGGGACCCATGACGCCACGATCGGCTCGGTCTCGGAGACATCGGTCTTGAGCACCAGCGTCGTCTTCTTCGACAGCGAGATGACGGCGGCGAAGACCTGGAAGCGCCCGGCCGAGCCGCACACCCCGTAGGTCTGGTCCATGGGCTGAGCCGGCGTCGACGTGTCGCCCGATGCTTCCTCGCCGCCCACCTTGGGTGCGGGCATCCAGTCGATGCCGGAGATGAACGAGAGGTAGTTGAAGCCGAGCTTCGAGCGGACGATCTCGGCGGTTCGCCGCCACGACTCGGTGCTGACGCGCACCGTGACGACCCCGTGGTTGACCTCGTGGGCCACCACGGCCGATCCCAGATCGGCGACAACGCGCTCGCGCAGCTCCCCGACGGCGGTGGCCGCGGCGTCGATCGTGGCCACGCTCGTGGAACCCTCGGTTGTCGCGGCCTCGTCGGCCGTCTGCTCGTCTACCACCTGGAGTCCCCCGGGAACCTGGAGCTTCTGTGAAGCAGCTGTGACACGCCGCCCGCCACTGCCCGGCGGGTACCGCCTACGGACCGTCTCGCCTACTCGACCAGGATGGGTTCTCCCCGCCACCGCTGGCGGAGCTCGTCGTTACCGACACCCTCGTTCTGGATGCGTTGCTGGAGGATCACGATCGCTTCCATCAGCGCCTCGGGCCTCGGCGGGCATCCGGGAACGTAGACGTCGACCGGGATGATCTGGTCGATTCCCTTGGTGACCGAGTACGAGTCCCAGTAGGGGCCGCCGCAGTTGGCGCACGAGCCCATGGAGATCACGTACTTGGGGTCGGGCATCTGCTCGTAGAGCCGCAGCACCGACGGGGCCATCTTGTCGGTGACCGTCCCCGAGACCACCACCAGGTCGGCTTGACGGGGGCTGGCGGGGAAGGGGATGACGCCCAAGCGCATCACATCGTAGCGGGGACCGGCGAGCGCGGCGCCCATCTCGATCGCGCAGCAGGCCAGGCCCCACTGGAAGGTCCAGAGGGAGTACTTGCGGCTGTAGTTGAGGAGCCACGAGACCGGTTTGAGCGGCTTCTTCTGGAGCAGGCCCGACTCGATCAGGCCCATCGGAGCACTCCCTTGCGCCAGGCGTAGGCCAGGCCGAACACGAGGATGCCCACGAAGATGAGCATCTCCACCAGGCCGAATGCACCAAGAGCCTCGAGCTCGACGGCCCAGGGGAAGATGAACACCGCCTCGACGTCGAAGATCACGAACAACAGCGCGTAGATGTAGTACCGCACGTGCATCTGGCCGAATCCGCCGATCGGGTCGGCTCCCGACTCGTACGAGATGTACTTCTGGCCCTGAGGGCGCGTCGGTCGGATCAGGCGTCCGAGACCGAGCATGGCGCCAACCATGCCCAGTGCCGCGAGGACGAACACGAACACGGCAAAGTACGCCTGCGTGTGGTCGGTGTACACCGACCCCGTCAGTGCCCGGATCGCCACGGCCCTCCGATCACGATGCCCTCCGACTCCCGCTCGACCGCCACAGATGGCGTGAAACAGTGCGCTTATGGGCAAGAACACAGTGATCCGGGAGATGGGCCCCGACCGCCTCACCGGGCGAATCCTGGGACGACCACCTCCCGGCTCGGCTACCCCCACGTGCCTCGCCAACGCCGGCCGAGTATACGTGAACGCCTTCACGAGACGGGCAACCGACGGGGGTCCGAACGCGGAACCCCGATGGCGCCCGACCCCCCGTTCCACCGATATTCCGTCATCATGAACAAACACCGTGCCCCCGCCCCTTGCCCCTCGTACCGGGGGGCCGACATGTTCACCGAGGAACCCATGCAGTACGACAAGCGTGATCGCGCGATGCGCGCGGAGGACCGTTCCACGATGCACACCCTGGCGTTCAGACGGCTGCGGCATCGAGCTGACCAGGCCCGCCTGCGCCGGATGGCCGGGCAACCCACGGTGGCGTTCGTCATGTCGGGCGGTGGAAACCACGGCGTCGCCCAGGTCGGCATGCTCCGGGCGCTGCTCGAACGCGAGATCGTGCCCGATGTGATCGTGGGGACCTCGGTCGGTGCGCTCAACGGCTCGGCCCTGGCTGCCGACCCGTCCCTGGCCAGCGTCGAGCGCCTGGCCGAGGTCTGGTCGACGCTCACTGCCGAGGACATCTTCCCCGGTGGACGGTGGTCGCGCACGTGGAAGGTGGTCCGCAAGGATACCCACGTGATTCGCGACACCGGGATCGCCGCGCTCGTCGAGCGCTTCGCGTCCGGCTCGTTCCACGACCTCACCGTCCCGCTCCGGGTCGTCGCCACCGATCTGGCGACGGGCGACGAGGCCGTGTTCGCCGCCGGTCTGTTGCGGCCGGCGCTCATGGCCTCCACGGCGCTCCCCGGGCTCCTGCCGCCCGTCGAGTACTGCGGTCGTCGGTTCATCGACGGCGCCGTGGTGAACAACGTCCCCGTCGCCCACGCCTTCGCCCATTCGGCGGCACCGGGTCGGGGCTCCTCGGTGGGGCCAGCGGGGCCGGTGCGGGTGTACGTGCTCAACGTCTCGGGCGTCATCAAGCCCCGCGAGCTCCGCCATCCCGGCGACGCGCTCCTGCAGGCCTTCGCCATCGCCCGCAAGCAGCGTTGGGAGATCGAGCGGGGCTCGGCCCCGGCGCACATCGAGGTGATCGAACTCCCCCACCCCGACGACGACCGGACGATCTTCGACTTCTCCGGCGCCGACGCCATCTGCGAGACCGCCTACCGCGACGCAGCCCGCTTCCTCAACGAGCATCCCGTGGAGACCGACGAGCGTCGCCCGTCCCGCATCCGCCGTCCCCGCTGAGCTTGCGCGGCGCGCTCGTCGCCCATGCCGGCACGCGATCACCAGGACCTGCTGTACCTCGGCATCGGCATCGTCCTCGTGGCTGCTGCCTTGTTCCTCAGGGGCCGCCCTGAAGCTCACAGCGCCGCCCATGAGGCCAACCTCGGCGAGGCGGGGGTCGACCGCGGCCCCGACGATCACGGGTGAAGATGGGGGGCTCAGCTCGCGCTGAGCCGCGGCGCCCGAGGCGCTCCACCCGTCGAGCACCTGTCGCTGAACGGCAACCCTCGCGGTTGAGCGACAGGTGCTGGCCGGGTGTTCGGAGCCAGACCTCGCCGAGCCAGCGACGCGCCGCCTAGAAGACCGAGCGCTTGGCGAACTCGAGGAGCTCGTTGGGGAGGATGCCGACGAAGATGGTGACGGCGGCGGCGAGGGCCAGCACGATGCCGCTGGCCAGGTCGACCCGCACCCGAGGGGGCGCGGCGATCGCCACCGCGGTGCCACCGCCGTGGGCGACATCTGCGTGCTCGGGGTGCTCGTCGATCCCGGGACCGGTGAACATGGTGACGATGAGGCGCAGGTAGACGAACGCCGCCACCACCGAGGCCAGCATGCCGATGACGGCCAGGGAGTAGACCTCGCGGTCGACGGCGGCCTGGAAGACCTTGAGCTTGGCGATGAACCCCGACGTGAGCGGGATGCCCGCCTGGGCCAGGAGAAACAGGGTCAGCAGTTTCGCCAGCAACGGCTCGCGGACGGCGAGACCCCGGTAGTCGGAGAGCTCGTGGCCCTCGTCGCCCTGGCGGGCCATGAGAGTGACCACGGTGAAGGTGCCGAGCGTGAGGAACGTGTAGACGAACAGGTACGTGAGGACCGCCGCCGTGCCCTCGACCGTGGCCACCTGCACGCCGACGAGCATGTACCCGGCGTGGCTGATCGACGAGTAGGCGAGCATCCGCTTCACGTTGCTCTGCACCAGGGCAACGGCGCTGGCGACGACGAGGGTGAGCACGGTGACGGCCCACAGGGCGGGCCGCCAGTCGTCCTGGTTGCCCTGGAAGCTCACCGAGAACGCCCGCAGCAGCGCGGCGAACGCGGCGATCTTGGCTCCGGCGGCCATGAACCCGGTGACCGGTGTGGGAGCGCCCTGGTACACGTCGGGCGTCCACATGTGGAACGGCACGGCGGCGACCTTGAACCCCAGACCCACCAACAACAACATGATGCCGACCAAGATCAGCTTGTCGTCGTAGGTGGAGCCTTGGATCTGGCTGTCGTTGATGACCCGGGAGATCTGGCCCAGGTTCGTGCTGCCCGTGGCCCCGTAGACGAGCGCCACGCCGTACAGGAAGATCGCCGACGAGAACGCTCCCAGCACGAAGTACTTGATCGCCGCTTCCTGCGACGTGGCGTTGGCCCGTTGGAACGCCGCCAGCACGTACAACGAGATCGACAGGATCTCGAGCGACACGAACACCACGACCAGATCGTTGGCCGAGGTCATCATGAGCATGCCCGAGGCCGAGAACAACAACAGCGCCAGGTACTCGGGCTTCTCGAGGTTCTCGCGTTTCAGGTAGCTCCACGCGATGAGGATCCCGAACAACACGGCAATGAGCACCACGGCCTTGAGGAAGATCGAGGCCCCGTCGATCGAGACCGCTCCGTTGAGCGTGGTGTAGCTGGGAACGCGATCGACGGCTTCGAGCCCCTCGTTCCAACGGTGCCAGATCGGGAAGATGAAGACGCCGGCAACGGCAACGCCGGTGAGCGCAACCCACAGGTGCAGACGGGCCAGGATCGGGGCTCGGTGCGTGACCGCGGCGAAGGCCACGATGAGCAGGCCAGCACCGAAGATGGCGATCTCGGGGGCGATGGCGTACCAGTCGACGGCCGGACGGACGAACGGCATCACCCACCTCCTCCTTCTGCGCCTTCCGGTTCGGGCTCTTCAGACTCAGACTCAGACTCAGACTCGGCGCCGTGTTCGCCCTCGCCCTCAGCCGCGGGGGCGACCTCGGGCGCTGTGTCGAAGCGATCGCCGACGAGGCACGCCTCGGGATCGGCGGGGTCGGTCTCGTCGCTCTCGCACCAGTCGGAGCGCTGCTCCACATGGGTGATGAGTGCCTTGACCGACGGCTCGACCCGCTCCAGCACCGGCTTGGGATACACGCCGAGGAACAGGCTCAGACCGAGCAGGGGCACCAGTGTCGCCATCTCGCGCAACGTGAGGTCGGCGATGGTGCGGTTCTCGCCCTCGGGCTCGCCCGTGAAGACCCGCTGGTACATCCACAGCAGATAGACCGAAGCGAGGATCACGCCGACGGCGCTCACGATGGCGTAAGGCCGGTTCGACAAGAACGCGCCCACCAACGCCAGGAACTCGCCGACGAAGCCCGAGAAGCCGGGGAGACCCACCGAGGCCAACGCCGCCACGAGCATGAACCCGCCGAGGCGCGGGGCCACCTTCCACACGCCGCCGAACGCCGCTATGTCGCGGGTGTGGCGGCGCTCGTACATCATCCCGATGATGAGGAAGAGCGCTCCCGTGGTGAGCCCGTGGCTGATCATGGTGAAGATGCCGCCCTGGATCCCCTGACTGGTGAGGGCGAAGATCCCCAGGATCACGAAGCCCAGGTGGGCCACCGACGAGTAGGCGACGAGCTTCTTCATGTCCTTCTGCACGGTGGCCACGATGGCGCCGTAGATGATGCCGATCGTGGCCAGGACGAGCATCACCCAGGCCAGGTCGACCGACGCCTGGGGGAACAGGGTGAGCGAGAACCGCAAGAACCCATAGGTGCCCATCTTCAACAGCACCCCGGCCAGGATCACCGAGCCTGCCGTGGGCGCTTCGACGTGGGCGTCGGGGAGCCAGGTGTGGAAGGGGAACAGGGGGACCTTGATGGCGAAGGAGATGAAGAACGCCAGGAACAGCCAGCGGGCCGTGCTTTCGGCGAGGCCGTTCCACTCCTGCAGCACGCGCAGGTCGAAGGTGAGCGAGCCCACCGACGAGTTGTGCAAGAGCGCTACGGCGAGGATGCCCACGAACATGACGGCCGACCCGGCCATCGTGTAGAGGAAGAACTTCACCGCCGCGTAGACCCGACGCTCGTGACCCCAGCCCACGATGATGAAGTACATCGGGACGAGCATCACCTCCCAGAAGGCGAAGAACAGGATCAGGTCGAGGGCGAGGAATACGCCCATGATCCCTGCTTCGAGGAGGAGCATCGATGCGATGTAGCTCTTGAGCCGATGCTCGACCTTGGCCGAAGCGAACAGGCTCAAGGGGAACAGCAACCCGGTGAGCGCCACCATGAACAAGCTGATGCCGTCGACGCCGAGGATGTACCTGACCCCGAGGTCGTTGATCCAGCTGTGGTCTTCGACGAACTGGAAGCTGTCGCGAAGCGACTCGGGCTGTTGGATCTCGAAGGCGTAGACGAGGTAGCCGGCGAGAGCCGCCGTGGCGATCATGGCGATGAACCCGAAGGCCCGCACGATCTCGGGTCGCTGCTTGGGCAGGAGGGTCACGATGAGCGATCCGAGAGCCGGAACGATCACCAGCGCGGTGAGGATGGGGAAGTCGGTCATCGTCGTCACCAGGCCTTGATCACCGCGAAGACGACCAGGCCCACCGAACCGGTGAGGATCCCGACGGCGTACCTCCTGACGTAACCGGACTGGAGTCGGGAGCCGCCCGTCCCCAGCCCCGACCGGAGGAGCTCGCCGACACCGTTCACCGCTCCGTCGATTCCGCCCTGGTCGACGGGGCCGGCGAGCAGCTCGGCGGCGCGGCCCCCGACGCCCACGGTGAGGGCGGCGTACGCGGCATCGACGCCGTAGCCCGAGTCGAGCACCGCGGCGGCGGGCCCCATCCTGGCGACCACCGGGTCGCGTGTGGTCTTCATGTGCCGGTAGGCCGCGAACGCCGCACCCACGAGCACCGCGCTCAACACGACCGTGACCGTGGCCAAGGCGAACAGCGTGGAGCCCTTCTCCTCGACATGGTGCACGCCTTCGAAGACCGGTTCCAACCAGTGCGTGAGGCCCTCGCCCCAGCCCTTGTCCTTGAACGGCAGGTTGATGACGCCGCCCACGAGCGAGAGCCCGGCGAGCAGTACCAGCGGCAGGGTCATGATCCACGGCGACTCGTGGGGGAGGCGACGGTGCCCCGCCCCGGCGTGGCCGTGGTCGTCGTGGGCCTTGGCCCCATCGGCACCATGTTCGCCGGCACCGTGGGCGCTGGCGTCGGCGGGGCCGTCGTCGGAACCGCCCGCGATGACCGGGAGATCGAAGCGCTCATGGCCGAAGAACACCATGACCACCTGGCGTGTCATGTAGAAGGCGGTGAGCATGGCCGTGAGCAACCCGATGGCCCACAACGCCTTGCCCTCGGTGGTTCCCTGGAACCAGGCCTTGGCGAGGATGTCGTCCTTCGACCAGAACCCCGAGAACGGCGGCACCCCGGCGATGGCCAGCCAGGCCACCATGAACGTCGCGTAGGTGATGGGCATGTACTTGCGCAGGTTCCCCATCCGGCGCATGTCCTGCTCGTCGTGCATGCCGTGGATCACCGAGCCGGCCCCGAGGAACAGGCAGGCCTTGAAGAACGCGTGGGTGACGACGTGGAAGATGGCCGTGGAGTAGGCGTGGATGCCCAACGCCATGAACATGTACCCGAGCTGGCTGAGCGTGGAGTACGCGAGTACTCGCTTGATGTCGTTCTTCACCATGGCGATGGTGGCGGCGAGCAGCGCCGTGCCCACACCGACCCAGGCCACCACATGGCTGGCCTGGCCGCTGGCTTCGAAGAACGGATGGGCCCGAGCGATGAGGAAGATCCCGCTCGTGACCATGGTGGCGGCGTGGATGAGCGCCGAGACGGGTGTGGGGCCCTCCATGGCATCAGGGAGCCAGACATGAAGGGGGAACTGGGCGCTCTTGCCCGTGCAGGCGAGGAACAGCATGAGGGCGATGCCGGTGGCCGCACCGTTGGTGAGCGTGCTGGCGCCTTCGAGGGCGTTCCCCGGTCCCCAGTACTCGACGGTACCGAGGTGGGAGATGATCAAGAACACGGCGATCATGAACCCGAAGTCGCCGACCCGGTTGACGATGAACGCCTTCTTGCCCGCCGTGGCGGCCGACGGGCGCTCGAACCAGAACGAGATCAACAGGTACGAGCAGGTGCCGACCCCCTCCCAGCCGAGGAAGGTGACGAGGAAGTTGCCGCCCAGCACCAGGATGATCATGGAGAAGGCGAACAGGTTCAGGTAGCAGAAGAAGCGGCTGAACCGGGGATCACCGTGCATGTACCCGATGGCGTACAAGTGGATGAGCGTGGCCACGCCGGTGATGAACAACAAGAAGGTGATCGACAGGGGATCGAGCAGGAGGCTGGCCGAGATCTTCAGACCGCCGGCGGGCATCCAGTCGAAGAGGTGCTTGCCCACGGTGCGCTGCCCGGGATCGAGCGACCACATCTTCACGAACAGGACGGCCGTCCAGGCGAACGACCCGGCCATGCAGGCCGTCGCCAGCATCCCGGCCAAGGGCTCCTTGAGGAATCGGCCACCGAAGAACAGGAGCGTGACGGCACCCAGGAGGGGCAACGCCGGGATCAACCATGACGTCTCGAGGAGGTTCATCGGTTCCTCCTCAGCCTTTCATGATGTTGAGGTCGTCGGCGGTGGCACCGCGCCGGCGCCGGAAGATCGCCACGATGATGGCCAGGCCCACACAGACCTCCGCGGCAGCGACGACCATCGTGAAGAACACGGTGACCTGACCGCCGATGTCGTCGAGCTCACGGGAGAACGTGACGAAGGTGAGGTTGACGGCGTTGAGCATCAGCTCGACGCACATGAACATCACCAGTGCGTTCTTGCGGGTCAGCAGGCCGACCGCCCCGATCACGAAGATGATCGCGGCGACGGCCAGAAAGAGGTTGGGGTCGATGGCCGTCACGCCCGGGCCTTCCCCGGCGCGCCGGACTCGGCCCCATTGCCGGTCCCGGTGTCGTTGTCGGTGTCGGCCGACGCCGGGCCCGATCGTCGCCGTACCAGCACCACCGCGCCGACGACCGCTATGACCAGAAGCACCGACGTGATCTCGAAGGCCCACAGGTAGTCGCTGAAGAGGCTGCGGCCGATGTGCTCGACGTTGCCCAGGCCGGTGCCCGAGATGCTCGACGGGGAGTCGGTGGGCGTCTGCGGCGCGGCGTCGGCCTTGATCAGCATGATGGCGCCCACCACCAACGATCCGACACCCACGACGCCCGCGATGATCCGCTGGAGCGGGAGCGATTCGTCGAGCACCTCGTGCTTGTCGATGCCGAGCAGCATGATGACGAACAGGAACAGCACCACGATGGCGCCGGCGTACACGATGATCTGGACCGCGGCGAGGAAGTGCGCCTCCTGCATGACGAACAGGACCGCCACCGCGAACAGCGTGCCGACCAAGGCCAGCGCGGCATGCACCGGGTTGCGCTGGGTGACGACACCGACGGCCATCCCGATCGCCGCCGACGAGGCGACGATGAAGACGAACCACTGGGCTACTTCGCTCACTCAGTGCCCCCCGTGGTCGTGGTCATCGTGCTCGTGGCCGTCGTGGGCATGGGCATCGTGGTCGTGGTCGCCGTGGTCGTCGTGCGCATGGCTCGCGTGGCCGTGGTGGTCGTTTCCGCCACGGCCACGGGGGAGCACATGCGCCGGTGGTGTCCAGGCGGGAGCGGTCTGGCCGGCCTCGGGCGCTCGCACACCAAAGCCCAGCTCGCCCGACCACGACACCCGACCCTCGAACGCCGCCTGACCGGCCGGGGCCGTGGCCCGCATCCACGCCGACGTGCGGTCGTCCTCGTGGCCCTCCCAGTGCTCCCAAGGCATCCGCTGAGCGCGTCCGTCGTCGTCGACGAGGAGCTCGGCCTTGGTGTAGATCGCGTCACGGCGGTTCGTGAAGGAGAACTCGAAGAGCTTCGACTCGGTGATGGCCTCGGTGGGGCAGGCCTCCACGCAGAGATCGCAATGGATGCAGCGCAGGAAGTTGATCTCGTAGACGAAGCCGAATCGCTCGCCCGGCGAGACGGGGGCGTCGGCTGAGTTGTCGGCTCCGCGCACGTAGATGCACCGGGCCGGGCACACGCCCGCGCACAGCTCGCAGCCGATGCACTTCTCCATGCCGTCCTCGTACCGGTTGAGGACGTGCCGGCCGTGGAAGCGCTCGGGCTTGGGCCGCTTGACCTCCGGGTACTGGATGGTCACCCGGGGCTTGAACATCTGCCGCCAGGTGACCGCGAACCCCGACCATCGACTCATCGGTGCGCCACCTCCTTCACCGTTGTGGCGGTGGGGGAGCTCGGGGCTCCCGGGACTTCCGGGGCGCTCGGGACCGGGCCAGACGCGGGCACGAGCTCGCGCTTGGGCATGCAGGCGTAGATGAAAAGGGCCACGAGACCGGCCCCAGCGAAGGATGCCGGGAGGTACACCGCAGGCGCCCAGTCCTCGGCCCGGCCGACCTTGATGACCGCGAGGATGCCCGTCCACAGGAGTGACAAGGGGATGAGCTTGCGCCAGCCCAGGTCCATGAGCTGGTCGTAGCGCAGTCGGGGAACCGAGGCCCGCAGCCACACGACCGCGAACAGGAACACCCAGAGCTTGCCCACGAACCAGGCGAAGGAGATGAGCGCGCCCCAGTTGTCGGCCCGGTCGGTCCCGGGACCGTTGGGACCACCGAGGAACAACGTGATGGCGACGGCCGACATCGTGACCACGTTCATGAACTCGGCCACGTTGAACATGGCGAACCGGATGCCGGTGTATTCGGTGTGGAACCCACCGACGAGCTCCTGCTCGGCCTCCACGAGGTCGAAGGGCGGCTGGTTCGTCTCGGCCAGCGCGGCGAGCACGAAGATGAAGAACGACAAGGGCGCCGAAGCGATCAGCCAGTCGCGCAGCGAGCCCGGGCCGTCCCAGGCCTGGACGGCCACGAACGATTGCATCGAGAGGCTCTCGGAGCGGATGACCGCACCGATGACGGCCAAGCCCAGCGCCGCCTCGTAGGAGATCACCTGGGCCGAGGCCCGGATGCCGCCCAGGAGCGGGTACTTCGAGCCCGAGGCCCACCCAGCGAGCATCACGCCGTACACGCCGATGCCCGACATCGCCAGGATCCACAGCACGCCCATGGGGATCTCGGCGACCTGGAGGTTCGTGGTGTTGCCGGCGATGGTGATCTGGGTGCCCCACGGGATCACGCAGAACGCCAGGAAGGCCGGCAACAGCGTGAGGTACGGGGCCAGCTTGAAGATCCGCTCGTCGGCCTGCTCGGGGATCGACTGTTCTTTCATGAACAGCTTCACACCGTCGGCCAAGGTTTGCAGGATGCCGAACGGGCCGGCCCGGTTGGGCCCCACCCGGTTCTGCATGTCGCTGATGACCTTGCGCATGAACCAGATGAACAGCACCACGGTGATCATGAGGAACGCGAAGGCGAAGATCACCTTGCCGATGATGATGACGACGTCGGCGAGGTCTATCTCACCGTCGGCCCAGAGCGGATCCTTGATCATCGGGCCCCTCCCTTGGACAAGCCCACCGTGGCGCTGGCACCCACCGTCTCGAGGCGGAGATCGGTGACCGCCTCGGCGATGTCGACCAGATCGGAGTCGTCGCCGGGCTGGTTGTGGGCCAGACGGGCCGTGCCCGCGGGCACACCCCTGGTGCTCCGTGTGGTGAAGACGCCCGACCCTCGGCTCGACGATGCCCGGACCGTGCCCCCGTCGATGACGCCGAGGTGCTCGAGGTCGGACGGGTTGAGCTCGAGCAACGGACCCGGGGCCAGGTCGACGATCGACGGGCCCTGGGCCACCACCCGCCCGGCGTCGTAGAGCTTCCGGGCCACGACCAGGCGAACGGCGTAGGAGTCGCGGGTGACGGGCGCCACGGCGGGGGCCGAGCGGTCCCAGACGAGGAGCGCGGGACCGGCGGCCGGCATCTCGGCGCCAGCCTCGGCGGCATCAGCCGTGTCAGCACGCTCGGCCTCAACGCCAGAAGCGCCAGCACCAGCACCCTCAGTACCAGCTGCCTCAGCACCCTCGGCATCGGTGTCAGCAGTCGCCGCAGCGCGGCGGCGGCCGATGGCCACGGTGACCGGTGCCAGAGGAACGACAACGCCGTCGCGGGCGCCGTTGATCACATGGCTGTCGACGCCCCGGTAGGCGGGAGCCAGTCGGGCGATCTCGCTCTGCACCTCGTCGATGGTCTCGAGGTCGAAGTCGACGTCGAAGCGGGCCGCCAGCTCCACCGCGATCCGCCAATCGTCCATGGTGCGACCGGCTGCGGTGACCCGGCGGGTGAGCCGCTGCACCCGGCCCTCGATGTTCGTGGCCGAGCCCGACTTCTCGCCCCACACCGCCGGCGGGAGCACGACGTCGGCCCGCTTGGCCGATTCGCTCAGGAACCCGTCAACCACCACGGTGAAGCCGATCGAGGCCAGGGCCCGTTCGGCCAGCGCCCGATCGGGGAAGTCGGCCATGGGGTCGGAGCCGAGCAGCACCAGCCCGTGCAGCTGCCCGTCGGCCGCGGCCCGGAGCATCCCGGCACCGTCGCGGCCTCGGCCCTCGGGCACTGAGCCCCACGCCTCGGTGAACGCGTCGCGGCCATCGTCGAGCGACACCCGACCGGGCAGCAGCCCGGGAGCCAGGCCCATGTCGAGCGCGCCGTGCACGTTGCTCCGGCGCAACGCCGACAGGAACCGCACGCCGGGGAGCGTTGCCAGCGCGGCGGCTGCGGCCACGGTGGCGTCGGCCGGCTCGGCCAGGTTGGGCCGGCCCAACACGACCACCACGTCGGAGCCGTCGCCGAGGAGCGCGGCGGCCGCATCGATCCGGCCGTCACCCGAGGCCGTGCCGCCGATGGCGGCGACGAGCCGACCGACCACGTCAGCGGCCGAGCCCGGGAGATGGCGCACGGTAGCGGCAGCCAGAGAGGTGAGCCCGGTGTCGGTGGCGCCGATCTCGACGAGCTTCACGCCGAGGTCCTGTGCCGCCCGCTTGAGCCGCAGGAACAGGACCGGGAGCTCTTCCTTCAGGTCGGGCGCCAACAGCACCACGGACCGGGCCCGGTCGCAGTCGGCGATCGTCGCCCGGGGCAGGCCCAGCACGACCTCAGCCGGAAGGCCGTCGCCGAGTTGGCAGTCGACGTTGTCGGTGCCCAGCACGCCCTTGGCGAAGCGGGCCCACACGTAGGCGTCCTCGTTGGTCCCCCGGGCCCCGCCCAACACGCCGATCGATGACGCCTGATGCAGCCGTGCCACCTCCTGCAGACCCTGGGCCGCGGCGTCGAGCGCCTCGGGCCAGGACACCTCGACCAGCTCGCTCGTGCCATCGTCGGCCGTCTTGCGCACCATGGGCGCAGTGACTCGTGCCGGTGACTCGACCCACTCGTAACCGAAGCGGCCCTTGTCGCAGAGCCAGCCGTGGTTCACGGCGTCGGAGTCGACGCCGAGCAGGCGCACGATCTGGTTGGTCGTGGAGTGCACCTCGCCCCGGCACTGCACGGCGCAGGTGACACACGAGGTCTCGGCCTTCTCGAGATCCCAGGGACGGGCCCGGAACCGGTAGGGCCGTGCCGTGAGCGCCCCCACCGGACAGATCTGGACCGTGTTTCCCGAGAAGTACGACGAGAACGGATCGTCGGGATAGTTGAGAACCTGGCTGTGGCCCCCCCGCTCGACGAACGAGATGAGCGGATCGCCGGCGATCTCGTCGGCGAAGCGGGTACAGCGCGCACAGAGGATGCAGCGCTCCCGATCGAGGTCGACGACGTGCGAGATGGGGATGGGCTTGGCGAAATGGCGCTTCTCCTCGACGAAGCGCGACTCGGCGGGCCCGTGGGCGATGGTGTGGTCTTGCAGGGGGCACTCGCCGCCCCGGTCGCAGACCGGGCAGTCGAGCGGGTGGTTGATGAGCAGGAACTCGAGCACGCCCTCTTGCGCCTTGCGGGCGTTGGGCGAGCTCTCCTGGGTGTGCACCACCATGCCCGGCGTGACCGTGGTGGTACAGGCCGGCGGCAAGCCCCGGACGCCCTCGATCTCGATGAGGCACATGCGGCACATGCCGACGGGCTTCATCCGCTCGTGCCAGCAAAAGCGCGGGATGTAGTGCCCGTGCCGTTGGGCCACGTCGATCAGGTTGGCGCCCTTGGGCACCATCACCAGATGACCGTCGATCGTGAGCTCCACCAGCTCCGGCGGGGGCTGCGGGTTCACGGCGCTCATCGGTGGAGCCCCCCGTCGAGCCCATTTCCGGCGAGCCCATTTCCGGTGAGCATCGTGACGAGTCTCGGCGTGCACCGGGCGATGACGTCGTCGCGGAAGTACTTGTTGAGGCTCACGATGGGCGAGACCGACGACGGCCCGAGCGGGCAGATCGTGGTCTGGCTGAAGGGGGCGTTGAGGCCGGGCGAGATGTTGTCGCCGATGTCGAGCAGCAGATCGAGATCGCTCGGGCGGCCCTGGCCGTGGAGGATCCGGTACAGGATCTTCTCCTCCCAGCCCGTGCCCTCGCGACACGGTGTGCACTTGCCGCACGACTCGTGGGCGAAGAACTTCACGAGGCGCCAGGCGACGGCCAGCGGATCGGTGTCCTGGTCGAAGACCATCACCGCGCCCGAACCCAGCATCACGCCCAGCTTGCCCACCTCGTCCATGTCGAGGGGAACGTCGAGATGCTCGTTCACGAGCCACTGCGACGATGCGCCGCCGGGGATGAAGAACTTCACGGTGCCGCCGTTCGTGACCCCGCCGCCGAGATCGTCGATCAGCTCCCGGAACGTGGCCCCGAGCTCGACCTCGTAGTTCCCGGGCCGGTTGACGTGACCCGACAGCGAGAACATCCGCGTGCCCGTGGAGCGGTTCACGCCGATCTTGGCGTACTCGGCGCCGCCCATGCTGACGATGTGGGGCACGGTGGCCATCGTCTCAACGTTGTTGACCACGGTGGGCTTGGCGTACAGGCCGGCGACGGCCGGGAACGGGGGCCGGATGCGCGGCATGCCCCGTCGGCCTTCGAGCGATTCGAGCAGCGCGGTCTCCTCGCCACAGATGTAGGCCCCGGCGCCGCGGTGGAGCACGATGTCGAGGTCGTACCCCGAGCCGAGGATGTTCTGACCCAGGAATCCCTTGGCTCGCGCGTCGGCGAGGGCCTGGGTGAGGATCTCGTTGGCGTGGGCCATCTCGCCGCGCAGGTAGATGAAGGCCAGGTTCGACTCGATGGCGTAGGCCGAGATGGCGATGCCTTCGATGAGCTGATGGGGATCGCGCTCCATCAGCTCGCGGTCCTTGAACGTGGACGGCTCGCCCTCGTCGGCGTTGACCACGAGGTAGCGCGGGTACAACCCGGCGGGCAGGAACGACCACTTCGTACCCGTGGGGAAACCGCCGCCGCCGCGCCCTCGCAGACCCGAGGTCTTGACCTCTTCCTGCACGTCGGCCGACTTCATCTGCAGGGCCTTGCGCAACATGTCGTACGCCCCGGTGGCCAGAGCGCCTTCCATCGTGAACGAATCGGCAGGCCGGTCGTTCATCCGCTTCGTGAGCAGACGGGTCTCCTGGAGCGTCACCGCGGGCCTCCCGAGAGTCGCCGGGCGGTGCGCTGGCCCGACCGATAAGCGTCGACGATCTGCTCGGCGCTCTGGGGCGTCAGGCGTTCGTGGTACTCGTAGTTCACCTGGAGCGCCGGGGCCCCGCCGCAGGCGGCCAGACACTCGACCTCCTCGACGAACACGTCGGCATCGTCGGCGTAGGCCTTTTCGAGGTGATGCAAGATGGCCGGTCCCCCGGTGACGAGGCAGGTGACGTTCGTGCACACCGACACCACGTACTTGCCCACCGGTTCGAGCTTGAACATGGTGTAGAAGGAGCAGGTGCCGTACACGTCGGACCGGGTGAGCTCGAGCAGACCGGCGATCTCGGTCATGGCCTCGTCGTTGACCCAGCCGTCTTGATCCTGGGCGAGGTGCAGCAACGGCAGCAGCGCCGAGCGCGAGCTCGGATAGCGGGAGATGATCTCGCGGGCCCGCTGGAGGTTGTCGGAGCTGAACACGTCTGCAGACCCCTACCGGTCGACGTCGCCCATGATGGGGTCGACGCTCGAGATGATGGTGATGGCGTCGGCCACGAGGCCGCCGTGCATCATGGCCCCTGCGGTCTGCAGGTTGTAGAAGCTCGGAGCCCGGATGTGCATACGGGCCGGCTTGGCGGTGCCGTCGCTCACCAGGTAGCAGCCCAGCTCGCCCCGGGGACCCTCGACGGCAGCGTAGGTCTCGCCGGCCGGCACCTTGAAGCCCTCGGTGAACAGCTTGAAATGGTGGATGAGCGCTTCCATCGACTCGTCGATGCGGGCCCGGGGCGGCGGGGTGACCTTGCCGTCCTGGACCCGGTAGTCGCCGCCAGGCATGTGCTCGACGCACTGACGCACGATCTTGGCCGACTCCAGGATCTCCACCAGCTTGATCCGGTACCGGTCGAAGCAGTCGCCGTTCTCGGCGTAGATCACGTCGAAGTCGACCTGGTCGTACGGCAGGTACGGCTGTTCCTTGCGCAGATCCCACGGGATCCCGGTGGAACGCAGGATCGGGCCCGAGGCGCCGAGAGCCAGGGCCTGGGAGCTGGTGATGATCCCGATCCCGACGGTGCGCTCCAACCAGATGGGGTTGTGGGTGAGGAGCTCGTCGATCTCGGCCACGCCGTACTCGACCGAGTCGCACACCGCCAGCGCGTCGTCCTGCCAGCCGTCGGGCAGGTCGGCGGCCGAGCCCCCGACCCGGAAGAAGTTGTGGTTCATGCGCAGGCCGGTGACCTTCTCGAAGAACCGCAACACCTCCTCGCGTTCGCGCCAGCCGTAGATCATGGCCGAGGTGGAACCCAGGTCCATGCCGTTGGTCGCCAGGAACAGCAGGTGCGACGACATGCGGTTGAGCTCGTGCATGAGCATGCGGATCCACTGCGCCCGGGACGGCAGCTCGAGCTCGAGGAGCTGCTCGACCGCCATGGCGTAGACGGTCTCGTTGAACAGCGAGGCGGCATAGTCCATGCGGGTGACGTTGGTGGCGCCCTGGACGTAGGTGAGCTCCTCGCCCGTCTTCTCCATGCCGGTGTGGAGGTAGCCGATCACCGGCTTCAGGCGCAGCACGACCTCGCCCTCGAGCTCGAGCATCACCCGCAGCACGCCGTGGGTCGACGGATGCTGCGGACCCATGTTGACGATCATCGTCTCGTCGTCGGGGTCGACCTCGGGCCACAGCTCGCCGGTGAGGACGATCTCGCGCACCGCAGCATCGGTCGCGGCCTTCGAGGGCCGCATGAGCTGACTGCCCTCGTCGGTCTGATGATGCAGCGCGGCGGCGTCGTTCGGCGCGGCCCCATCGCGCTCGTCGCCCGACCCGAAGGCGGGCGCGTCGCTCGTGTCGGTGGTGCTCGTGCTGCGGCGGAGCAGTCCCATGGGCTTCCTCACACCTTCGGCTGGGGCTTGCCGGCGGCCTTGAACTGCACGGGCACCCTCGCCGTGGCGTCGTCCTTGCGCAGGGGATGGCCGACCCACTCGTCGGGGAGGAGGATCCGCGTGAGGTCGGGATGGCCGTCGAAGCGGATCCCCATGAGGTCGAAGATCTCACGCTCGGCCAGCTCGACGCCCGGGAACAGGGGCACCAGGCTGGGAACGACGGGATCGTGCTCGGGCACCTGGGCGATGAGCCGCAGGCGCCGGTTGCGCCAGTGCGAGAGGCAGTTGGCCACGACCTCGAAGCGCTCCGGGGCCACACCGTCGCCCAGGAACCGACCGGGGTTGGTGCTCTGGTCGACACCGGTGATGTCGACCACCTGGGTGAACTGCTGCTCGAGGAGCAAGAAGCCCACGACGTCTCGGAGGTTGGCCCGGTCGACGTAGACGACGGCCTGACCGTGCGAGAGCGCGAACACCGAGCCGGGGAAGGCTTCGAGCACGGCCGCGGCGACGTCGTCGGACGGGCGCGCCGGCCCCTCGGCGGGTGCCTCGTTCTCGACCTCGTGCATTTCTTCACGAGCCTCGTCGGCCACGTTCCCCCGCCTGCTGAGTGGTTCTGCTGTCGCTGTGTTCTCCGGGTGGTGCCCGTGGTGCCCTGGTACTGCGCCGCCCGGCGATGGCACCCCGTCGCTCGCGCCCCGAACCTCAGGTCCTGGCCGCTGCCTCGAGGGTCAACGCTGCGCCCCCGGTGACCGACGACTCGCGTCGCCGGAAGATCTCGCCGTCTTGGATCTTTTCGTGGAGCGTGAGGATGCCGTGGAGCAGGGTCTCGGGGCCGGGTGGGCATCCGGGAACGTACACGTCGACCGGCACGATCTGGTCGACCCCCTGCACGATGGCGTAGTTGTTGAACTTCCCGCCGGTGCTGGCGCACACGCCCATGCTGATGACCCACTTGGGCTCGGCCATCTGGTCGTAGACCTGACGCAGGACGGGTGCCATCTTCTGGCTCACCCGGCCGGCGACGATCATGAGGTCGGCCTGACGGGGGCTGGCCCGGAACAGCTCCATCCCGAAGCGGGAGAGGTCGTAGTGGGCAGCCCCGGAGGCCATCATCTCGATCGCGCAACAGGCCAGCCCGAACGTGGCCGGCCACACCGAGCTCTTGCGGCCCCAGTTGATGAGGCTCTCGAGGCGAGCGGTGACGAAGTTCTGGCTGAGTTGCTCGAGCCCCATGCCCTAGGCCGCCCTTCCCGGTTGCGGCGCAGCGTCGTTCTCGCCGTCGGCGGCAGCGTCGGGCTCGGGAGGGCGCGGCATGCCCTGGGCCCGCAGGACGGGCGTGGCAAAACGCTCGGCGATGCGCACCGGACCCCATTCGAGGGCGCCCGAGGCCAGGACGTAGCCGAACGCGACCACCACCGCGAGCACGAAGATCCCCATCTCCACCAACCCGAAGGCACCGAGGTCGCTGAGGATCACGGCGAACGGGTAGAGGAAGACGATCTCGATGTCGAGGACGATGAAGATCATGGCCACGAGGTAGAAGCGAACCGGGAACCGCTCGGCCGGCTCGGTCTCGGGCACGATCCCGCACTCGTAGGGCGCACGCTTGGCCGTCGTGGGCTTGGACGGCGCAGCCCAGGTGGACGCCACGAACGACCCCGCCGCGAACAGGAGTCCCAGGATCACCATCACCACAAGCGGAAGGTATGCGTCCATCGAGACCACGCTAGCGAAGTCTCACCCCTGTCGAGTGAACCATCGACATCGATGCCGGCCACAGCACGCGATCGCCTGGAGGCCAGGGCCCGCCCGAGACGGCTCAGTCGACGGGGGCCAGCCGGGCCAGGGCGGCGACACTGCGATAGACGGCCTCGGCGGCGCCCAGCTCGTCGGGCCGCAAGAGGTTGGCCATGATCCGCAGCACCCACTCCATGAGCGTGCGCGACTGCATCCCGACCCGGGTGAGCTCGCGCATGAGCGCCGGGTTCCCGATCACGTGGGCGAAGGCCCGGGCCACCTTGAAGTAGATCGCGTACTCGTCGTCGAGCCACCGCTGGTACTGCTGCAGCGCCAGCCCCGAACCGCTCGTGAGCGCGTCGTCGATGCACCGGGCCGCGGCACGGGCGGTCTCGTAGGCGTAGTCGATGCCCTCGCCGTTGAAGGGGTTGATGGCCCCGGAGGCGTCGCCCACCACGAGATGGGTGGGCCCGAGCTTGGGGTGCACCGAGCCCCCCATGGGCAGACGGCCCCCGGTCGGCGCGCCGCAGGCCGTCTCGGGCGAGATGCCCCAGTACTCCGGCGCCGTGGCCGCGAACTCGCTCAACAGGTGGGTGGTGTTGACGTCCTTCCAGCCCTTGAACGTGGACAGCAGGCCGAGGCCGACGTTGACCGTCCCGTCGCCGACCGGGAAGATCCAGCCGTACCCGGGAAGGGAGGCACCCGAGCGATCACGAACGTCGAGGGCAGACTCGATCCAGGGCTCGTCGTGGAGGGGGCTGGCGAAGTAGCCGCGAATGGCCATCCCTTGGGGGCGGCGCCGGTCGCGACTGGTGCCCAGGGCCCGTCCGAAGCGGGAGTTGGCCCCGTCGGCCACGACCACGTAGCGGGCCCGCACCTCCTCGACCGTCCCCCGGTCCTTGCGCTTGACGATCGCCCCGGCGAGCAGCCCCGATTCGAGGAGCGGGGCCGTGGCCTCGGCTTCCTGCCAGCACACCGCTCCGGCCTCGACGGCCCGATCGGCGACCATCTGATCGAGATCGCGACGTCGGACCACGTAGCCGTACGACGGGAACACCGGGTGCTCGGGCCACTTCAGCTCGATGGTGATGCCGTGGGCCACGGCCCGGAGCCCGTCGTAGCGGTGGAACGGCACCAGCCCCGACGCCAGCCCCATCTCCTCGAGTTGGTGGACGGCTCGCGGCGTGAGCCCGTCACCGCAGGTCTTCTCCCGAGGGAAGCGCTTCTTCTCGACGACGAGGACCCGATGCCCGGCCGTCGCCAACCAGTACGCCGCTGCGGCTCCGGCCGGTCCGCCGCCGACGACGAGCACGTCCCATCGCTGCCCGCTCACATCCACGCCATCCATTGTGACGACTGGTTCCCGGCCCGACCGCATGGGGCGACGGGGCGGGACGACGAGGCACGCGGTGGGCCCCGAGACGGACGGTCAGGTGCCGTCGAGACGCCGTCGGGGCGCACCGTTTCCCGGCTCTTCGGGCAAACGTCACATGCCCCCTTGTCGGCTCCGAGGGTCACGGCTAGGGTCCGGTCCGCTGTTCCGGCGGGTGCCCACAAGCCTCGACGGAACTGCCAACGACGAGGCCCGAGGTGCAGGACGATCACTCCGTTCGGGGAAGTGCGGAGTGGTCCGATGGTTCCTCGGGCCCGTTCGCGTTCGGAGGCGCCGAGCGGGTGGGTGTCGATACGCTCGGGCTGCCACTGACGCTCAGGCTTCCATGCGGGACGACCGTCTTCGGGGCCGACCGTCACGGGACCGAATCGGGAGGCACGATGTTGCGAGGTCTGGCGGGCAAGGCGGTACTGGTCACGGGGGCTGCGGGCGGCATCGGGTCGGCGACAGCCCGGCGGCTCTCGGAGGAAGGCGCCCGGGTCGTGGTGTCCGACATCGACGAGGTCGCGGCCCAGCGGGTTGCCGCCTCCCTGCCCGGCGAGGCCGTCGGCGTGGGCTCCGACATCACCACCGCCGAGGGCGCAGCCCGCGGTGTCGATGCGGCCATCTCCACCTTCGGCCGCCTCGATCTCGCGCACGTCAACGCAGGCGTCGAATGCGAGGTGGCCACGATCGCCGACTTCAGCGCAGCCGACTACCACCGGGTCTTCAACGTCAACGTGCTCGGGGCCTTCTTCAGCGCCCAGGCCGCTGTGAAGGGCATCCTGGCCCACGGCGACGGGGGTGCGATCCTCGTCACCTCCTCGATCGCCGGGCTCCAGGGCAACGCGGGGACGGCGGTCTACAACGCCTCCAAGCACGCCGTACTGGGCATGGCCCGCTCGCTCGGGCTGGAGGTCGGACCGCTCGGCATCCGGGTCAACACGCTGTGCCCCGGCGTGGTCGACACCCGGATGATGCGCTCGCTCGAGGACGGCCTGGGCGCCCTGGCCGGGATGGACGGCCCGGCCTTCCAGTCGGTGATGGCCCAGGCCGTCCCGCTCGGCCGCTACGCCTCCCCCGAGGAGATCGCCGCCACCGCGGCGTGGATCCTGAGCGACGAGGTGCCGTACTGCCACGGCGAGGTCTTCACCGTCGGCGGCGGCCTGATGCTCTAGCCACGGCGCTCGGGTGGGCGAGCCCCGACGTCGTACGATCGGCGTCGTCCACCACGCCGAGGGAGATCGATGATCGAGAGCGAGCCGAGTCTGTCGCCGCAGGTCGCCGTCGACGACATGGCCCCATCGACGGAGCCGGTCACGTACCTCCTGCTCGACGGCGAGAACCTCGACGCCACGCTCGGCATCAGTGTCCTCGGGCGTCGCCCGGCACCGGAAGAGCGACCCCGCTGGGAGCGCGTGCTCGACTTCGCTCGAAGCACCTGGGGTCATCCGGTGAAGGCGCTGTTCTTCATCAACGCCAGCTCCGGCAACCTTCCGGCCTCGTTCATCCAGGCCCTCCAGGCCATGGGGCTGCGGCCGATCCCGCTCTCGGGCCCCGTCGGCGTCAAGGTCGTCGACGTCGGCATCCAACGTACGCTCGAGGCCCTGGCCACCCGCCCGGGCCACGTCATCCTCGGAAGCCACGACGGCGATTTCCTACCCCAGCTCACCGCACTGCTCGGCGGCGACCGCCAGGTGGGGCTCCTGGCGTTTCGTGAGTTCGTGAACTCGAAGTACAACGAGCTCACGGCCGGCGGGCTGCAGATCTTCGACCTCGAGGACGACGCCCGGTGCTTCAACCACGTGCTGCCACGGGTACGGATCATCGACATCGACCTGTTCGACCCCACGTCGTTCCTGTAGGCGCCGGTTCCGGGCGGGAGTCGGCTCGGGGCGCGGCGTACCCTCTGGGCCATGACGGCGCGGCTGACGGTGGTGGGTGGCGGACGGATGGGCGAGGTCCTGATCGGGGGTCTGCTCCAGGGCGGCCATCGGGCCGGCGACATTGCCGTGGCCGAGGTGGTGCCCTCACGCCGGGCTGAGTTGGCCGCGGCATTCCCGGGGGTGACGGTCGACGCCAGCACCGCAGGGGCGGCCCGGGGCGCATCGGTCGTGGTCGTCGCCGTCAAGCCCGGCGACGTGGCTGCGGCCCTCGACGAGGTGGCGGGCGCCGTGACCCTCGACACGCTGGTGCTGTCCATCGCGGCCGGCGTCACCATCGCGAGCATCGAGGCCCACCTGGTCGGCCAGCCCGTCGTGAGGGCGATGCCGAACACCCCGGCGCTCGTGCGCAAGGGCGTCACGGCCATCGCTGCGGGCACCAGCGCAACCGCCGATCACCTCGACCGGGCGGCGGCCATCCTGGAAGCGGTGGGAATCGTGGTGCGGGTGCCCGAGCGCCACCTCGACGCCGTGACCGGGCTCTCGGGATCGGGTCCGGCCTACGTGTTCCTCGTGGTCGAGGCCCTCATCGAGGCCGGCGTGTTGAACGGCCTCCCCCGTGACGTGGCCACCACGCTCACCATCGAGACCCTCCTGGGATCGGCCGTCCTGCTGGCCCAGGGCCCGGACGGGCCCGAGGCGCTGCGTGCGGCGGTCACCTCGCCCGGAGGCACCACCGCCGCCGGTCTCCGGGCCCTGGAGTCCCACGCCGTCCGGGCGGCCTTCCTCGACGCGGTGAGCGCGGCCACCGAGCGCTCGCGCCAGCTCGGCACCGGTACCTGAGCGGTTACCTGAGACGCCGACGTTCGTGGTCGGCTGGGAGCCGAGAGCCTTCGGCCAGGGCGTCGGCACAGGCTTCGGCGGGGGCGTCGGGCTTCCGGGCCGCCGTGCAGCCACCCCAGCAACATGTGACACACTGTTCCCAGTGGACATCTCGCACCACTCGGCCTAGCGTGCCGGCAGGCGGCGACAGCAGCCCGCGACACCCCAGCTCAGCGGCCGAGCAGCTCCTTACCAACCAAGGGAACAGAGGCACATCATCATGACGGAGTCGTTCGCCAAGGCCCGGTTCTTGACGGTCCAAGAGGTCGCCGACCTCATGCGCGTGTCGTCGATGACGATCTACCGCCTCATCAAGGCCGGTGAGCTGCCCGCGGTACGCGTCGGTCGGTCGTTCCGGGTCCGCGACACCGATGTCGACGCCTACCTCGAGTCGCGCTACACCGAGACGGCGTAGTCAGGGTCCGCAGGCCAGCGGCCGAGGGACCCGAGGGGCCCGAGGAAATCGAGCACCCGGTTCGTCCGGGCTCGGGGGCGTCGCCGATCCTTGGAGCATGGCCGAAGCGCCCAGCGTCATCTCCTTCCTCTCCGACTACGGCACCCGCGACGAGTTCGTCGGCGTGTGCAAGGCCGTGATGATGCGCCTGGCCTCCGGCGTGGCGATCATCGACGTCACCCACGACATCGCCGCCTTCGACGTGCGTGCCGGTTCGCTCACCCTGGCCCGGGCTGCGCAGTACCTGCCTCCGGGCGTGATCCTCGCCGTCGTCGACCCCACCGTGGGTACCGCCCGTCGGGCCATCGCCGTCGAGGTCGAGACGGGCTTCCTGGTGGGCCCCGACAACGGGCTGCTGGCCCCGGCGGTCGCCATGCTCGGCGGGGCGTCGCGTGCCGTGTCGCTCACCAACACCGACTACCACATCGAGGCCGCCGGCCCCACCTTTGCCGGTCGTGACATCTTCGCCCCGGCCGCAGCCACGCTGGCGACGGGCGTCGAGCTGTTCGACCTGGGCGATCCCATCGACGTGCACGGGCTGATGCCGTCGATCCTGCCGCTCACACGTCCCCACGGTGACGGCATCGCCGGCGAGGTCCTCTGGATCGACGGCTACGGCAACGCCCAGCTCAACGTGGAGCCCGACGAGCTGCGCCAGCTCGGGTTCGACGTCGGCGCGGCGATCGAGGTGAAGGTGCGCGACCAGACCCGGCTGGCCCGTTGGGTCGGCACCTTCGCCGACGCCCGTCCGGCCGAGCTGGTGGCCCTCGTCGACAGCTATGGGCTCGTTGCGCTGGCGCTCAACCAGGCGTCGGCCGCCGAGGCCCTGCACCTGCACGCCAACACCCCCGTCACGCTGCTCCCTCCCACCTGAATCCCTGAATCCCTGAATCCCTGAATCCCTGAGGAGTCACGCCCATGCGGTCCGGCACCACCATCGCCATCGCCATCCTGCTCGCCATGATCCTGGGCGCGGCGATCATCCAGTTCGTGTTCCAGAGCCGCTGACCCGCACCCGGGCCGACGCCGGAGGGGTGATCGCCGGAGCGCACACGGCGGGGGCAGTTGGAAGACGAGACCGTCACTCGCCGGGGTTCCCGTCGAGGGGGTGGGCGTGGTCGGGGCGGGCTGGGAGGCTGTCTGCCCGATCGTCCCCGGATGGGTACGACCGGACAACACGCCCACCCCCACGTACCGGAACCCCGGCGGTGACGGCCTGTCGGAACCTGATTCGCTGCGGTGAGGCCGGCGTTTCGTGTTCCAGAAGATGTATCGGCGGTACCCCGTCCGACGCTTGAACCCGATTCACCACGGAGAGTGGGCAAATGGGGACGAAGCCTGGACTCAGCCTCCGACGGGCGCCAGGGTCCGGGTGGACTCGGCGTTCCGGGTCGAGATCACGAACCCCAGGTGGATCACGGCGATCCCCAGCACCAGGGAGATGGTGAAGGCCTCGTCGTCGCCCACGATGCCCTGCCAGAGGCCACCCGACGACAGTACGAGCGTTCCCAGCGCGATGGCCCCGTTCGACCATGCGGTGCGGACCGGCGAGGCGACGCCATCGTGCCTCGGAGCAGCACCGGTCCGCGCTTCCCGCAGCGCCGACCAGATCGACCAAATCGCTCCGACGAGGATGACGATGGCGCCGACGCCGCTGCCGATTGCGGTCAGGATGCGCGGGAACGGGCCGAAGAGATCGTGGCCCGAGGGGATCACGGTGCGGGGCACGACGCCCTTGATCGGGGCCACGAACACCGCCCCGATGGCCACCCCGGTGAACAGCAGCAGCACCGTTCGACAGGCCCGGGCCAGACGCTCCGAGCCCAGCAGGTAGATCGTGCCCAGGGCCAGCCAGGGGACGTTGAGGATGGCTCCCAGGAGGTAGAAGACCCGGAACGTCGGCGCATCCCAGCCGGTGGAGGCCCCGACCGCCAGGGCGGTCGTCGCTCCGGCGAACATGGCCAGAGCGACCGTCCAGACCCCCTCATGGGGTCGACGGCGCCGCGTGTAGCGGACCAGCATCGCCTCCCAGAACAGCGTGGCGATGGCGGTGGCGAGAAAGGCCAGGCCCGAGACCATGGTGGAGCGAGCGTAGCGGGGTGAACCAAGGCCGCTCCGCTTGGGCGCTACCGTCGAGCGCCCGGCGGTCGAGCTCGCGACCATGTCAGTGGGTTCGCCGGGTCGGACCATTGCATCCACAATCAAGGGGACATCACATGCGTCACCATCGAATGCTCCTGGCCATCTCGGCCACAGCCATCCTGGCTCTGGCGGCCTGCGGCGACGACGACGACTCGGGCGGGGGCACCGAGACGTCAGTCAGCACCGACGGCACCACGACTCCGGCCGACGACACCACGACGGTCCCGCCCGCGGGCGACGACTCGGCGGGCGATGCGGTGCCTGCCGACGAGGCTCCGGCCGAGGGGGCCGCGGTGTCCATCAAGGACTTCGCGTTCTCACCGGCCGCGCTGAGCGCGACCGTCGGCTCCACCATCGTCTTCACCAACGACGACGGCGCTGCCCACACGGTCACCTTCGACGACGGCTCCACCGACTCCGGCAGCCTGGCCGGCGGTGCCACATTCGAGTACACCGCAGCCGCAGCAGGCACCTACGCCTACCACTGCAACTTCCACGCAGCGATGACGGGCACCCTCACCGTCGCCTGAGACGGCGAGGGTCCTGAGAGTGGCGTGCAGGGCTTGGATCTGGTGGCCCGGGAGGCCCACGCCTCCCGGGCCACCGGGCCCTGCTTGCCGCCATACCAGCCGCCTTGGGATTCGATTCACAAGCGCACTAATATCTCGGCGATGGTCAGCCGTTACCCGGAGCGACACGTCGGCGACTGCCCCGACCGGACCCGAGCTGGTTCGTGACCGTGGAGCGAGGTGGCCTCGCCAGCCGGGTCTCCGGTGAGCGCACCCGTCGGAAAATCCCCGAGGCCACCGTCGCTCGGCTGCCCGTCTACTTCCGTGTGCTCCTGGCGTCGGTCGAACACAAGACGACGACCATCTCCTCCGATCGCCTCGCCGAGCTGGCTGGCGTCAACGCCGCCAAGGTCCGCAAGGATCTCAGCTATCTCGGCTCGTACGGCACCCGCGGTGTCGGATACGACGTCGAGTTCCTCCTGTACCAGATCTCCCAGGAGCTGGGGCTCACCAACGACTGGGCCGTCGCCATCGTCGGGATCGGGAACCTGGGTCAGGCCCTGGCCAACTACGGCGGGTTCTCGGCCCGAGGCTTTCGCATCGCCGCGCTGCTCGACAGCGATCCCGCCAAGGTGGGGACCATGGTCGCCGACCGGCCGATCGAGCATCTCGACGAGCTCGACCGGATCGTTCACGAGCGGGCCGTGGCCATCGCCGTCCTGGCCGTGCCGGCACCGGCCTCGCAATCGGTGGCCGACCGCCTCGTGCGAGCCGGGGTCACGTCGATCCTGAACTTCGCGCCCACCGTCTTGAGCGTGCCTGCCGAGGTGCTGGTGCGTGACGTCGATCTGGCCATCGAACTGCAGATCCTGTCCTTCTACCATCGGCGCCGCCTCGACAGCTTCGCTGTCGGCACCACCGTCGCTGTCGGCACCTCCGTCTCGGTCGGCACCACCGTCGAAGCGGTGGGGTGAGGAGCCGACATGTCGCTCGTCGTCGTGGGTCTCAATCACAACAGCGCACCGCTCAACCTGCTCGAGCGCCTGGCGATCAACCCGTCGCTCGTGCCCAAGGCGCTCCACGACCTGGCCGAGCGTGAGCACCTGGCCGAGGCCGTCGTGCTCTCCACGTGCAACCGGACCGAGGTGTACGCCCGCTGTACGAAGTTCCATCCCGGGGTGCAAGACGCCGTCGAGTTCCTCGCCACCCAGGCCGGCTGCGACACCAACACGCTCACCTCGCACCTCTACACCTACCACGACGACGCTGCGGTCTCGCACCTGTTCGCCGTGGCCGCCGGCCTCGACTCGATGATCATCGGCGAGTCGGAGGTGCTCGGTCAGGTCCGCGACGCATGGCTGCTGGCCGAGCGGGAGGGGACGGCACTCCAGAGCCTCTCGCGCACGTTCCGGCACGCGGTCGAGGTGGGCAAGCGCATCCGCACCGAAACCGCCATCGGCCGGGGCTCGGTCTCCATCTCGACCACCGCGGTCGCCGTGGCCTCATCCCTGCTCGGATCGCTCGCCGGCGCCAACATCGTGCTCGTCGGGGCCGGCGTGATGGGCGAGGGGATGGCCGCCGCGCTGGCCGACGCGGCCGCCGGCGAGGTCACCGTCGCCAACCGATCCCCCGAGCGGGCCGTGGAGCTAGCCGCCCGGATCGGCGGCCGCGGGATCGGCCTCGACCAGCTTCGATCGGTGATCGCCCGGGCCGACGTGCTCCTCACGTCCACCGGCGCGCCCGACTTCGTGGTCACCGTCGACGACATCGCGTCGGCCATGGCCGGACGACCGTCTCGTCCGTTGCTGATCATCGACATCGCCGTGCCCCGCGACGTCGATCCGGGCGCGGCGGGCGTTGACGGGGTGACCGTCATCGACATGAGCCATCTCGAGTCGCACGCCGACCGGGTCCTCGACACCCGCCGGGCCGAGCTTCCGCGGGCCCGCGAGATCATCGGCAACGAGCTGGCCCGCTTTCGGGAAGATCGGGTCGCCCGCGAAGCCGCTCCGCTCGTGGTGGCGTTGCGCGAGCGGGCCGAGGAGATCCGCCTCGCCGAGCTCGACCGCTACGCCCACCGGTTCTCGGAGCTCGACCCCCGCTCGCGTGAGGCCATCGAGGCTTTGACCAGGGGCATCGTCAACAAGCTGCTCCACGAGCCCACCATGCGTCTGAAGGCCGCCAGTGCTGACGACCACGCCGCATGGCGCGACCTGCTCACGGCCCTGTTCGACCTGTGAGCATCCCGCCGAGGGTCCGTATCGCCACCCGTGGGAGCCCGTTGGCCCGGTGGCAGGCCGGGTTGGTCGCCCGCCGGCTCACCGAGACCTGCGGCGTCGAGACCGAGCTGGTCGTGGTCTCGACCGTCGGCGACCGCAGCACCGACGTCCCGATCTCGGCTCTGGGCGGGACCGGTGTGTTCGCCAAGGAGGTCGAGGAAGCCCTGCTCGACGGCCGAGCCGACGTGGCCGTGCACTCAGCCAAGGACCTGCCGTCACATCTGGCACCGGGGCTGGTGCTGGGCGCCGTGCCCGAGCGTGAGGACGTGAGGGACGCCCTCGTGGGCTCGACCCTCGACGACATCCCTCATGGTGGGACGGTCGCCACGGGTTCGGTGCGCCGGCGCGCTCAGCTCGCCGCGATCAGGCCCGACATCGTGTTCCACGAGCTGCGAGGAAACATGGCCGCCCGCCTGGCCCGGGCCGCCGACTTCGACGCTGTCGTCGTGGCCGCGGCGGCGTTCATCCGTCTGGGCTGGAGTGAGCATCTCACCGAGTTGCTCGAGCCGTCGGTGATGCTCCCGCAGGTGGGCCAGGGCGCTGTCGCCGTCGAATGCCGCCGCGACGATGAGCAGACCGTGGAATGGTGCAGCGCGATCGACCGGCCCGACGCCCGGGCCGCGGTCACCGCCGAGCGGGCCTTCCTCGCCGAACTGGGGGGCGGGTGCGATCTGCCGTGCGGGGCCCTGGCCGTGCTCGATCCCACGGGCTCGGGCCGGGTCCTGATCGAGGCGCTCCTGGCCGCGCACGACGGATCGTGGGTGGTACGCCGACGCGCTGCAGCGCTCGTGCCCAGCGAGGCGGGCCGGGCGGTGGCCGCGACCGTGCAGGCCGACGCGGCGCTGGCGGCCTCCGGTCAGTGACCGAGCCGCCCGTCAAGGTCGAGGTGGAGGCCCCGGGCGATCCCCGCCAACCCGGGCCCTGGGCCGTGCACGCCCGTCGGCTCCACGATCTCGGTCGGACGGTCGTCGTCCGGCGGGCACACGCGGGACGGGAACTCACGGGACGGGCCGGCACCCCCGGGACCCCTGGGACCCCTGGCACCCCGGACACCACCGACGATTCCCACGGTCTCCTGGTCGACGACGCGCTGTTGGGCCGCTGGCCGCTGTACGGGCGCGTGATCGCCGTGACACGGTCGAGCGATCAGGCGTCGGAGCTGGTGAGGGCGCTGACCGGGCTGGGCGCCTCGACGCTGGTGGTTCCCACGATCGTCGTCTCGGACATCGACTTCGTCGTCCCGGCCGACCTGGCCGAGTACGCCTGGATCATCTTCACCTCGCCCAACGGCGTCGAGCGGTTCTTCTCGATCGGGCTCGAGGGCCAAGGCCGCGATGCCCGGGCTCTCGCCGGCTGCCGGATCGCCGTCATCGGTCCGGGAACCGCGAGGGCGCTCGCCCGGCACGGTGTCGGCGCCGATCTGGTCCCCGAGCGGTTCGTGGCCGAGGCCCTGCTGGCGGCCTTCCCTCCTGCTCAGTCCGCCGGCACCCCTGGCCCCACGGGCCCCACGGGCCCCACGGGTGCCGGCGGCCCCGAGGACCCTACTGACCCCGCCGACACCGCCGACACCGCCGGCCCAGGCGACACCGCCGACCCGGGCGCACCGAGGGTGCTCATCGCTCGGGCGCTCGTGGCTCGCGACGTGCTGCCCGAGGGTCTGGCCCGCCTGGGCTACTCGGTGGAGGTGCTGCCCGTGTATCAGACCACCGCCGCGCGACCGTCGCCCGAGGCCGTCGAGGCGTTGTCGAGCACCGGTGCCGTCGACGCCGTCACGTTCACCTCGGCCTCCACGGTCACTGGCTGGTGCCAGGTGGTCGCGACGGCCCTGGGCGGCTCCCTCCCGAGTCCGCACCCGCCGATCGTGACGATCGGGCCGATCACCTCGACCGCGGCCCGCCACGCCGGCCTCACCGTGGCCGTGGAGGCCGATCCGCACACGATTCCCGGGGTCGTCGCCGCCGCGGTCGGCCTCCTGGGTCCGAGGGCCCGGCCGTTACGATGACGCCATGACCTTCCCCACCCGCCGTCTCCGCCGGCTCCGGCGCACCCCGGCGTTGCGCCGCCTCGTCGCCGAGCACTCGGTGAGGGTCGACGATCTCGTCGCTCCCCTCTTCGTGAAGGAGGGCCTCACCGGGCCCGAGCCCATCCTCTCGATGCCCGGGGTGGTGCAGCACACCCAGGAGAGCCTCCGCAAGGAGGTGCGAGCCCTGTGCGATCTCGGGGTGCCGGCCGTCATCCTCTTCGGTATCCCCGCGGCCAAGGACGGGCGGGGTTCGGCGGCCGTCGATGGTGTCGGGGTCGTGCAGGTGGCGCTGCGGAACCTGCGCGACGAGGTGGGCGACTCGCTCGTGCTCATGGTCGACACCTGCCTCGACGAGTACACCGACCACGGGCACTGTGGCATCCTCACCGCCGCCGGCGAGGTCGACAACGACGCCACCCTCGACCGCCTCCGCTCGATCTGTGTGGCCCAGGCCACCGCCGGGGCCGACGTCATCGCCCCCTCGGGCATGATGGACGGGATGGTCGGCGCCATCCGGGGAGCGCTCGACGATGCCGGCTTCGACGACCGCCTCGTGCTGTCGTACGCGGTCAAGTACGCCTCGGCCGAGTACGGCCCGTTCCGCGACGCCGGCGAGTGCGCCCCGCAATTCGGCGATCGCCGGGGCTACCAGATGGACCCCGCCAACGCCCGCGAAGCCATCGACGAGGTGCTGCTCGACATCGACGAGGGCGCCGACATGGTGATGGTCAAGCCGGCCCTGTCGTATCTCGACGTCATCGCCGAGGTGCGCTCGGTCGTCAACGTCCCCCTGGCCGCCTACCACGTGAGCGGCGAGTACTCGATGCTCAAGGCGGCGGCCGCCAACGGCTGGATCGACGGGCACCAGGTTGCCTGGGAGCACCTGGTCTCCATCAAGCGGGCCGGCGCCGACATCATCCTCACCTACCTGGCCCGCGAGATCGCCGAGGAGCTCAACGGATGACCACCGAATCCACCGAGACCGCCATGGACCTGACCCGATGACCGATCCCCGGTCGCACGAGTTGTTCGAACGCGCCCAGCGCATCATCCCCGGCGGCGTGAACTCGCCCGTGCGGGCCTTCGGTGGCGTCGGCGGTGAGCCGTTCTTCGTGGCCAGGGGTTCCGGGGCGTACCTGGAGACGGCCGACGGGCGCCGGCTCGTCGACTACGTGCAGTCGTGGGGCGCGTCGATCCTGGGCCACGCCCATCCGGCCGTGGTGGAGGCCGTGACCCGTGCCGCCGTCGACGGCACGTCGTTCGGCGCCCCGACCGAGCGCGAGGTGATGCTCGCCGAGGCCATCGCCGAGCGGGTGTCGTCGATGGAACGGGTGCGGCTGGTGTCGTCAGGCACCGAAGCCACCATGTCGGCGCTGCGACTGGCCCGGGGCTTCACCGGGCGAGACGCCATCGTGAAGTTCGCCGGCTGCTACCACGGCCACGCCGACGCCCTCCTGGCCGCAGCGGGCTCGGGGATCGCCACCTTCGGTCTCCCGTCGACGGCCGGAGTGCCGGCAGCCGCGGTGGGCGACACGCTGGTGGTGCCGTGGAACGACGTGGCGGCCGTCGACGCCGTGTGGGCGGCTCACGGCACGAGGATCGCAGCGTTGATCGTGGAGCCGGTGCCCGGGAACATGGGCCTGGTGCCTGCGGCCGACGGGTTCCTCGCCCATCTGCGTGAGCTGTGCACCAGCACCGGGACGCTGTTGATCTTCGACGAGGTGATCACGGGGTTTCGCGTCGCGCTCGGCGGGGCCCAGGGCCTGTTCGCCGTTGCGCCCGACCTGTCGTGCTTCGGCAAGGTGGCGGGCGGCGGGCTCCCGCTGGCCGCGTTCGGCGGCCGCGCCGACGTGATGGGCTGTCTTGCTCCGCAGGGCCCCGTGTACCAGGCGGGCACGCTGTCGGGGAATCCGTTGGCGACGGCCGCGGGCCTGGCCGTGCTGGCCGAGCTCGACGACGCGTCCTACACCCGCCTCGAGGCGTCGGCGCGCCGGTTCGCCGATGGTCTGAGGAGCGCGCTCACCGCGGCCGGGCTGGCGGTGCAGGTGCCCCGGGTCACCACGCTCACCGGGCTGTTCTTCGCCGACGCACCGGTGGCCGACTACGGCCAGGCCCAAGGCGCCGACGCCGAGCGCTACGGCCGGTTCTTCCACGGGATGCTCGATCGAGGCGTGTACTTCGCGCCGAGTGCCTTCGAGACCCTGTTCGTGAGCCTGGCCCACACCGACGCCGACATCGACCTCACGCTGGCCGCCGCCACCGAGGTGGCCGACAGCCTGTAGGCCGTTGCGGCGGGAACGCCGACGGCTTAGGCGTCCTTCTTGTCGCGCTCGTCCTCGGCCCGCTGGCGGACCTTGTCGACTGCGAAGAGCAGGCCTATGAAGACCATGCACATGGCGGCGAAGGCCACGAAGGCCAGTGCGCCGTCTTCGGAGCCGTCGATGAGCTGGGGCTTGGTCTCCGCCATGGCCGGCGAGGCGAACGAGACCACGAACGCCATCACGAGCACGACGAGGGCCAGGAGCGAGCGGAAGCGGCTGCGCATCGGGATCTCCTAGACCTTGGCGGGCGCGGCGTCGGAGGAGGCGAGCACCAGGGCCGCCTTCTGCTGACGCTGGCGGATCTCGAGGACGTAGAGCAGGTACAGGGTTCCGCCGAACATGAGGCTGGAGGCGAAGAACACCATCCCCGACCAGAGGCGATCGGAGCCGAGGTCACGATAGAGGATCACGACCTGGTTGGGGATCGTGGGATCGCACTCGGGCCGGAACACGTCGTTGACGACGTCGAAGTCGGGCGCCTTCACGGTGTGGGTGCACACCTCGATGGCGGCGAACGCCGGCTTGTTCGACCACCAGATGGGCATCTTGCGCTCGCCGCCCACCTTGTAGGTGGTGACGACCTCGAAGTCCTCGACCTTGGTGAAGAGCTTGACGGCCTCGTCGGCGTCGTCGCCGGCGATGATCGACTCGAGGTCGGGCCGGATCTGGCCGGCGTCGAGGGCGGTGGCCTTCGATGCCACGGGGTCGAGGTTGGCGATCTGGCCCACGCTCGAGTCGGCGTAGGCCGCTCCGGCAGGGAGGATCTCCTCGAGCTTCCAGGAAGGCTGCCGCCCCTTGTACGCCTGGTGGAACTGGCCGGTGACCCACAGGCTCGAGAGGATCATCATGATGCCGAAGATGGCCGAGGAGGCAATGAGGAAGGCCTGCGACGAGCCCATGTTGGTCCACATGAGGAGGTACACCGAGCCGCAGAACAGCCCGACCGCCATGATGACGGTGAGGTACCCCTTGATCTTGGGGTCCCACAAGCCGTCGCCCCCGCCGCCGTGGGCTTGGGCCAAGATCGCGGAGATGCTCACAGGATCACCGTCCGGCTGAGGTTGCTGAGGTAGCTGGGTATACAGGAGATGTGGTGGTCTCGGACCCTGGCGGTGGAGGTCATGCGCCGGCCTCCGCGGAGGCGTCGGCCGGTGTGGTCAACGTGCGCTCGTACTCGACGATGGCGGCGATCTGCTCCTCGGTGAGCAGATCGGCATACCCGGGCATGCCGCCCGAGCCGATGCCCCGCACGCCGTAACCCACCTGGAACTCCGAACCGCTCTCGATGAAGCTCACGTGGTCTTCGACAGCAGGGAACTGGCGCACGACCCGACCGTCGAGCAGGGACGGACCGTAGGCCCCGCCCCCGGGAATCATGGGCAAGGGCTGGCCGGCACCCCCTTGACCGTCGGGCTGACTCGCGCTGGCGTACGCCGCCGCAATCGACCAGCCCTGGGTGTGGCAGCGCGCGCAGTTGAGGTTGAACAACAGCTCGCCGTCGCTGGCATCGGGGTTGGCCTTCCGGGCCGTCTCGAGCTGTTCGAGAGCCCGGGCCTGGGCCGCGGCCGGCGTGATCTGGATCGAGTCGATGAACGCCAGCAGGTCTTCGACGCCCTGGGTGTTGACCGGCCCTCCGCCTTCGATTCCCCAGGCGGGCATGGGCGATCCCGGGCGGCCGTAGATGATGAGGTTGGCCACCTGCTCACGGGGAAAGCGCAGCATCACGGTGTCGAGCGGCGGCGCCTGCCAGGCCAAGCTGTACTTGCGGTCGGTGATCGGATCGTCGTACACGTACGTGGCCGCCCCGCCCTCGCCTTTGGCGCCGTGGCAGTCGGCGCAGCCCAAGGCCAGGGGGTCGATCTCAGTCGACTGGAACGCCGCTGCGCCCTGGGCCACGGCCCGCTCGCCGAAGGCGTCGCTGTGGCGCGACTGGATCTCGGGGATCAGCAACCAGTAGGCGGGCAGCGCAATGGCCACGATGGCCACCATCAGCAGCGCCCAGCCCAGCACCCGCGAGAGGTGCTGATTCTCGAGCACGTCGTCGGCGTAGTGCGGCGCCAGGTTGGCCGGGGTGGTGGTGCGCTTGGACTTGGCCACCGACGCGCCGACGATCACGCCGATGAGGCCGACGACGACGACGATGTTGAGGACGATCAGCGTGGTCTTGAGCACGGTGGCCTCGGGGTGACGGGTTGGCGACGGGCTACGGGGTTCACACGCACGGCGGACCCTCGGCTTGCTGGGCGATGGTGTCGGTGCCGATCACCGGACCAATGAACACCGCGCCGCCGGTGTCGATGGTGACCGTGCCGTCGTCGTTGAGCTCGACGGGCCAGTGGTCGAGTCCGCGAGGCGCCGGTCCGCCGCGCTTTTCACCGACCTTGTTGTACTTCGAGCCGTGGCACGGGCATTCGAACCACTGCGACGACGCGCACCACGGCACCCGACAGCCCAGGTGGACGCACTTCTGGTACAGCGCGGCGATGCCGAGCTGCTCCATGCTCTCGACGATCCGGGGCTTGTAGACGGCCCGGGCCGCTTCGATGGTCTCGGCGTCCTGGGGGTAGATCACAAGGTAGGAGCGGGCCTCAGGCACATAGAACGGCGCCCGCTTGCCGAGGATCTCGGCCTTGATGTCGTCGAGCGACAGCGGCGTCTTCACCTGCGAACCGAATCCTCCCACCGAAAGACCCGGCCAGAGAAACGCCACCGAGGCGGCGCCGAAGCCGCCCAGGCCGAGGCCCATCATGCCCACGATGCCCCGGTTGAAGAACTGACGCCGGCTCACCGCGACCTCGTCGGGGTCGCGCCGGGCCAGAGCCGTACCTCGGGTGGCCACGGTGCCGGCGGCGGCGGAGACGAGCTCTCGCGAAGCGTCGGAACGGTCGCGAGCAGCCGCGGTCACGTCGGACTCGCTCATCGTTCCGGGCGCGTAGGCCGGCTTACGACGGTCGCGACGGCGGGCCTCGGCGTGCAGGGTGGCACCGGTGTCACGGCGACGGCTCGTGGCGATGAGCACCACGGCGGCGAGGATGATCACCACGGGGATGGCGATGAGCAGGACGTCGGCAGCTTCCATCTCAGGCTCCTCTGTGCCGTGCGCTGCGTGCAGCGGTGCACGACAGTGCAACGGCTCTCACAGTCGTCTCAGGCATCACAGTCGTCACGGGTGTCACAGGGGCGTCACAGTCGTCTCAGGCGTCACGGGTGCGGGCATCACAGGTCGAAGAACAGTCCCGACTCCCACGGGAACACGAAGTTGAAGCCTTCGCCGCGGAAGAACGAGCCGATGATCACGAGAATGGCCCAGAACATCATGAAGAGGGTGAAGATGCAGATGGCGAACTTGCGATCGGACGGCTTGTTCGACGTGGTCTTGTCGATGAACGGGGCCACGCCGAGCAACCCCAGAGCCACACCTGGAATGGTGACGCCGGCCACCATGGGGTGGAACATGGTGAGGAGCTCTTGGAGACCGAGGAAGTACCAGGGGGCCTTGGACGGGTTGGGAGTGCGGTTGAAGTCGGCGAGCTCCAGGAGGGGTGCGCGCACGATGGCCGAGAACACCGTGAGCAACGCCATGAGCAACAACATGGCGGTGAACTCCATGACCAGCAGGTGCGGCCAAACGTGAACCTTGTCGACCGGGTCGGCTTTGGTCTGTTGGATCGAGCCGGCCTTGACCACCGTGAGCAGGCGCTGGGTGTGCCCGCCGGGGCCCGTGGCCGTGGCCGGCGGAGCCGCCACCGCCGTGGCCGCCGCAGCCGTGGCCACCGCGCTGCCACCGCCGCCTGCGGACGCGCCCGCCGTGGCACCAACCTTCCGCTTCTTCGACCGCTCCAGCAGGTGCGCCGGGATCTTGCTCGCGCCCTCGGCCGGTGCTGCTGACGCGGCTGCCGGCGCGGCAGCCGCCACGGCCTCCGACTCCGAGGAGGCTGCCACCGGGGTCACGTCGGACGCCGCCGACGCGACAGCACCTGCCGCCGGGGCCTCAGTCGCCAGGGCCTCGGCGCTCGGATCCGGTTCGGGCGGAGCCACGCCGCCCTCGTCACCGGGGACGTCGAGGCCAAGCGCCTTGCGGCGCTCTCGACTGCGTTGGAGGAGATGTTCGGGAACTTCAGCCATTGCCTGCTCCCAGGAAGGGTCGCATGAACAGAGACACCGTGACCGGCCTCACAGAGGACCGGAGATGCCGCCGTCCTTGCGGACTCGCCAGAAGTGGATCGCCATGAAGATGACGATGACGAAGGGCAGCATCAAGACGTGGAGGACGTACCAGCGCAACAACGTCGGGGAGTCGATCTCCTTACCGCCGAGGAGCACGAAGCGCACCTCTCGACCGAAGACCGGCGTGTAGCCCATCATGTTCGTGCCCACCGTGACCGCCCACAGGGCCAACTGGTCCCAGGGCAGCAGGTAGCCGGTGAACGAGAGCAACAGGGTGAGCATGAGCAGCATGACGCCGATCACCCAGTTGAACTCGCGAGGCGGCTTGTACGCCCCGTGGTAGAAGACCCGGGCCATGTGCAAGAACACCGACAGCACCATGAGGTGCGCGGCCCATCGGTGCATGTTGCGCACCAGCGAGCCGAAGGTGACGGCCGTCTCGAGGGTCTTCACGTCGTCCCACGCCTGGGCGGCGGTCGGTCGGTAGAAGAACATCAAGAAGATGCCCGTGACCGTGAGCAGGATGAACAAGAAGAACGACAGGCCACCCAGGCACAGGGTGTAGGAGACCTTGACCGCGTGGCGCTTCACCTTTACGGGGTGGAGGTGGTAGAGCACGCTGTTCATGATCACGTACGACCGGTTTCGGGGGCTGTCGGTGTACCCCTTGCGGAACACCGAGCCGGGGCGGAAGATCGCGCCCCAGGCCTGTGATGCCTTCATCTTCTCCGACTGCTCAAGCATCTTGGTCTTGAGCCCGTCGCCAGTTCCGTTCGCCACCCAGGTCCCCCTTAGAACCGCAGGCCGTAGGCGTAGCCGTGGTTGTTGTCTCGCTGGTGCGGATCGCCCTTGACCGTGCCCACGCCACCGGCGACGGTCTTGCCCAGGATGATCACACCGGTCGGGCAGCGGTCGACGCACAGTGCGCAGCGCGTGCACACGTCCTCGTCCACCACGAAGAACACGGTGTCGGCCGGATCGTCGCCGGGCCGATCGGTGTTGACCGCGCCCTCGATGGCATCGACCGAGAGCATGTGGATGCACTTCCACGGGCAGATGTCGACACAGCCCTCGCACATGATGCATTCCTGCTGATCAATGTGCAGGAACTGCTTGGGCTTCACCGCCTGGGTCAACCACGACGGGTCGACCTCCTGGAGGTGATACGCCGAGGAGAACTCGGGCATCGGCGGGTTGGCGTCGGACCGGGCCATGAGGCGCTCAGGCCTTCTTGGTGATGGGACGGCCGAAGCGGGACATGCCACCGGGACGGGAGCCGCCACCCTCGACGGCCTTGGCCTGGGAGGCGGCCAGTGCCGCGGCGGTGGGGCGCTTCTGCCACATGCCGAACATGACGACGTTACCGACGAGCACGACCACGTAGATCACGGTGGCGACGATGTCGCGCAGCGCCCGCAGCGTGAAGTCGGTGGGGACGTTGTCTGTGTGTTGGAAGAGGAACTTGTCGTCGTTCCACTCCAAGATGGTGTCGGCATAGGTGAGCCACTCGTGGGGAACCACGCCGTAGCCCAGCATCATGCCGGCGAACACCAGCACGGCCAAGGCCATCGAGCCGGCCCACGTGGCCTCGGTCTCGGGCTTGGGCTTGCGCTTGATGATACCCATGAACGCGGCCACGAAGAGCACGAGGAGGATGATCGAGACGTTCAGGCGAGTGGCCGGCCCCGACCACTGCACGGGGTTGATGGTGTCCCAGGTGATCTCGATCTTGATCGCGAGCAGCGTGCTCATCGCAGGCACCCCACCTCGGCGCTCTCCCGCTCACATCGCCCCATGGAGTCGCCTCCCTCTCGTGTGTATCTCGGCGCAGGGTGCTCTGCGCTCGGGTCGGTTGCCCCGGGCGCTCGTGAACACGCTCACAAGCCCTGACCTGATGGCCTCATGACAGCCGGCTTCCGATCGCTGTACCTGACACGGTAGTCCCCGTGACACGCCCGGCGCACCATCGCAGGCGTCGTCGGAACGACACCTCGCGTCGCGCCAACCCGGGCCTTCCGCTCAGGCCTGCGAAACGGTCATTCCCGCCGAAACGCCAGGGCGATGGCGGGCTGGAACCACGTCTCGGTGAGCTGGTAGAGCACACCGATGATCCGGTCGAGCTCGACGGCGTCGAGGTGCTCGAGCGCGACCCGGCCGGTGAGGTACACGTCGCCGTCGGGGCCGAGCGAGAACCGGGCGCCATAGAGGCCGTGGTTGCGCCGGAGGAGCCACTCGTACAGCTCGATCCGGGGCTCGGGGGGCGCAGGAAGGAAGTACAGCTCGTAGCGGAGCGTGCGCTGGTGAAGGTCGAAGGAGATGGTCGCGGCGTCGCGTCCGTCGCAGCCGAAGCGCACGTACCAGCGGCGGAGCTCGGGATCGTGCTCGACGTGCTGGATCCAGGGCTCCCGGGCGATCGTCCCTTCCAGGTACTCGACGAGCAGCTGATGGGCCCGAGTCTCCTGGGCCTCGTGGCTCAGAAGCATCGGACCGGGGTTCGGGCGATCACGTCGGCGTAGAGACGACGCAGCCGGACGGCCGTCATGTCCCACGAGTATCGACGGGCCGAGGCCGCGGCGCTGAGTCCCATCTCGATCCGGCGCTCGGGATCGCGCAGGAGGCGTTCGAGCGGGGCAGCGAAGTCGGCCGGGTCGCGGCCGTCGACGAGCACACCCGTGAGCCCGTCGTGGATGATCGAGCGCAGACCGCCGACGGCGGCGGCGACCACCGGGGTGCCCGAGGCGGCAGCCTCCAGCGCGACCAGCCCGAACGACTCGGCCCGCGAGGGGACGAGGCACACGTCGGCAGCCCGATACCAGGTGACGAGGCGCTCGTGGGGCTGCGGAGGATGGAACTGGACGCGGGCGCTGAGCCCATGCTCGGTGACGACGGCCTGGGCCCGGGCCAGCTCGGCCGGTCCATCGGCGCCGCTTGGACCCCCGATCACCACCAGGACGGCCGACGGGTCGTTCCGGGCGATCTGGGCGAAGGCCCGAACCGCCAGCTCCAGACCCTTGAGAGGCTGGATACGACCGACGAACAGCACCACGTTGCGCCCATCGAGGCCGAGCATGGTCCGAGCCGCCCGCCGATCGCCAGGCCGGAAGACGTGATGGTCGACGCCGGGGGGCACGATCTCGATGCGATTCCGGTCGGCGTCGTACAACGAAGCCAACTGGTCGGCCTCCTCGGGCGTCGAGGCCAGGATGAGATCGCTGCAGCGGACGATCTCGGCCTCGCTGCGGGCCCGGAGCTCGGGCTCGTCAGCGGCCGCGGTCTCGGCCTTGACCCGGGCCAGGGTGTGGAAGGTCGCCACCATGGGCAGGTCGAGCTCGTGCTTGGCCCGGTGCGACGCCAGGCCCGAGAGCCAGTAGTTGCCGTGCAGAAGATCGGGCCGGAGGCGATCGTCGCGGCGGTACAGCTCGACCATCCGGTCGGTGAACTCGGGGACCAGGCCCAGCAGCTCTTCCTTGGGCACCGGGCGGAGCGGGCCGGCCCGCAGATGGCGCACGACGTACCCCGGCTCGACCTCGACGACCGGATCTTGGCCCGAGGCCTCGGCCCGGGTGAGCACGTCGCAGTGCACGCCAGCACGAGCCAGACCCCGGGCCAGGGAATCGACGTACACGTTCATGCCGCCACCGTCACCGATGCCCGGCTGGGCCAGCGGCGATGTGTGGAAGCTCACGATGGCCAGACGACTCACGGGCATAATCCGTCGGATGCTAGCGAGGCGGACCCGTCCGATCCCGGGCGGCCGTTCGCTTGAACCGTCGATCACGCCGTTCGATTCCCGGCAATTGGTGCATCTGACGCGCCCGGTGCGTGCGGCGCCGTTCGGTGTTACTCGACGCCAGCCTGGATGCGCTTGGTGAGCTGGGCCTCGATGGCGTCGATCACGCCGTGGAGCTCGCGCCGGATGGACGACACCGCCCGTTCGGCCTCGCCGAAGCGTTCGAGGGCCCCATCGAGGTCGGGATCGGACAAGGAGGGCACGTTGGCGAGGGTCGCGTCGCCGTTGAGCTCGGGGAACAGCCCTCGGAGCTCCTCGGTCTCGGGGGGGCCCATCAGCGCCGGGATGCGGCTGTGGGTGGCATCGGATCGGGGTGCGTCGCCGGCCAGGATGCGGGGCAGATCGTTGATGAGCCCGTCGAGCGAGCCGCCCTCGCCCGCTTCCCGGCGGGTCTGCTCGGAGCGGAGGATGTCGATGCGCCCCTGGGCCATGCGGCGCAGGTAGCTGGCCTCGGTCTCCAGCTCGACGCAGTCGTCGCGCATGCGCCGCAGGTCGTCGGTGGATCGGCTTTCGAGGTCGACGAGGTAGTCGGCTTGACGAATACGTTCGAGACGGGTGATCGGCATCAGTGAGCTCCGGGCAGCCGGACAGGTTCCCCCACGTTACCGGCCCCCGCACCCCCCTCGAACCACACCGGCGGGATGGCCGGAGGCCCGAGGCCCGCCCCAAAAAAATCAGCAGTACGCGGCGGCGGCGGGGTAGGGGTTGACGGCCTTGCCGCCGCCGGGGTGGATCTCGAAGTGGGTGTGGGGCACACCTCGGGCGTTGCCGCTGTCGGACGATTTGGCGAACGCCGCGCCCCGCTCGACCCGGCCGTCGGTGACCGAGTCTTCGAGCAGGTGGGCGTAGAAGTACGTGTTGCCGTCGTCGCCGTTCAGCCAGGCCCCGACCCCGGCGAGCCCCCCATTTCGGTGACTCACCGACCCTCCGACCACCGCGATGACGGGGCTGCCTTCGGCGATCATCAGATCGACGCCCTGGTGTCGCCGCCCGCCCGAGCGGGGCGCGCCCCACGAGTTGAAGAAGGCGGAACCCGGTTGCGGGCACGACCATGCGGTGGTCGGCAACCAGTCGCCGTCAGTCGTGGTGCCGGTGACGGTGTTGGCGCCGCCACCGGTGCCGGTGCCGGTGGGGCCGGCTGGAGCCGTGGTGGGCGGCAATGTGCTGCCGTCGGGCCCCGTGGGGGCGACGGTCGTGGTGGTGGTGCTGGTGGCGTCGCTGGCGGCCTTCTCGGCGGCGAGACGCTCACGTTCGGCCCGCTGGGCCGCTCGCCGGGCCTGCTCTCGGGCTGCAGCCTCGGCCGCGCGCTTCGCTTCTTCCTCCCGAAGCCGTTTCTCGACCGCGGCTCGGTAGGCGGCCAGCTCGGCCTGGTACTTCTGCTCGATCTCAGCCTCGAGGGCCTGGGCCTCTGCCAGCTTGGCCAGGGCCTCGGCCACCTCGGTCTCGAGCGTGGCCGCAATGTCGACCTGCTCGGCTTCGAGTGCCTCGAGCGCCCGTTCCTGGGCCTCCCGATCGTCGTTGGCCACCGTGAGGGAGTCGAGCACGTTGGCGTCTTCCGAGGCCAGGTTCCCGAGCAGGGTCGTGCGCCGGGCGGAATCCATGATCGAATCGACGTCGAGCGCGGCGACCCCGGAGATCGCACCGCTCACGTAGGCCGTGACCGCACGATCGTCGGCTCGGGCTTGGAGCTCGTCGACGCGCTGCTGGGTGGCCGCGATGTCGGCCTTCACGGCGTCGATCTGGTCCTGGAGCTCGTCGCGGCGGGCATAGGCGTCCTGTACCCGCTGGTTGGCCTCCGCCGCCTCGGTTCGCAGCGCGGCGACCTGGGCCTGAGCGGCCTCGAAGTCTTCCTTCGTCCCTGCATCGGCTGGGAGCGCTCCAGCGAGCACCACGGCGAGGACGACGGCGACCGAGCGAAAGGAACGTCGGAGGTTCGTCATAGGTATTCAGATGCTGCGGCGCTGCCGGTGTCTCGGTGGAGCGGTTGGAGCATGCGAAGGCCGGTCCGTGGACCGGCCGACCATCACCGTAGCCGGCCTGGGGCCCCTCGACAACGCGGGCTCGATGACCGAACCGTGCGCACGGCACGCGACGGCGATAGTGTGCCGCCAGTTTCTGAGGGTCTCACCAGGGGGAGTGCATGGATCTCTTCAACAAGTTCGGGTTGTACAGCGTTTTGTTCCGATACGGTCACGTCTTGTCCGGTATCGCGTGGATCGGGTTGCTGTACTACTTCAACCTGGTGCAGGTACCGGCCTTCGCCCAGATGGAGGCCCCGGCTCGCACCGATGCCATCCGAAAGCTGGCCGTCAAGGCCCTCTGGTGGTTCCGGTGGGCGGCCGTGGCCACGGTGGCGTTCGGCGTGTTGATCATCGGAACGGTCGAAGAGCAGGGCTTGTACTGGAAGCGCCCCCAGGGCAGTGCGTTGCTGGCCGGCATCATCATGGCGTTGGTGATGTTCTACAACGTGTGGATGGTGATCTGGCCCAACCAGCAGGTCGTGATCGCCAACGCCGAGCGTGTGGCCAGTGGGCAGGAGCCCGACCCGGCCGCCGCCCCGGCCGGTCGCAAAGCACTGCTGGCGTCCCGCACCAACACCCTGCTGTCGATCACCATGCTCTTCTTCATGATCGCGGCCGGCCACGGCAACTACACCGGGGGACAGCCGGGCGGCGGCGCACGGGCCATCTGGTTCATCCTCACGGTCGTGATCGTCGGGGCCTTCGAGGCCAACGCCCTCGGCCTCATCCAGGGCACGGGCCCCGGGCCCACCAAGAAGATGCTCGAGACCCACAAGGACACGCTGATCGCCGGCGGCGTCTTGCTCGTCGTGTTCATCATCCTGAACGCGATCGTGCTCGGCTGAGGCTCCGACCTCCGGTCAGCCGCCGCTCACCGGGGGGATGATGGCCACCTCGTCGGTCTCGCCCACCACGGTGGCGAGACCGTCGTGCGGTTCGTCGCCGTTCACCCACACCCGGGAGCACTCCAGAAGCGTCGCGAACACGTCGCCGTACGACGCCACTGCCGCGGCGAGCACTTCGGCCACCGTCGAGCCGGCCACGTCGTCGGACGACCGTCCCGCGATCTCCCGGGCCTGGGCGAACAGGAGCAGTCGAGCCACGCCGGTTCCCGGTCAGTCGGTCTCGACGGCGTGCAGGTCGGCCTCGATGGCAGCCACGGCGGCCTCGAGCTCCGAGACCCGCCCGTCGAGATCACGGGCATCGTGAGCGTCACGAGCGTCCTGGGAGGCGTCCTCGGGGTCCATGGCGGGCAACCTACCAGCCGCGATCGCTCAGCCGGCCCGCAACGTCATCTCCAGGACCTCACCGAGCTCCTTGAGGTTCTCGGCCACCGCCGCCAGCCGCTCGTCGGGACCGCGTAGGCCCAGGAGCCGCTGAACGTCGAGCGGGCCGAGGCCGGCGACGAGGGCGGCGTGCCACGACGCCACGGCCGGATCGTCGTGCAGATCCACGTCGGGCGAGGGATGCCCGAGCTCGGATCGCAGGGCCAGGACCCGCCGCAGCAGCCGTCCGACCTCGTGCCGAGCCGTCGGGGCATCGGGCCCCGCTGGCGGATCGGCGAGCCGCTCGACCATCGCCAGCGGGTATGGATCCTCGGACAGCCATTCGTGAACCTGGATCCGCTCGGTGCCCACGGTCTCGAGCGCGAACTGACCGTCGGGCGTCTCGCCGGCCCGCACGATCCGAGCGATGGTGCCCACGTCGAAGCGGATGTCGCCGCCACCAACCTCGAAGCCCCGCTCGATGAGCACGACGCCGAACTCGCCCGAGCCGGTGAGCACCTCCACGGTCATGGCCCGGTAGCGGGGCTCGAAGATCCGCAGGGGCAGTCCCATGCCGGGCACGAGCGGGCTCCCGAGAGGGAACATCGGCAGCCGCTCAGGAGCCACGGGGAGCTCCACCGGAGGCCATGGAACGGTCGGGGCCGGAACCGGGTCCGGGACCGGGGCCAGAGAGCGCGGCGAGTGCCACCTGCTTGGCCCAGGCGTAGTCGGCCTTGCCGTTGGGACCCCTCCGCACCTCGGGCACCATCACGAGATGGCGAGGACGTTTGTAGCCGGCCAGCCGGGCGCGTACCGAGGCCAGCACCTCGGCGTCAGTTGGCCGCTCCCCGTGGGATGAGGCCACGAACGAGACCACCGCCGTGATGGCCTGGCCGAACCGCTCGTCGGGGACACCGACAACGGTGCAGTCGAGCACCGCCGGATGCTCCTTCAGGGCCTCCTCGACCTCCTCGGGATAGACCTTCTCGCCTCCGGTGTTGATGCACACCGAGCCCCGCCCCAGGAGGGTGATCGAACCGTCGGCCTCGGGGGTCGCGTAGTCGCCCGGGATCGAGTAGCGGATGCCGTTCACTTCGGGGAAAGTCGTGGCGGTCTTGTCGGGATCCTTGTAGTACCCGAGCGGCAGGGGGCCGCCAACGGCGAGCACGCCGACCTCACCTGAGCCGGGATCGATCCGTCGACCGTCGGCCGCGAGCACGCAGGCCTGATCGCCGACGGTGAACCGCGCCGTCGGGGCGTCCTGGCCCGGAGCGACGATGGCTGCTCCGAACCCCATGCCCTCACTCGATCCCAGGCTGTCGAAGAGGATCATCGAGCCGTGGCGCTGCAGGCCCTGCTTGACGGGTGCGCTCCACATGACGCCCGAGCTGATGATGATGTAGAGCGACGAGAGGTCGTAGGGCTCACCCCGTTCCACGGCGGCGTCGAGGGCGTCGAGCATGGGCTGCGCGAAGGCGTCGCCGACGATGGCGATCGTACGGACGCGCTCGGCCTGCACGATCCGCCAGAGATGGTCGGCATCGAAGTGGCGGGGCGTGAGCGTGACGATCGAGCCCGAGAACGAGAGATGCTGCAGTGTCGAGAACTGGCCCGTTCCGTGCATGAGCGGAGCTGCCGGGAGGTGCCGGGGAACGTTGGCGCTCTCGCGCAGGAACCGCGCCATCTCGCCGGCGCCTTCGTTGGTGGCCGGCGGCGAGGCTCCGTACAGCGCGACGAGCGGCAAGAAGAGCTCGAGCAGCTCGCGCTGACGCCACATGACACCCTTGGGCATCCCGGTCGTGCCGCCGGTGTAGAGGAAGAGCTGATCCTCGTCCGAACGGTGGATGCGCGGCATCGGATCGGCCCCGGCAAGGGCGCGGTCGTGGTCGAGCGCCCACCCGGGAACCGGGTGCGTGGGCGTGGGCTCTCCAAGAGTCGGGCCCTCGGTGGCGGCCACCGACAGCGCCACCTTGAGCATGGGGGCGCCGCTTCGGGCGCCCGCCACCCGGTCGGTGAGGTCGGCATCGAAGACGACCGCCTCGGCGTCGGAGTTGTCGAGCAGGTAGGCGAGCTCACCTTCCACGTAGCGGTAGTTCACGTTCACCGGCACGCCCCTGAGCTTGAACGTGGCGAAGAGCGTCTCGAGGTAGGCATCGGAGTTGTGGAGGTAGCACGCGACCTTCGAGCCCGGGCCCAGACCGCTGCTCCGGAGCACCTCGGCCAGACGCGACGACCGGTCGTCGAACTCCCGCCACGTGCGCCGCCGCGAACCGTGGACGGTTGCCGGCTCGTCGGGCACGGCATCGGCGATGTTCTCCCACAAATCGGCGAAGTTGAGGCCCTCTGTCGGCATGCTCGGCAGTATGGCACCTGTCCAGCCGTTAATCCTCGGGCCCCCCGGCCGACGATGTGGTTGCGCAACCCCACGCTGCGCACCCACGGACGGGACCATGGCCATCGAACACGACATCGCCGCTGCGAACCCCACCCAGGCGCCCGTTGCGACGCCGCCGTTGCGGCCGGCCATCCCGCCGCTTCCGACCCGCCGTCTCACCCTCGCGGTCATCGTCCCGACCCGCAACGAAGCGGGCAATGTCGCGACCCTGGTCGGGCGCCTCGGCCGGGCCCTGGAGCACGTGCGGGACGACGGCGTGGTGTGCGAGATCCTCTTCGTCGACGACTCCGATGACGACACCCCGGCGGCGATCGAAGACGTGCGATCGACCTGGGATGGCGAGATCTGGTGCGTGCACCGGCGCCCCGGGGAACGCTGGGGCGGGCTCGGTGGCGCGGTCGTCGACGGGCTGCGGGTGACCGGGGCCGACTGGATCTGCGTGATCGATGGCGATCTGCAACATCCGCCGGAGCTCGTCCCCTCCCTGTTCGATCGCGCCCGCTCGGTGGGTCGCGAGGTCGACCTCGTGGTGGCGTCGCGCTACTGCGCCCAGGGCTCGTCCCAGGGCCTCGACCTTGCTCGAACGGCCATATCACGCCTGATGACCAATGTCGCCCGGCTGGCCCTGCCGGGTCACCTGAACGGGGTGAGCGACCCGATGAGCGGCTTCTTCATGGTGCGCCACCAAGCGATCAGGGTCGGCGAGCTGCGCCCGGACGGGTTCAAGATCCTGCTCGAGATCCTCGTGCGCTCACCGGGTCTGCGCGTCGCCGAGATCCCGTTCGCCTTCGGCGACCGTCACGCCGGCGAGTCGAAAGCCAGCCTCGTCGTCGCGGCCCAGTACTTCCGCCATGTCGCCAGGCTCCGTTCCCAGCGTTGAGGGTCGGATGAGCTCGGGACCCCGGTTGCGGACGCTGTTGACAGCGGTGCTGACCGGATGGAACGTGACGATCTCGTTGGCAGCCGGAACCAGGAGGCCTTGCAGCACCTCGAGATCGTCGAACCCCGTGTCGAGCCACATCTGCCACGCCGATTCGGGCAGGATCACCGGCATCCGGTTGTGCACCGGCGCCAAGCGGCCGTTGGCGGTCGTGGTGATGATGGTGCAGGTGCGCAGCGGTTCCGGAGTCTCGGCGTCTTCCTCGCTCTGCTGGTCCTCCTGTGGCGCCGTGGTTCTCGGACGCCACAGCTCCCACAACCCGGCGAAGGCCAGCGGCTGCCCATCGACCCGGTGGATCCACACCGGCTGCTTGACGACCTTGCGGGCGGAGTCGTCACGGCCGGCGATCACCTGCCATTCGTAGAAACCGTCGGCCGGGATGATGCAGCGCTTGCGCTTGAACGCATGGCGGAACGAGCTCTTGGTGGCGACCGTCTCGGCCCGGGCGTTGATCATCTTCGAGCCGATCGACGGGTCCTTCGCCCATGCCGGCACGAGCCCCCAGCGAAACGTGCCCAGCGTCCGCTGGTGCTCGTGCTGGGCCACGGCGTAGACCCGACTGGTCGGCGCGACGTTGTAGTTCTCGCCCAGGTCGTCGGCCCGGAGGCTCTCGACCTTGAAGTGCTCGGCGAGCATGGTCGGCGGGGTCGCCGAGGTGTACCGACCGCACATGGCGGGCTCCTTGTCCGGTTACTCGGGGAGGTTCCAGGTCGCGTCGACCAGGTCGAAGACGGCCTGGGCCACCCGGTCGCCACCCTGGCGCGACCAGTGGATACCGTCGCCCTGGCGCATGAGGATGAGCTCGCCGGTGGCGGGGTCGTCGTCCCCGGGGCCGGGGCCCGCGCCGGTGCCGGCGGGGAGGTAGTCGGCATAGACGCCGTCGGGGTCGGAGAACATCGTGAACGTGTCGACGAACCGCACCCACGGCCGCTTGGCCGCCTCGTCCGAGTAGACCTGGTTCATGATCCTGAGCTTCTCGGAGTAGCTCGCCGAGCGGCAGATCGGCATGCCGACCCACACCACGTCTCGCCCCTCGGCGTAGAGGACGTCCATGGCGGCGCCGACCCGGCGGTGGTACTCGGCGATCCACTCCGGCGTCCCGAAAGGCAAGACCGTGCCCAGGGCCTCGATGTTCTGGCCGTCGTTGGCACCGAAGAGCACGACGGCCACCTCCATCGGGCGATCGGTGACCTCCTCCTGAAGCCGGGCCGGCCAGTCGAAGAAGTCGGGACGGGAGAGCCCCGTCGAGACCCGGTACTCGAGATCGGTGTCGACGACCTCGGTGGCTCCCAGCAGGCCCAGCAGGGACTCCCCCAGCTCGCGCGCCATCGAATCGCCGCCCACGTACATGACGAGCGGGGCCTCGGCGGTGGGCGTGCGGCGCTCGGTGCCCACCGGCGGGGCCGGGCTCGGGCTCGGGCTCGGGCTCGGGCTCGGGGCCGGGCTCGGGGCCGGGCTCGGGCTCGGGCTTGAGGGGCTTGAGGGGGTTGAAGGGGTTGCCGGCGGGGTGAGGGTCGTCGTCACTTCGAGGAGCATGGTGGGCTCGGTGGTTGTCGGCGGTTCCGGAGCCGTGGTTGTCGGCAGGCTCGTCGTGGTGTTCGGGTCGATCGTGGGGGTCGTGGGCACCACGACCGGGTCGAAGCTCTCGTCGCGATCGAGCGCGTCAGTGGCCCATTCGCGGGGCCGGTTGAGCGACAGGAAATGGCTGACCCGGTCGAACTTCGTGGCCACGCTCAACGCCAGGTCGCGCCGCTCCCCCAGCTCCATGCGCTGCGCTGACTCCACCATCTGCCCGGCCGACAGCAACGACACCACCATCAGGCACACGCCCACCGCGGAACACGTTTGGCGAGCCGACATGCGCCGCCCCCCGCCGATGCCGACGCGAGGTTCCGGTGTCGGAGGTGTCGGAAGGGTCGGAGGTGTCGGAGGCATCGGCTTGCTCGGCACGCGTGCGTCCCCGGGATGGCGGTGATTCGGTGTGGAGCCCCATTGTCGTCCACGCGAGCTCCGCGCCGAGGTCATCGGCCTGGTTCGGGCGGCGCGGTCAGGCCGCGGCGGTCGGGCTGCGGGGTCGGCGCAGCTCCGGTCCGCACCCGAATTTCGGCCCGATTCGGACTATGGCGATGATGATGCACTCGGGCTGCGGCTCAGGCCCGCCCGCCGATGACGTCGACCCGACGAACGGGCGCCCAGTGCAGCACGCGGGTCACGAGCCCATGGAAGAGCAGGCCGGGTGCTCTGACGGCTGCCGGGTCGATGCGGAACACGAACTCGTCGAGATAGGCGCCGAGGTGCTCGTCGGCGACGGTTCGCTGATGGGTGTCCAGCATCCACCGGTCGAGAGCCGATGCGACCCTCATCACCCGGGCCAGCGTCGTGTGCGAGTGCTCGTCGACCCTCACCAGCGAGCTGGGACGGTGGTCGTAGCGACCGGCACAGGCCCCCCGGTAGGCGGCCCACCGGTCGGTCAAGACCGTCGTGCCCGGCGCGACGTTGGCAGTGAGGAACTCGCGGAGGCTCGCTGCGGAACGGTTGGGGATACGGGCGATGCGCGTTCTCCCCGTCGAGTCGCGACGCCCCGGTACGCACTCGACGGCGATGGCCACAAGCGTCCTCACGCCATCGTCGCGATCGGCGGCGCTGTCGTACTTGACACCGCCCAGGAACACATCGTCGACCTCCACGGCGCCACCGAGCGGGGGGCTGGCCGCTTGCGCCATGACCGATCGCAGCTTGTGGAGCAGGTGCCAGGCCGTGCCGTAGCTGACGCCGAGCGCCCGTTGCACCGCGGTCGCCGGCACCCCCGCACCGTCTTCGGTCATCATCCAGGCCACGGTCAGCCACGTTCGCAGAGGCAACTTCGTGTGGCCGAGCACGGTGCCCGAGGTGACCGAGAATGCCCGGCGACACGATCCACACCACCCGCTCTTCCCCTGCGCCGGCGCCGACACCGGTAGCTCGAGCCCACATCGGGGGCAGGTGACCCCGTCGACCCAGCGCACCGCGGCGATCCAGGCCGCCGCCGCATCCTCGTCGGAGAACCACGCCGCGAACTCCCCACCCGAGCGCGGATGATGCCGCCCACCCAGCACGAACCCGGGCTCGACCCGCCACGGCTCCCGTTTCGCCATCGCCCATCCCACCACGTCCCGCAGCTACTGCGCAATCATCGCGATAGTCCGAAATTGCACTTTTCGCGAGCACCGAGCGCAGGACCGCTGCAATCAGCCGACCTCGGCGAACTGAATCCGGGAGACGATCGGGCTCGTTGCCAACGACGCCGACGTGGGCTCGATCGAGCTGCTCTTCGCCGACGGCGCCGTTCCACCCCAGGACCTCGATCACATCGCCAGCATGCGCGCCCCGCAGCGCCGCCGAGGTCTCGCCCATCACGACCTGCCCGGTGCTCAGGATGTGGCCGACCTCGGGGCTCATGAACTCGACGGCGGCCGCGGGGTCGACGCCGCGAGGTACTCCTCGACGACGACCCGGGCGGCGAACGACTCGAGCGCGAGACCATCGAGCGGGTCGGTGGGTGCGATCGAGGCCGTGGTGGTCGTGGTGGCGGTGACCACTGGTGCTGCGGGCGGGGTGTAGACCCGAACGCGATTGTCGGCGACGATCCCATTGCCCCCGCTGCCACCCCAGACGACAACCTGCGATCCCGTCCAGAACGCGTCGGATCCGCACCGAGGCCGATCGTCGAACGACAGGACCGGCAGGCTGCGCCACCCCGCCGTGTGCGGGTCGTAGGCGAGATCGGGCGCTTCGACGTTGCCGCCGATAGCACACGCTGTGCCGAGCGCCAGCACCTCCCGCCCCGTCCACACCAGCGTGTCGGTGTCGTTCATCCGCTCCAGGCCTGGGGGCCTCGGGCACCACCGCCGAAGCCCCGCGTCGGCGACGAAAGCGACCAGCCGTCACCTGCGGGGACGTAGTGGTAGAAGCCGCAGCCGTCGCCCGCCTCGCCCCCGGTCTGCACGATGATGAGCTCGGTGCCGGTCCACGCCACCTCGACCGGCTGCGGTCCGATGATGGATGGGAAGGGGCCCCAGGTGTCGACGACCGGATCGTACGAGGCACTGTCGTTGATCTCACGGCCGTCTCGCATCCGCCCACCGACGACGATGACCTCGCTGCCTGTCCAGGCAGCACCCGATCCGACGCGCGCCGAGAGCGGGCTCGGAGCGATCACGCGCCAGGAGTCACCCGCGGGGTCGTACGCCGCGCCGTCGGCGAGAGCGCGGGGCCCATCGCCGGTACCGCCCCAGACGATCATCTCGCTTCCGGTCCAGGCGATGGCGGGGTCGGCGCGGGGTTCGATGGGGGCCGCAGCGATGGGGCGCCAGGCGTCGGCGTCGGCGGCGATCGACACCAAATGGTATCCGCGAACCTCGTCCAACGTGATCGGAGCGACAGCGTCGACATGGTCGCGGAGCCGCTCGGACAGGTCGTCATGTCGCCGATCGTCAGCCATCGTCCACCTTCAGCGAGCCACGCCGAGTCGGAACCGGTCTCAGAACTGGAAGTAGATGAAGGGGGCGACGCCGGTGGGGCCGAGGACGTCGATGACGAGGAAGGCGCAGCCGACGAGGGCGCCTTGGAGGGCGGGGGCCAGGCGGGAGAAGCGTCCCTGCAACGCCGCCATCGCTCGGGCGGGGACGTACTGCGAGACGAGTGCACCGGCGATGGCGACGACCAGGAGGGGCGTCACGAGCGGGGCCGAGCCCCAGGTCCCGTCAACGATGCGGCGACACATGGCCCACGCCCGATCGACCGATTCGGCCCGGAAGAAGATCCACCCGAGGCACACGAAGTGGAACGTGGCGATACGGCCGATCCAGCGCCCGGCACCCGTCGAGCCCCGTGCGGCGCGCACGATCCGGGCTTCCTCGCGTCGCCGGGCCCGGGTGTCGACCTGGGCGAGCACCGTCACCTGAGCTTCGCGTGACATCGAGTCGGGAAGACCCCTGTTGAGCAACGCCAGTCGCCGCAAGGAGTCCCGTTCCTCGCCGGCTCCTGCGGGATCGAGGCCCAGACGTTCGCGGCGCTTGAGCACACCCCGGTTTCGGCGCGTGCGGACCGCGGTCTCGACGGCCTGGCCTCCACCGTGCAGCCCGCCCCACACGACGAACCGCCAGTCGGCACCGTGCCAGAGCCCACCGAGCACCATGGTGAGCATCAGGTTCAGGTAAGTACGGGCCCGGCCCCGGCGCGATCCGCCGAGGGGGACGTAGAGGTAGTCGCGCAGCCAGCGGGAGAGCGTCATGTGCCAGCGGCGCCAGAAGTCCTGGATGCTGACGGCTGCGTAGGGTGCGTTGAAGTTGTCGGGAAAGCGGATGCCCATGAGCAGGGCACAGCCGATGGCGATGTCGGTGTAGCCCGAGAAGTCGGCGTAGATCTGGATCGCGTAGGCGTAGACGGCGAAGAGCACCTCGGGGGCCGAGTACAGCTCGGGGTTGGCGAAGACCCGGTCGACGATGTGATCCGACAGGTAGCTCGCCAGCACGACCTTCTTGAACAGACCAGCGACGATGAGGAACGCGGCCCGGCCGGTGTCGACCCCGGTGCGATCGAGCCGGTGACGCAGCTGCGGTACCAGCTCCGAGGCGCGCACGATCGGGCCGGCCACGAGATGGGGGAAGAATGCGATGTACACCGCGAAGTCGATGAGACGAGCGGGCGTCAGCGTGCCGCGATACACGTCGATCACGTAGCTGAGGGCGTGGAACGTGAAGAACGAGATTCCGACCGGGAGGATCACCTGCACGACCGGCAGCGGGAGCTCGACACCCCAGTCCCGGAAGAGGTTCACGAGCGACGACGCGAAGAATCCGTAGTACTTGAAGTACCCGAGCATCCCCAGGTTGGCAACCACGGCAACGAGCAGGAGACCCTTCGCCGCGCGACGACTCGCGCTCCGATGGATACGCGTGGCCATGGCCTGGTTGAACAGGGTGGAGGCGACGACGAGGCCGACGAACCGCCAGTCCCACCCGGCATAGAAGGCGTAGCTCGCAACGAGGACGAAGCGCTTCCACCAGGGGGGCCAGCGAGCGAGCAGCCAGCTGATGCCGAGCACCACACCGAAGAAGACGGCGAACCGGATCGTGGGGAACAGCACGGCTGGTTGGGGGACCGGCCTAGGAAGGTGCCTGCATGGTGCGGATGCTAACGAGCGCGTCCGCCCGGGAGGCGGAGCTTGGACCGCAGCCCTCGTTCGGCGCGCCCTGCTCGGGACGCCTTGCGGCTCGATCGGGCCCGGGCCTCCTCCATGCGGCGTTTGATGACCTCGCGTCGTTCCCTCACGTCGTGGTACGTCAGGGTCTGCACGTCGGGGGTGAGACCCATCGATGCCTTGACGTAGTCGATGTCGACGGTGCCGGCGGCGGTCGGGTCGAGGCCGGCTTCGCGCACGATCCGCTCACCGTGGGTTTGGGCGAAGTACAGGTGGACATTGACGATCTCGGCCAGCAGATCGAGATCGGGCGCCAGCCGGGCGATGGCTCCGTCGAGGAACACCAGGTTCTTCACGAAGAGCATGAGCTCCTTGGGCATGCGGGCGCCATAGCCGAGGAGCTTCTTCGTGAGCTCCTTGAGCTCTCCGGTGAGCTGATCGGCGGTGAGCGTGGTCGGGTCGATCACCGGCTGGTCGAGCCCCAGGTCGGCGATGACCACCTCGAGGTCGGTGTCGGCGGGGAACGCACCGAGATCACGGAGCGCTGCGAGCTGATTGCGCATGTCGCCGGCCGTCCCGGTGACGAGCAATCGGAGGAAGGCCAGCCGGCGGGCCTCGTCGAGCCGACCGGTGATGCCGAAGTCGAGCAGTGCGGTGCGGCCGTCGGGCATGACGAACAGATTGCCGCCGTGAAGATCGCCGTGGAAGACGCCGTACAGCATGGCGCCTTCCATGAACGAGATGAGCCCGGCCCGCACGAGCGCATGGGTGTCGATGCCCGCCGCCCGCATGGCGTCGACGTCGTCGTAGGCGAAGCCCGACAGACGTTCCATCACCAGCACCCGCTTGGTCACCAGGATCGGATGGGGGCGCGGGACCACCATCGCCCGCTGGTTCGTCTCGGCCAGCACCCGGGCCACGTCGAGCATGTTCTGCGCCTCGAGACGGAAGTCGAGCTCCTCGACGATCGTCTCGGCGAACAGCTCCACCAGTGCCGGGGGGTTGGCCAGCGCCGCCACGGGGATGCGCCCGACGAGGTGCGGCGCCAGCCAGGCCAGGGCCCCGATGTCGCGGCGGACCCGCCGCGACACCTGCGGGCGCTGGACCTTGACGACCACCTCCTCACCGGTGAGGAGCGTGGCCGCGTGCACCTGGGCGATGGACGCCGAGGCCAGGGCCACCCGCTCGAACGATGAGAACGTGCTTTCCAACGGTCGGCCGAGGTCCTCCTCGACGACCCGGCGCACGGCGTCGAACGTCTCCGGCGGCACCTGGTCGCGCAACAGCTTGAACTGCGACACGAGCTCCTCGGGAAACAGCCCCTCCCCTGAGGAGACGATCTGGCCCAGCTTGATGTACGTGGTGCCGAGACGCTCGAACGATTGCCGCAGGCGCCGCGAGAGCCCGGCCCGAGAACGGTCGCGTCCCCGGCGACGATCGCCGAGGTACCACGGGACCAGGGCCCGTCCGACGTGGCCGACGGCGCCCGCGATCGGCCCGAGGGGCGGCACCCGGGGCGGGCGGAGCAGGGCCGGGAGCTCGACGCGCAGCCGGGCCCGCTCGACCGAGAGACCGTCGAGCCAGGTGCACCGGGCGGGATCGACGACCCAGGGTCCCACGGCGGTGAAAGCCCCGATGGCGAGCTCGGGGGAGAGCTCGGGCGGGCGGTCGGGGGAGAGCTCGGGGGAGAGCTCGGGCGGGCGGGCGGGTGTCGTCGGCATCAGCGTTCACGGTAGCGAGCGGACACGTCGTCACCGGGTGCGTCACACTTGCGGCTGATGCCGACGTGGTACGAGGTGCTGGGCGCGCCGGAAACGGCCGGCCACGACGCACTCCGGCGCGCCTACCGTGCGCAGGCCCGGTTGTGCCATCCCGACGCGCACGCGACGTCCAGCTCGGTCGACCAGGTTCGGGCCGAGCGCTCGATGCAGGAGCTGAACGCGGCCTGGTCGGTCTTGGGCAACCCCGAGAGCCGGACGATCTACGACGAGCGCCTCGCGGCCGACCGCCGCACGATCGCCGAGCGCCTCCGAGCCGCCAACGACCATCCCGTACGGATGCCCGGGGCCGGACCCGAGGTGGGCTGGGACGATGACGACGACGGGCTCGAGGCCGACTGGAGAGACGACGACGACGAGTGGGTCGGCTCGGGGGTCATGTCGGTGCCTCGCTGGGTTCACCGTGGCATCATCGGCGTGATCGCGCTGGTGATCGTGGGACTCGTCGTGGTGAGCGCCCATGCCGGCCCACAACCCATCGCCACCTACGACCGCACGATCGAGCCGTTGTCGGACGGGGTCTCGCCGGTCGGTCGGTGCCTCGTCATCGACTCGTCGCGGGTCGGTGTGGTCGACTGCAGCGATCGCGACACGGGCGTGATACGGGCCACGGTCGACCAGTCGCTCGGAGCAGTCTGCCCGGTCGGCACCCGGAGCGTCACCGTTCCCGACTACGCCCGAACGCTGTGCGTCGGAGGTCGAGGTAGCTGACTCAGGCTCGTCGGGCCGCGGCGGTCGTGGCGGCCCTGGCAGCCCGCTCGGCCAGGCGCGGCGCATCGAGGGTGGCGCACAGGGCCGCGAACCCGGCGTGGGGTCCGAGCCAGCAGAGATCGTCGACGGTCTCGGGGACGGGTGCGTCGCGGCGCACGGTGGCGATGAACCGGAACAACAGTGCGAGCTCACGCTGCTCGGCCAGGGTCGTCGCCAGCTTCACCGCTCCCCGCACGTTCACGTCCCAGTGCAGGGCCAGATCGGGAATGTCCTCGATGCGCCCGTACCGGGCCAGGACCGTCGCCGCCGACTTGGCGCCCCAGCCGGGCAGTCCGGGGAAGCCGTCGGCGCTGTCTCCGACGAGGCCGAGGTAGTCGGCGATGGAGGCCGGTCCGACCCCGAAGCGCTCCCAGACCCCGGCCTCGTCGATCACCGCGTTCTTCCGCCGGTCGAGCTGGACGATCCGGGTTCCTTCGACGCACTGCCCGAGATCCTTGTCGGGCGTGCAGATCACCACGCGCTCGACCCGAGGATCGGCTCCCGCCTGGGCTGCGACGGCCGCCAGGGCGTCGTCGGCTTCGAACTCGACCATGGGCCACACGACCACACCCATGGCGGCCAAGGCGTCCTCGAGGAGGCCGAACTGCGACCACAACGCCGGGTCGATGCCGGCTCCGGTCTTGTAGCCCGCCCAGTGCTCGTTGCGGAAGGACTCGATCACGTGGTCGGTGGCCACACCGAGATGGGTGACGCCCTCCTCGAGCATCTGGAGGATCGTGCCCAGCACGCCACGCACCGCCCCGACCTCACGGCCCTCGGTCGTCACGTGTGACGGCAGGGCGTAGAAGTAGCGGAAGAGCTCGTAGGTGCCGTCGACGAGATGGACGTCCATCGCCGGTAATTCTGCCCACACATCCGGCTCGTTGCGGGATCAGCCGGTCCCGAGGGGAGACGGTTTGGTCGCCTGGAGCAGTTCTCCATGGGCTGATGTCGGTCTCGACGGGACGAACTTGATCGTTTTCTGCGTGGGCACGTCCCTCAAGCCGGACTGTGAAACGCCCGATGCTGTGGCGGAATCGACCACAGGATTCCTCGGGCACCGACGTACCCGGGAGGCGCCGCCGAGCGTGGCGCGGTCCTCCGTGGTCCGCAGTTGACCACTCCCCTTCCGACGAGATGAGTTGAGGCGATGAGCAAGATCAAGGTGCTGGTCGTCGACGACGCCGTCGTTGTGCGCAGCTTGGTGGTCAAGGTGTTGGGCTCGGACCCGGACATCGAGGTCGTGGGGACGGCCGCCAACGGCAAGCTGGCGCTCGCCATGCTCGAGAAGTGCCACCCCGATCTGATCACGCTCGACATCGAGATGCCGGAGATGGACGGCATCGAGGCCCTGACCCACATCCGCAAGTCGCACCCCCGGCTCCCGGTGATCATGCTCTCGGTGCTGACCGAGCGCGGAGCGTCGTCGACGTTCGAGGCGCTCTCACGGGGCGCGAGCGACTACGTGACGAAGCCCTCGAACACCGGCAAGATGGCCGAGAGCATGGAGAAGGTCCGCCTGGACCTCATCCCGAAGATCAAGGCCCTCTGCGCCAGCGTCCTGCGGGGCTCGAGTGCTGGGGTCCAGCCGCCGGCCCGGCCGGCGATCGGGCGAAACGGGCCTGGCGGGCCCGCCGGACGGCCCGGAGCACCGGTGTCGACCCGTCCCCTTTCTGGAGCCCCTGGAGCCCCTGGAGCCCCCAGAGCCGCCGGGGGCCCGGGTGCCGCCCGTGCCTCGGCCCTTCCGAACGGGCCCGCCGCTGCTCCGGCCGGAGCCGCTCGGCCCACGCAGCGACGCGTCTCTCCCGTCGAGATCGTGGCCATCGGGGTCTCCACCGGCGGGCCGAACGCGCTGGGCGACGTGATCCCGGCGCTGCCGGCCGACTTCCCGGTGCCCATCCTGATCGTGCAGCACATGCCCCCCGTGTTCACCCGGCTTCTGGCCGAACGACTCGACACCCGGTCGAAGCTGAAGGTGGTCGAGGCCGCTCCGGGCATGGCGATCCAACCCGGGACCGTGTACATCGCCCCCGGCGACTACCACATGACCGTGAAGCGCGAGGGCGCTTCGATCAAGCTGGCCATGAACCAGGATCCGCCCGAGAACTCGTGCCGGCCGGCCGTCGACCCCATGTTTCGCTCGGTGAGCCAGGTCTTCGGCGCCGGGGTCCTCGCCGTCGTGCTCACCGGGATGGGAAGCGACGGCTTCCACGGCACCGAGGCGGTCCACTCCGTCGGCGGCCGCATCCTGGCCCAGGACGAGGCCACCAGCGTGGTGTGGGGCATGCCGGGCTTCGTGGTCAAGGCCAAGCTCGCTGACGAGGTCCTTCCGCTGCATTCGGTCCCCGACGCGCTCGAGCGTCTCACGATGACGAGCCGTCGGAAGCCAGATTGCAGCCCGGCCCTGTCGAGCCCAGTGGCCCGCAGATGAGCGCGGCAATCCCTCTGTCACCAGCCGACTTCGACTTCCTGCGACAGATGGTTCGCCGGGATGCCGGGATCGTGCTCGAGCCGGGCAAGGAATACCTCGTCGAGACCCGCCTGGCCCCGGTTGCTCGGGCTGCCGGGCTCACCGGGGGCTTGGGCGAGATCGTGCAGGTGCTCCGCAACCGGCCCAACGACCGTCTCCGCGAGCTCGTCAAGGAAGCGATGACGACGAACGAGACGTCGTTCTATCGCGACATCCACCCGTTCGAGTCGCTCAAGACCACGATCATCCCCGATCTGATCCAGCGGCGCGGCCGCGAGCGGTCGTTGAGCATCTGGTGCGCGGCGTCGTCGAGCGGCCAGGAGCCGTTCAGCTTCATGATGATGCTGAAGGCGAACTTTCCGGAGCTCGAGAACTGGCGGATGACCTTCGACGCCACCGACCTCTCCAAGGAGATGGTCGAGCGCTGCCAGGCGGGTCGCTACTCCCAGCTCGAGGTGAACCGGGGGCTTCCGGCCCAGCTGCTCGTGAAGTACTTCACGCGCGACGGTGCCGACTGGGTGATCAAGCCCGAGATCCGCAACGCGATCCGGTTCCAGACCATGAACCTGATCGAGGCCTGGCCCACCTTCCCGCCCCTCGACATCGTGTTCATCCGCAACGTCCTCATCTACTTCGACACCGAGACCAAGCGCCAGATCCTGGGCAAGATCAAGAAGATGCTCAGGCCCGACGGCTATCTGATGCTCGGGGCGTCGGAGACCACCATCAACCTCGACGAGGGTTTCGAGCGGCTGCAGATGGGCAAGTCGGCGGTGTACAAGCTGCGCGGCACCGCTCCCGTTCCGGCATCTCGGAACCAGCCGGCGACGGTGGGCGCGACGGCTGCGCCCGCCCCGAGCGCAACCGTGGCCGCCGTGGCCAGACCGCAGGTGCCGGCACAGCGGCCCACGACACCGGCCACACCTGCGCCCTCGGCGCGCCCGACCGGTGGAGCCACCCCAGCACCGGTACGACCGGCGTTCCCCGCCCGACCCGCACCCGGCGGCACCACCCCAGCACCCGCACCGGCGCGACCGGCGTTCCCGGCTCGACCCGCGGCTCCGGCACCCCCGGCACCTCAGCGCCCAAATCGTCCGAACTGAGACCCGTTCAACTCAAGACTGCCGCCCGACGGGCCGACACCCTTGTTCGGACGGCGCGTGCGCAGGCACGTGGAGAGTGCAGAGGTCCCTCGTGCAGCAGACCATCGGCATCGCAGGCCTGACGGAGCTCCCGATCGCATCACCGGTCGCGGCTCGTCTGCTGCGGGTCCTCGACGATCCGGATGCCTCGGCTCGGGAGCTCGGCCAACTGATCGAAACCGACCCCGCGCTGTCGATGCGAGTGATCCGCCTCGCCAACACGCCTTACTACGGGCTCTCGCGCCGGGTCGGCAGCGCCTGGCGAGCCGTCACGATCATCGGTTTCGCCACGGTGCGGGCCATCGCAGCGAGCGCGGCCTTCGGCCTGTTCGCCGACCAGAAGCATCCGTTGCCCAAGGACTTCTGGAGTCACTCCATGGCCACGGCTGCTGGAGCGTCGGTCGTCGCCCGTCATCTCGGCGTGCAGCCTGGAGAGGCCTTCTCGGCCGGGCTGTTGCACGACATCGGCAAGGCCCTGCTGTTCCGCCACGCCCCCCACGCTGTGGCCCGGGTGAAGCTGCGGGCCGAGCGCGAGCACATCTCCTACCTCGACGCCGAGCGCAAGGAGCTGGGGACGCATCATCCGCAGATGGCCTCCTTGGCCCTCGACGCTCTCCAGTTCCCGGCCGACTTCGTGGCTGCGGTCTTCCGGCATCACGAGCCTGACGGAGGCGGGAGCGAGCTCGGCCGGATGATCGTCGCTGGCGAATCCCTGGCCGTAGCACTGGCGGGTGAACCTCCCACGGACGAGCCGTTCACCACTGTGAGCGAGGGCCTGGCCCTCGTGGGCATCGATGCGTCGGTGAAGTCGGTGCTGGAAGAGACCGCACGAGAGGTCGAGACCCTGTCGGGCTTCCTCGGCGCCTGACTCGGAACTCGAGCTGACGCTCGAGCCGATGCGGAAGCGACCCTCTCGGGACCATCTGGCGGAGGGAGTGGGATTTGAACCCACGGGACTCTCGTCCGGCGGTTTTCAAGACCGCTCCGTTCGGCCGCTCCGGCATCCCTCCCAGGTACGGCAGTGCAGCCCGGCCAGCCTATCGGCAGGGGGCTGGAGAGCCGGCGACGTTGCCGCCGGCCCGGAGCCGCCGTCGCTCGGCGGCCTCAGCGATAGCCGTGGCGACGCCGCACGGGTGCCGTCGCCACCGAGATGAGCCACCGATAGGGCCTCCCGAGCTCGGTCCGCCAGCGCAGGTCGTGCCGAAGCTCGACCTCGCCGAATCGGGTGCGCACACGGTTGCCTGACACCTGGTGCACAGGGCGGAGCCGGAGGGTCGTCCCCTCGCTGGGCGGGGGCTCGATGTGCCCTTCGCCCATCCACTCCAGGATGCCCCGCATCTCACGCTCCGGGTCGGCGACGAAGTCTTCGTAGCGCAGTGTTCGGGCTCGATGTCGGCCCAGCCGACGGACGATCAGCCGGGCCGCCCCGAATGACACCAGCCACGTCGCTACCTCCTTCACGGCGATGAGCGGCCGCAACCGCTGCAACTTCTCGCCCTGCCCCGACAACCGTGAGAACAGCGAGCCCCGGGGATCACGCAGGAGATGGACGACGTGGAGGTCGATCCCCGCCATCCGTTGGACGATTGCCGCGTCGTAGGGGAACTTCGACGAATCGACGACCACCCGGCCCCCGCCCGCCTCGGCCATGCAGCGATACGCCCGCGTCCTGGCCTCGGCGTAGGTGAACAGGTCGGAGCCCGGGGCGGCCGGCCGAGCGCCGTAGAGCATGGGCACGAAGCGAGTGAGCTTCGACAGCGCTCGCTGCTGTCGGGCGAGGCCGTCGCGCTCGACCACGGCCCGAACGGGCGCAGGCACGGCTTCGAGACGATGCACCTCGTTCCAGAACTCGCAGGCCGAAACCAACTGGCGGCATCCGCACACCCGCGTGGGCTCCAGGCGGGGATACCAGAGGTACCGCGCCTCGCCCACCCCGACGAATCCCTCACAGCTGCCGAACGCCGAGGTGACGATGGTGCTGCCGCTGCGGGGATATCCCATGAGATACAGCACCTTGACCGGAGGCCCTGGGGACTCCGGGGTCAGCTCGGACGATCGGCGTTCTGCTCGCATCAGCTCAGGCAGGTCTGAATGCCGTCGAGGAAACCCTGACGGAACGCGTCGACCCGTTCGAAGACGCGGTTGCCGCTGTCGACGCCGGGGTCGGAGGCGCTGCCGAAGACCAAGAAGGCCACGATGGCCTCGTCCAGGTCGCCGGGTGAGAGCGACAGACCCGACACGGAGTCTTCTGGTTCGCGGTGCGCAGCGTTGCCGGCCCAGGCCCCGCTCAGGCAGTCGATCTGCAACAACGTGGCCGCGTCGAACTCCTCGATCCCCAGGCGGATGCCTGCGGCGCGGGCGTATTGGCTGGCGATGAGCATGCCCACGGCGAAGTCGCCGATCTCTTCGATGACGGGCACGAACAGGCCGGGCTCGTCCCAGGCGATGTAGTCGTCGTCGAGGCAGTACCACACGTTGCCCAACGCGAACTCGGGATCGACGTCGGTTCCCCCGCAGGTGAGCGCGTCGACCTCGCCGTCGTAGGGGACGAAGTTCGAGATCGGCACCCATTCGGCGTCGAACTCCTCGGGGAAGGCGGTGCCCCAGAAGTCCTCGAGGTCGACGATCACCAGCTCGAGTGTTTCGTCGAGGGGGAGGTTGCCCTGGTTCGCCAGGTCTTCGCCCATGAACTCCATCTGGGTGATGTCCACGGTGTCGAGCGTGTACCCGGCGCACTTCGCGGCGCCGTTGTCGATGCCGTCCTGGAAGGCATTGACGCGGTCGAACGCGCTCCCGTGGGCGAGTGGATCGCGCTCGGACGTGCCCGGGGCGTCGGCCAGGGTCAAGAAGCCGGCAACGGCGAGATCGAGGTCCTCGGCGGTGACATCGAAGTTGGGGGCGTCGCCTGCGGAAACAGCGCCGACCCAGGCCCCGGCGTAACAGTCGGCCTGGTTCTCCTCGATGACGGTGGGGGCCTGGAAGTCGACCCGCGACTGGATGGCGTGGCCGAACTCGTGGGCGAACACGATGCCCAGGGTGAACGGTCCGAACTGTTCGAAGAGCTGGGGGATCAGGCTCTCGTTGTCCCAGGCGATGAGGTCGGCCGAGGGGCAGTAGAACGCGTTCTGGGCGATGTCCTCGTAGTCGGGAGGTGGGTTGCCGCACGGGGGCTGGTCGGACTGCGACGTGTACGGGTGGAAGCCGCCCTCGATCGGCTGGTAGTCGTCATCGAAGACCTCGGGATACACGTCGATCCAGAAGGTCTGCACGCTCTCGATGGCGTCGCAGACGATGTCGTCGAACTCCTCGTCGCCGCAGTCGGTGGGCGTTCCGACGTCGGTGACGTCGCCGGTGGGCTCGTTGCGGTCGTCGTCGGTGCGGGAGGTCTCGCGGTCGCCGTCATCGTCGGTGCGTGAGGTCTCCTCGTCGTCACGGCGCGACGCCGACGACGAACCGGAGTCGCTGCTCCCGCACGCCGACGCGAGCAGCATGAGGGCGACGGCCAAGGTGATGCCGACAATCCGAGGCGAGCGACGATGCACGGGGGTCCTCCATCGAGACGGGCACCCCCGATCCTAGGAGCTGTCTCGAGCCCCCAAGACCGCGACTCAACGGCGTCGGCCCGTCGGCCGAGTCGTCGGCCCGGCTCAGCGGGCGGGGACGGTGGTGAACCCGCAGAACGGCTGGAGCACCTCGGGCACACTCAGTGAGCCGTCGGGCTGCTGGTAGTGCTCGAAGATGAACAACAGGGTGCGGCCGATCGCACAAGCGGTGCCGTTGAGGGTGTGCACGAGCTGGGTGCCCGTGCCGTCACCCCGGAGCCGGGTACCCAGCCGGCGGGCCGAGTAGTCGGTGTAGTTCGAGCACGACGTGACCTCGCGGTAGCGGCCTTCCGAGGGCAGCCAGGCCTCGATGTCGTACTTCTTGGCGGCCGGGTTGCCGAGGTCGCCGGCGGCCACGACGATCACCCGGTAGGGCAGGCCGAGATCGGAGACGATCGACTCCTCGACCGACAGGAGGAACTCGTGCTCCTCCCACGACCGCTCGGGGGCGCAGTACGAGAACATCTCGACCTTGTCGAACTGGTGCACCCGGAAGATGCCGCGGGTGTCCTTCCCGTAGGTGCCGGCCTCGCGGCGAAAGCACGGCGAGATCCCGGCGTAGCGCAACGGCAGCGACGACCCGTCGACGATCTCGCCCAGGTGGATACCAGCCAACGGAACCTCGGCGGTGCCCACGAGGAACAGCTCACCCCCGTCGACGTCGTACACCTGCGAGCGATCGGTGGGGAAGAACCCGGCCGCTTCCATCATGTGCTCTTGCACGAGCACGGGCGGGATGACGGGTACGAAGCCGTGACCCACCAGGCGTTGCGTGACCCACTGCACGAGCGCCAGCTCGAGCAGCACCGCCTCGCGCATGAGGTAGGCGAAGCGCGATCCGCTGATGCGCACCGCCCGCTCGCCGTCGACGAAGCCCATCTGCAGGCCGAAGTCGGCGTGGTCGAGCGCCGGGGGCGCCGGCTCGCCGCCCACGGTCTTGACGACCACGAAATCGTCCTCGCCGCCGCTCGGCACTGACGGATGGGCCGGGTTCGGGATGCGGATGGCGAGCTCACGGAACTCCTCATCGGCCTGAGCCACCAAGGGTTCCCGGGCCGAGAGCTCGGCCTTGAGCTCTCCCGCAACGGCGATCTTCGCCGGACGTTCGCTGGCTGCGGCCTTGCCGATGTCCTTCGACGCCGCATTCTGGCGGGCTCGCAGGGCCTCGATCTCCTGGCGGAGGGCGAGGCGCCGATCGTCGGACGCGAGAAGCGTGTCGATGGCCTCGGACGGCGCCCCCTTGCGAAGGGCGCCGTCGCGGTACTCGGGGTCGTCACGAAGGCGGCGAACGTCGATCATGACGCCACCCGCGTTCGTGCTCTGTCGTTGCTCACGGCGAACAGGGTACCGACCAGCGGCGCCGACCGAGCCGACCGAGGCCCGCCGGGAACGGTGACGGCCTCACCAGACGAGGACGTCGGGGTCGAGCCCGAGGGCGGAGCGCCCCGCTTCGGCATAGCTGCGTTGGTTGACGAGCGCATGCTGGCTGATGGTCGTGATGTCGCGAAGATGCCGGTCGAGCGGCGACTTGCGGTACAGCGTGGCCCCCGATCCGGCCTCGTACATGGCCCGGACCCCGTCGCGGCTCGAGTGGAACGCGTTGGTGATCGACAGCCGGAACTCGGCCAGCTGCTTGGCCGACGGCTCACCGCCGGCCAGGCTCGTCTGCCACACGTCGTCCATCACGTCGTAGAGCCAGGACTTGGCCGAGTTCACCTGGCCTTGGGCCCGGCCCACGGCAGCCTGCACGAAGGCGTCGTCGCGCAGCGTTCCCGACCCCGGACCCGACGCCCGGCCCGACGTGGGAAGCACCGCGTGCTGTGCCAACTCGACCAGGTCGTCGATGGCGCGCCGGGCGATCCCGAGCGCAACGGCCGGCGCCTTGCTCACGATCCACCACGGGAACCGGTACAGCGGAGCGGGATTGGTCGAGGCGTCGGTGGCGATGTTGAACGTGTGCTTGAACGGCACCTCGACGCCGTCGGCCACGACATCGTTGCTGCCACTGCCGGCCAGGCCGGTAGTGGTCCACGTGTCGACGATGTTCACGGCTTCTGACGGCATCACCGCCATCACGATCTTCGGTCGACCGTGCTCGAGGACGGGCTTGGCTCCGTCGTGCACGACGCATCCGCCGACCACGAAGCGAGCGTGCAGCGACGCCGATCCGAACGACCACCGACCCGTGATGGTGTAACCCCGCTCGGTGCGCACCGCCCGTCCACTGGGAGCGAGCACACCACAGGTGACCGAGTCGAGGTCGAGGTAGAGCTTCGACGCCGCCTCCTCGTCGAGATGGGCGCAGTAGTAGCCGCCATCGCAGCCGGTCATGGCGACCCACCCCGTGGAACCGTCGTGGAACGAAAGCTCCTCGATGATCTGCATCTGGGTGATCGGTTCGAGCTCGGGACCGCCCATCGACACGGGCATCGGCATCCGAAAGACTCCGGCGCCTTGAAGCGAACGCACGAGGGCGTCGGGGAGCCGGCGCTCGCGTTCGATCCAGTCGGACGCCCCCCGGATCTGCGGGCCGAGCGCCCGAGCCGTGGTCATGATGCTGGAGCCGGTGATCACCAGGGACTCCTCAGAGGGGGAAGTGGAGTATGTGAATGCTGTGACCATTGTGCACGATGTGGACGCTGAGGGCAAAAGAGGCGCGCGTGGGCCGTCCCGCGTCGGCCTCGGGGCGACCGGCTACCGGGCCTGGAAGCTCGCGGCGCGCTTTTCGAGGAAGGCGGTGATGCCCTCACGGCCGTCGTGGGTGCGGCCTGCGTCGCTGATGGCCCGGGACTCCAGCTCCAGCTGGGTCTCGAGACCGTTGCCGAAGCTGGCCCGCAGCAGCCGCTTGGTGGCCCCGTACGACAGGGTCGGACCGGCGGCGAGCGCCACTGCGATCGCCTCGGCCTCCTCGGCGAGACGATCGTCGGGCACGACGCGGGTGACGAGCCCGGCGGCCTGGGCCTCGGCGGCCGACAGGGGCCGGTTGAGCAGCGACATCTCGAGGGCTCGGCCCAGACCCACGCGCCGGGGCAGGAACCACGTGGTACCGCCGTCGGGCACCAGCCCGACGAGCGTGTAGGCCATCACGAACTTGGCCGACTCGGCGGCGATCACGATGTCGGCGCCGGCCACGAGACCGAGCCCGGCGCCCGCAGCCGAGCCGTGGACAGCGGTGATCACCGGGGCGTCGAGCTGGGTGAGGTGGGTGACGGCCGTGTGCAGGTCGACCGTCACCTCCTTGATGTACGCGCCGAGGCGGTCGCCCTGCGCGGCGAAGGCCTTGAGATCGCCACCGGCACAGAACGCCGGCCCGGAACCGCTGATGAGCACGGCCCGGACCGATCGGTCCTCGTGGAGAGCCAACGCGGCCGCAGCGAGATCGCGCGCCAGCGCCTTCTCGATCCCGTTACGAGCCTCGGGCCGGTCGAGCGTGAGGCGGGCGATGCCGTTGGTGATGTCGAGGACGATCGTCGTGTAGGCCATGGCCCGATCATCGCACCTCTTCGACGCTCCGGCGCGGAGGCCCGTAGCGTTGGCCCGGACGCTCCATCCGTCCGTCCGCCGTCAGATCGCAGCGAGGTCAGCCATGGCATGGGATTTCGAGACCGAGCCCGAATTCCAGGAGCACCTCGACTGGATGCGGTCGTTCGTCGACGAGGAGATCATTCCCCTCGAATCGGTGTGGGACGAGATGAGCATGGCCCAGTACGACGCCGCCACCGCCCCGTTGAAGGAGCAGGTGAAGGCCCGGGGCCTGTGGGCCGCGCACCTCGATCCCGAGCTCGGCGGGCAGGGCTTCGGCCAGGTGAAGTTGGGCCTGATGCACGAGATCCTGGGGCGCTGTCGCATCGCGCCGGGCGTGTTCGGCAACCAGGCGCCCGACTCGGGCAACGCCGAGCTGCTCGCCATCGGGGCCGACGGCGAGCAGAAGGAGCGGTGGTTGTGGCCGCTGCTCGCCGGGAAGATGCGCAGCGCCTACTCGATGACCGAGCGCGACGTCGCCGGATCGGACCCGACGCTCATCCGCACCACAGCCGTTCGTGACGGCGACGAGTACGTGATCAACGGGCACAAGTGGTTCACGTCGAACGGCTCGGCGGCCGACTTCCTCATCGTCATGGTGCGCACCAATCCCGACGTGTCGGCCTACCAAGGCTGCTCGATGATCGTGGTGCCCACGAACACGCCGGGCGTGAACATCGTGCGCGACGTCGACACCATGACCCATCCCCACGGCGGCACCTACGGTCGGCCCGGCGGGCACTCGGAGATCATCTACGACAACGCCCGGGTGCCGGCATCGAACCTGATCGGTCGCGAGGGTGAGGGTTTCCTCCTGGCCCAGAAGCGCCTGGGCCCCGGGCGCATCCACCACGCCATGCGCTGGATCGGCCAGTCGCAGCGGGCCTTCGACATGATGTGCGAACGGGCCCTGTCGCGCTACGCCCACGGCTCGCTCCTGGCCGAGAAGGGCCAGGTGCAGGACTGGATCGCCGACAGCCACGCCGAGATACAGGCCGCCCGTCTCCTCACGCTCCAAGCGGCATGGAAGATGGATCGGGACGGCTCGTCGAAGGCCCGGGTCGAAATCGCGGTCATCAAGTACTTCGGTGCCAAGGTTCTCTACAACGTGATCGACAAGGCGATCCAGGTGCACGGCTCGCTGGGGTTCTCGACTGACCTGCCGCTCGAGTCGATGTACCGCCATGCCCGTGAAGCCCGCTTCGTCGACGGTCCCGACGAGGTGCACCGCCAGACCGTGGCCCGTCAGATGCTCAAGCGATACCGCCCGGTCGACGGGCTGCCGAGCGAGCACGTCCCCACCCGTCAAGCGCTCGCTCGTGAGAAGTTCGCGAGTTATCTCGATGCGGCGACCGCCGACGCATAGTCGTCGCGTGGTTGTTACTTGTGGGTAACTCTTTCTCGGTGGTTGACGGATGCGATAACCCGGTCCCGCTGGGGTTTCCGGTCTCCCCGACCGGGTAGGATGGCGGGAGCTCCACCAATCCTTCCGGGTTGGGCTCATCGACTTCCCCGGCACCCCGGCGTCCATGCCCCGATCCCGACGTACTCAACTCACGGGGTAGGGATCTTCATGCTGCTCAACGTTCTGTTGGTGCTCATCGCCGGGTTCCTCGTCACCCAGGCGGCAATCCTGGTGACGACCATCTATCTCCACCGAGGCTTGTCGCACAAGGGTCTCGTGGTCAAGAACCCCACGGCGCTGGTGTTTCGGAGCTTCCTGTGGCTCACGACGGGGATGCGTCCGCGCGAGTGGGTCGCCGTGCACCGCAGCCATCACGCCAACGCCGACACCGTCGACGATCCGCACAGCCCGATTGTGCTCGGATACTGGAAGGTGCAGCTCACCAACGCCGCGCTGTATCGGCGTACCGCCAAGGACGGGGTCACGCTCACCAAGTACGCCAAAGATCTGCCGGCCGATCGCTGGGACCGGGTCCTGTTCGACCGCGGCATGGTGGGTCTCGGCGTCGGCATCGCCGTCATGTGCGGCGCCTTCGCGCTGTTCACCGACCACTGGTGGCTCGGCCTGTTCGCCGCCGCCTGGCACATGACCGCGTACATCATGCTGTCCGGCGCCATCAACGCCTACGGCCACGTTCGGGGGCATCGTCCGCTCGACACCACCACGGCCACGAACAATCAGTGGCTGGCCTACATCACCGCCGGCGAGGGCCTCCACAACAACCACCACGCCCTGGCCACGGCGGCGAAGTTCTCGTTCGCCAAGGGCCAGCACGATCCGGCCTGGGGCGTCATCAAGTCGCTGTCGACGGTGGGGCAGATCTCCGTGCGCCACGACCCCGCCAAGGTCGCCGCAACGGTCTGAACGCTTGGCCGTTCGCGTCGGGGCGGCGTGGGCGCCACACTCTGTCGCGGTGGGCGGTCTGAGCTCGGCGTCAAGCCCGCCGGCGCGCTGGGCGTCCCGTCGGTGTCTCGCAGCGCGCTGGGTCAGTGACCGAGGCCGGGGATGCGGCAGCGGATCACGAGGCTGTACTTCAGTCCGCTCGTCGGCGGGCTCGATCCGTGGGGATGGGTCACCAGCGACGGCCAGGCGAGCACATGGCCCACGGGAACCTGGGCGTCGGTGAAGCTCTGTCTCGGGAACTCGGTGGCACCGCCGACGTAGTCGGCGTTGAGGCGCACCGACCCGCTCACCTGGGCGACATCATGGCGCAATGGCAACGCGGCCGATTCGCCGACGGGCGCAAGCCTCACGACGAGCGCATCCTGCAGTCCGGCGTACTCGGCGTGGGGCCAGTGCCGACGGAGGACGGGCCACACCCGGAGGCCCACGTGATCCTCCACGTGTCGGTAGAGCGCCGGGCTGATCGCCGATAGCGAGATCTCCTGCGCGGGCAGGGAATCGTGGACGAGCGCGCCGACGCGGCGGTGGTTGGCTTCGTGGATCGACCACTGGCCGACGGCTTCGGCCGCCCTGATCACCGTGGCGCACATCGCCGGCGTCCAGAACGGGATCTCGACGATGTCGTCGGCCACGACGCCGGAGCGAGGATTGGGGTCGGGGGCGCCGTCGTAGCGGAGGATCCGGGCGAGGTCGCGCGAGCCGGGATCGCGCAGGTCGGCGGCCACGGCCGAGAGCGTGGAGCTGTCTGATCCGGTGAGCACCAACGGTCGGGCACCCGTAGCCGGCACGAGCAGCTTCCCGTTGAGCGCGATCACCCGACCCTCGCCGATGTCGGCGAAGACGGCGCCGACCGTGTCGATCGCCAAGCCGGCCGTCGCCTCCTCGTCGGGGGCCAGATGGGCGGCGCCGGCGGGGCGGGCAGCGTTCGCCGAATCTGCCGCAGAATCGCCGTCCCCAGAATCGGGTCGAGCACCAGAACCTGCAGCGGAATCTGGGGCGGAAACGGCCGCAGAATCTGGGGCGGAATCGGCGTCATCAGAATCTGCCGCAGAATCTGCGGCGGGCCCTGCGCCCTGGCCATAGGCGTCGCCATCGTCGTCCAGAAGGGTCCGGAGAAGGCCGGCCGGACCGAGGACGGCCTCCTCGTCGACGGAGAGCACGATCTCGCCCGCATGGCGGGCGTAGGCGGCGAGGATGTCGATGGCATCGGCGGCGACCACCGCTGTCTCGGGCACGGCGAGGACCATGGTGTGGGGATCGAGCGACGCCAGACCGTCGGCGAGCCAGTCGACGATCTCCACGTCGAGGCCGTGCTGCGCCGAAGACCGGGCCGCACGCAGCGCCCCGTCGCGGTTCCCGGTCGAGCCCAGGTCGACAGGGGAATCATCGGCGACGACCAGCACGACCAGGTGCCCCGTGTAGACCCTTGCAGCCGTGGCAGCAGCAGCGCCCGCCGCCAGGCCCGCCGTCGTCGCTGCGCCCGTCGCGGTCCCGAATCCGTCACCCGAGGTGCCGTTGTGACGGGAACGGACCGGCCCGCCCACAGGGACCACGTCGACCGTGGGCGCGCCCGGGTGCACTCGGCGCAGGGAGTCGGTCACCGGGGTCAGTGCGTGCAGGGGTGCGCCCACGAGCAGCCGTGAGGCGCCCTCGGGTGTGAGCACGTAGGCGGGCGGCCCTCCGGGTCCCGCCACCATGGTCAGGTGGCACCGGTCGATACCCATGGCCGCGACGATCTCGTCGAGCTCACGTTCGAACCGGTCGCCGACCTCGGCGCCGACCTCCATCACCACCGCGAGACGCCCGCTGGCGACGATGCGCCGCCACGCTTCGTAGTGGGCCAGCGCCTGGGCGATCTGACCAACGGTCATGGTCCGGCCCGTCACCCCGTCGGACCACTTCGGATCGGGGCACGCCCCGCGATCGGCCAGGAGTGCGGGTCCCACGGCGTCGGGATCCGCCAGCTCGACCGTCTCGACCCGGAGCTCGTCGATCTCGCCGAGCACCGCCTCGGTCGATGACGTCCCATCGCCTCCCACCACCAGGACCGTGTCGCCGAGGAGCTCCATCCCGGCAACGTACCTCTCGGAACGGGCCCAGCGGGCGCCACGTCGGTTTCGCCGTGGCGGTCAGCGGTAGGACCAACCGGGTCCGCGCCGGGTACGAGAAGCCCGCCGACCCGGAGGCCCGCCGCAGCCGCCGCAGATGTGAAAGAGTCGACCGCGCGGCGACGCGCAGTCCACGAACAACGACCCGGGGGCAAGGGCATGGGCACAGATCGGCGAGTGGCGGTGGTGACGGGGGCGAGCCGGGGTATCGGTAAGGTGTGCGCCCGTTGGCTGGCCCAGGCGGGCTACGACGTGGCCATCACGGCCCGGACCGTCAACGAGGGCGAGGAACGCGAGCACTCGTCGACGCTCAAAAAGTCGAACACCAAGCCGCTGCCGGGTTCGCTGTCGGAGACGGCCGCGCTCATCGAGGCCGAGGGCCGTCAGGCGCTCATGGTGCCGGCCGACCTCACCGACTTCGCGTCGCTGGGCGCGGCGATGGCCCGGGTCGAGGAACGGTGGGGCCGCATCGACGTGCTCGTGAACAACGGCCGCTACATCGGCCCCGGCCACATGGACCGCATGATGGACACACCCATCGATCTGCTCGACAAGCAGATCCAGGCCAACGTGCTGGCGATCATCGTGCTGTGCAAGCTCGTGCTGCCGGGGATGATCGCCCGGGGCGACGGGACGATCATCAACATCACCTCGGGCTCGGGGTACTCCGACCCGATGAAGGCGGCCGGCGACGGCGGCTGGGGCATGGGCTACGGGATCTCCAAGGCCGCCATGCAACGCATCGCCGGCTTCCTCCATGTGGAGCACGGCAACCAGGGGATCAAGGCGTACAACGTGCAGCCGAACCTGATCGCCACCGAGCGCATCGCCGCCGACATGGCCGAGTTCGGCGTGGTGGGCGGCGCTCCGGCCGACGTGATCGGCGCCGTCGTGCACTGGCTCGTCACGTCCCCCGATGCCGAGCAGTGGAACGGCCGCAACCTCGAGGCCCAGTACCTCTGCCACGAGCTGAAGCTGCTTCCCGGCTGGGACGGCCCCGAGCCCAACGCTGCGCCCATCCGCTACGACCTCTCGGGTTCCGAGATGCTTCGCCTCGAGAACGCCCGGCGGGCCGAGCTCGGCATGGCCCCCATCGAGCAGTAGGGATCGAACCTCCATGGCCTTCACCATCGATCTCAGCGGTCACCGAGCTCTGATCACCGGCGCCGGTCGCCACACCGGCCGTCGCTTCGCGCTCGCGCTCGCCCAGGCCGGAGCAGAGGTGGCCGTCAACGACATCGTCGTCGACGCGGCCGAGGCCGTGGCCGCCGAGATCCGGGCCACCGGCGGCACCGCGGCGGCCTCGCCCTTTGACGTGACGAGCTACGACGAGGTGCACGCCGCTGTCGCCGGGTTCGAGCCCGACATCCTCGTGAACAACACCGGCGCCACCGGGGCCATCGACATCACCATGCCCCGTTTCGTCGACACCGACCCGGCGTCGTGGCGACCGCTCGTCGACATCAACCTCTACGGCACCCTCAACTGCACGCACAGTGCACTGCCCGCCATGCGGCGACAGGGTTGGGGACGGGTCATCACCATCGTGAGCGACGCATCCCGAAAGGGCGACCCGGGCCTCGCAGTTTACGCAGCGTCGAAGGCGGCAGCGGCCGGCTTCATGCGCTCCATCGCCGCCGAGGTGGGCCGCGACGGCATCACCGCCAACTGCCTGTCGTTCGGCACGCTCGCCTACGAGCACCACCCGCCCATGCCCGACGACCGCGCCAAGGCCATGCTGCGCGGCTATGCCATCAGACGCTTCGGCACCCCCGACGATCCCGTCGGCATCCTCGTGATGCTGGCGTCGGACCACGGCTCCTGGATCACCGGCCAGACCATCCCCGTCAACGGCGGCTACACCAACGCCCTGTAACTCTGCCGCTACCGACGGCCGCTCGGGGGTTCGCGGGCAGGGTCCGGTGTCCATCTGCGAGCGAGACCCGCCTCGCGCCACTTCTCGCAGACGCGCGGCGGTGTCAGGCGAGGAGGCCGAGGAAGGTGACTTCGATGCGGCGGTTGCGGGCCATGCCTTCGGGGGTTTCGTTGGGGGCCACGGGGACGCTCTCACCTCGGCCCACGGCGCTGAGGCGAGCGCGGTCGATGCCCTGGCCCACCATGTGACGCACGATGCTGTCGGCTCGGCGTTGCGAGAGCCTGAGGTTGGAGCGGTCGGTCCCCAGCGAGTCGGTGTGGCCCTCGATGAGCAGCGTCGCCTGAGGGTTGAGCGTCAGAGCCACGACGGCCAGATCGATGATCTGCGCGAACTCGGGCCCGATGCGGGTGCTCCCGGATTCGAAGAGGACGGCTTCGTCGACGATCACCCGTCCGTCTGAGGTGCGCGGCGCTCGGGGGTCGATCACGTACTCGTCGACCACGTTGCCCGCTCCCACCACGGCGGCCGCCTTGGCGACAAGCGCATCAGCGGTCGCCCGATCGGCAACGGCGCCCTGGAGGTAGACCGTGCCATTGGAGTAGACGGCGAAGTGCGGAGGGATCGCGACGACGGGCGCCAACGAAGCCAGCGTGGTCGGGGTCGCCGGGGCCGGGGCCGGGGTCGCCGTGGTCACAGGAACCAGTGCCGGGGCCGGAGCCGGAGCCGAGGACGGCACCAGGTCCATGGTTGGAGGCGGGACCCCGTCGACATCAGCCACAGCCGCGTCCGTAGCCGCGTCCGCAGGCGGGGCCGAAACCGGTGACGGGCCCGGGGGGGACGGGGCTGGGACTCCGTCGACCAGGCCGGAGTCGCTGGCAGCGTCTTGGGCCCTGGTCGGCAGCGAAACCTCGTCGGCCCCACCATGGGCCCCGCCGCCGCCTCGAGTGAGGACGAGGATCACGGCCACCCCGACGACGACGGCGGCACCGACCCCGATCCCGATCAGCGAGAGCCGGCGCCGCGGAGGCACCAGGTCATCGAGCAACGCGGCCCGGATCGGCCGCGACGCCGGGCGCGACGCCTCCGGCACGGCCGCCGGTGCTTGGACCGGCAGCCGACCGGTCGACTCGGCCCACCGCACCAACTGGGCCTCGCTGATTTCGTGGAACGGGTCGACGCGGGCCGAGGCCGAGGGCGAGGCCGAGGGCGGGGGCTGCGCAGCGTCGGTGGCGCGTGCCGACAGGCCACCGGGTCGTACCGTGCCGGCACTCCCGTCCGCAGGGTCGGCCCGATCGCTCGGCGACGTACTCATCCCTGCACCATCGGCGCGCTGACCAGCAGACCTGAGTCATCGGGCGGCCGTCCCGCCTGCCGGATGACGGTCGTGGCTCCGCCGGCACCGGCTCGACAGGGGGATGTCCCCGAATGGAGGCCTCAGGCGAAGGGGGAGCGCCCGTTGCTGACACTTCGCACCAGGCGCACCATTCGGTATCAGCGGGCCGGGGAGACGCTCACCACACGGGAGCACACCTTCCACCCCGAGCCCGCCCCGCCAGGAGCGACGATGGACAGCCTCGAGACACGGATCGTCGAATCGAACCTCACCCGACAGCTGACCGGCGCTGAGGGCACGCGCCATCAGAGCCCGGGCACCCCGGGTTCCGATGGCGGCCCCGAGCAGGTCCCGGGCTGCGTTCTCGAACGCGAGCTCGGACGCGGCGGCTTCGGCACGGTCTGGCTGGCGACCCGCGTCGCCACGGGACGGCAGTGCGCGGTGAAGCTCGCCCACGGCCCCCTCGACGACACGGCCCGGCGCCGCTTCGACCTCGAGCGCCGGGCGCTCGAGCTGCTCTCGGGCCATCCCCACGTGGTGCGCATCGACGACTCCGGGCTCACGAGCACCGGGCGGCCCTTCCTCGCCATGGCCTACCTGACGGGCGGCACCGCGGCCGAGAGGGTGGAGCAGCGGGGTCCGATCCTGTGGGAGCAGGCCGTTCCGCTGCTCGTGCAGGTGTGCTCCGGCGTCGAGGCCGCTCATCGGGCGGGGATCGTGCACCGTGACATCAAGCCCGAGAACATCCTCCTCGACGACCGAGGACAGGCCCACCTCAGCGACTTCGGAATCGCCACCAGCGCCACAACCGAGCTCACGATCGACGGCTCGATCACTGCCAGCGTGGCCCACGCCGCACCCGAGATCCTCTGTGGGGCCAAGGGTTCCGTGCAGTCCGACGTGTACTCCCTGGGTTCCACCCTCTACTCGCTCATCGCCGGCTCGCCGGCGTTCATGAGGCCCGACGACGACTCCCTCGTGCCCATCCTCGCTCGCATCGCCACCGAACCCGTCCCCGATCTGCGCCCGTTCGGCGCGCCCGATCGGGTGTGCCTGGCCGTCGAGCGGGCCATGGCCAAGGACCCGGCCGACCGATTCCCGTCGGCCCAGGCCTTCGCCGAGGCCTTGCGCGAAGCCGAGCGGGGCGTCGGGCTCCCCATCACGGCGTTCGTCCTCGACGCTGCGCTGATCGCCGCCCTGCTCTCGTATCGGCGGCGCGTCGGGTTGGCAGGCGCGGCCGGTGAGGCTCAGGCCGGCTCCGCAGGTTTCGGAACCGATGCCGGCAGCGGACCCGGCAAGGGCGCCGGCCACGATCTCGGCGGAGGCGACGCCCGGTCGTCGTTCCGCTTCGGCCGACGATCGCAGCCGGGCCCGAGCGCCGGCAAGAACAGCGGCACGAGCGCCGGCACGAGCAGCTCACACATCGCTGGACGGGAGCTGGCCAAGGCGACAGGATCGTCGAGCCGGCGTGGGCTCGTGCTCATCTGCACGGGGATGGCGGTGCTGGTGGCCATCGTGGTCGGGGTGATCGCGGTCACGGCGGGCGACGCCAACGAGGGCGAGATCGCGACCGACGAGGTGTCGGTCGGGCGTCCCGAAGACGCGACCGGGCCCGCGAACGCCGATGCCGATTCCTCGACCACTGCTGCGTCCCCCAGCACGACCAGCACCGCGGCTGCGCTCGAGGAGGCGCCGAGTGCCCCGGCGGCGACCACCCCGGCGACCGCCCCTGCGCCTGCAACGAGCGCGACCACCGCGACTCCCTCGACCATCGCCGGTGGCCCGATCACCACGAGCCGTCCCACGACGTCAACGACGAGCACGGCAGTTCCGACGACCACGGGCGTGCCGGCCACCACAACCTCGGCCCCGAGCGGACCGGCCACCACGTCGGCGACCCTGCCCCAGGGCGGCGCCTCAACGACGCCGACGACGACGCCCCCTTCAACCCCTCTGACGACCGTCCCCGTCATCGCCACGACGACCGCTGCGCCACCGACCACAGTCGCGCCACCGGCCACCACCACGACGACTCGTCCCGTGGTGCTGGTACCTGACGTGGTCGGGTTGCCCGAGTCCAAGGCCGTGCCACTGCTGAGCGAGGCCTTGGCCCAGGCAGGCTTTCCCCGAATCGCGGTGGGGATCGTTCGTGCGTGCAACAACAACATCGACCCGGCGCTGTTCGATCTGGTCTTCCAGCAAAGCCCAAGGGCGACGACGCCGATCGATGCCTCGATCGCCCCCACCATCAACGTGTTCGCCCACTGTGCAACGGTGCCCGACGTGCTCGGCGCCAACGCCGACACGGCGCTCGCGGTGCTCAAGCGGCTCGGGTTCACCGGGCGGGCCCAGGTCGGGGGGTGCTTCCGGGGCACGGCGCCGAACGTGGTGATCGCGCAGCAGCCCGACCCCAAGACGGTGTGGCCGTTGGTCGACGAGGTCGTGCTCACGGTGTCGCCGAGCACCTGTGGCTGAAGGCTGACGCCCGGGCAGGCCCGGGCAGGCCCGGCTTGGGCGGCGGGGCCCCGGGCCAACGAGCGGGCGTCCTCAGGCCAGGCCGGGGCACACTCAACCCATGACCCGCCCCGAAACCGAAACCGAGCCCGAGCCCGAGCCCGAGCCCGTCGACGTGGTCGGCGCCCACCTTCACGCCGTGCGCTCCGGCGATCCCGAGGCGATGGCCTTGCACTACCACGACCGCGCCGTGCTCGAACGTCCCGACGCCTCGTACCGGGGACGGACCGCCATCGCCGCCTACTTCCTCACCGTCCCCGATCGGCTGGCCGGCGGCGTCGTGACGTTCGACCATGTGGCCCAAGACGATCGGGGAGGCGTGACCGTTGCCTGGCACCTGAGCGGCGGCCCCGGCAACGGCACGGCGGGTGTCGACACCTATACCGTCGAGGACGGGCTGATCGTGCGTCAGGTCGTGGCCTTGGCCACCGCCGACTTCTGAACGCGCCCGCCGCTCGAAGCGCGCGTCCCCGAGCCTCTCGCTTCAACCGAACGGTCGGTAGGATCGCTGCGTGGCCAGACAGGTGCTCATCAGCAACGGAACCCTGATCGACGGGACGGGCGCAGCAGCGCAGCCGTCGACGTCGGTTCTCATCGACGGCACGACGGTCGTGGCCATCGGTGCCGAAGCCGACCGCCGCGCCGAAATGTGGGCCGAAACCGGGGCCGCGGCCGCAGGGGCCGACATCCGTCGGATCGACGCCACGGGCGCCACGGTGATGCCCGGCCTCATCGACGTCCACACGCATCTCACGCTGGGCGAGCCCAACAGCAACGACGAGTTGTTCTTTCACCGCACACCGGCGCATGCCGCGATGGTGGCGGCGTTCAACGTGCAGAAAGTCCTCAGGGCGGGTGTCACGAGCTGTCTCGACGCCGACGGCCTGTTCGAGATCGGCCCGGCGCTGCGAGACTGCATCGACGCCGACATCGTGGAGGGACCCCGCATCGCCTCGGGCATGTTCGCGCTCCTCACTGCGGTCGGCGGCACGGCGGGCCGGCTCATCCCCGACAGCGGCATGCTCGGCTACGCCATGGTCGTGCGCACCCGCGACGAGATGGTGCAGGAGACCCGTCGCCAGATCAAGCACGGGGCCGACTGGGTGAAGATCCACGCCACCGGGTTGGTGCCGGGCCGTCAGGGTGAGCTGCAGGTGTGGACGCTCGACGAGATGCGTACCGTCTGCGACACCGCGCACGACCTCGGCGTCCCCGTCACGGCCCATTGCCGTAGCGCCTCCTCCACACGCGACGCCGCCCGAGCCGGGGTCGATCTCATCCTGCATGCCTCGTTCATGGACGACGAAGCGCTCGAGGCCGTGGTCGAGAGCGGTACCGCCATCGCCCCCACGTTCACGTTCCTCGCCAACCTTGTGGAGTTCGGCGACAAGGTGGGGGCAACCCCGGCCGTCATCGACCTGTTTCGCAACGAGATCGAGGCCTCGGCACCCATGATCCGCAAGGCCCACGACGCCGGCACGACGCTCATGTGCGGCTCCGAAGCCGGTTTCTCGCTCACGCCCTACGGCCATTGGCATGCTCGCGAGCTCGACCTGTTCGTGCGCTACCTGGGTCTCACGCCCCTCGAAGCCGTCACGTGCGCGACCCGCAACGGCGGTCAGGCCATCGCCCGCAGCCGTCCGGGGATGCAGATCGGCACGCTGCAGCCCGGTTGGGTGGGCGATCTGATCGTGGTCGACGGCGATCCG
>JANLSK010000097.1:0-23759 GCA_031362415.1 Actinomycetes bacterium | reverse complement strand
GTGAGCGGTGAGCGGTGAGCGGTGAGCGGTGAGCGGTGAGCGGTGAGCGGTGAGCGGTGAGCGAGCGCTGCCGAGGAAAGCCAGCGAACGGGGCTCGGGCGCTGCGCTCAGATCGTCGCTTCGCCGTCGGCCCAGTGCAGGTGGAGCTGGGCGTCGTCGGTGCGGCGGATCGTGAAGCCCAGGCCCTGGAGTCGGAACGAGCCGTCGTCGGCTGCCTGCACGGCCACCATCTGCCCACCCCGGTTCACGAAGAGCTCGACGGCCCTGGTGTCACGGTCGATCACGAGCAGCTCGGCCACCCCGGCCGCACCGTAGAAACCGAGCTTGGCGTAGGTCTCGTCGCCCGGTGAGCGGATCTCGACCGCCAACTCCGCGCCACCGGCCACCCCCGCGTCGAAGCGGTGCTCGGGCCGGGTCACGACCAAGTCGGGGATGCGGTAGTTCGTGAGGTCGCGGTCGGCGAGGAACACGCCGGTCTCGTGACTCGCCACCAGTTGAGCATCCTCAGCGAGAGCGCCGAGTCGCAGGCCGAGACGAAAGGCCAGGCGCTGGTGACCATCGGACGGCGGCGGCACCATGTGGAGCTCCCCCTCCCAGCACTCGTCCCAGCGATCGCTCCCGCACTCGCGACGTTCGCAGACCCATCTCTCGGGCACCTCGACGACCACGGCTCGCACCATGCGATCAGGATACCTGTACGAGCAGCGGCCGACGCTTGGCCGGAACACCAAGGCGGCGTGTCACGCCGTCGCGGTGAACGCCCTCGACGCGAAGGCGCGGTCATGGTGGGAACGACTCGGGTTCGCGCCTTTCGCCCCGGCCGACCCCACGAGGCTCGACATGGACCCCCTCACCGCAGACATCGAGGCCACCCTGCGGTCACCTCCTTGAACCGCGACGTAACGGCGAATCCTCTGGCTCTCGCCACTCACCTCCACGGTGGGTCGGCTCAGGATGTGGCGGGAGGACCGGGCGGCGGTGCCCAGGAGCTGCGCGTGTCGGCGGACCACTCCCCGAGGTCGACGGGGGGATCGGGCAGCGCCGTGACGCCGTGAGCGGCCAGCGCGTGGTCGTACAACTCGGGCTGGTCACCCCAGGTGCGGGAGTCGCCGTTGGTGATAGCGAGGAAACGGGCCCCCTGTTCGCCTGCAACGATCGGGCCGAACGCGGCGCCGAGAGCTAGCTCGACGTGGGTCCCGGCAGGGCACCAACGATCACCGAACGAGGCGCCACCGGCGATCACCCAGACGAGGTGATGATCGAAGGCGCCGTGGCGGCGGACGATCATTCCCGGGTCGTACTCGATGCACGCGCTCATGAAGTCGGCTCGGGCGATCGGCCACTTCCCGCGGACGACGGCGACGGAGCCGTCGGCGTTGCGCTGGCGCTTGACCTCGGTCCAAGCCAGGTCGTCCATCACCGTGACGACCTCGCTGAGGCCATCGACCTTCGGCGTGGAGCGCTCGGCGCCCCAATCTCCGCGCGGGTCACGAAACCAGTCCCCGAGATCGAGCGGCGGGTCGGGCAACGGCGTGATGCCACGGAGCTCGATCTCACGCTCGTACAGCTCCGGCTGATCGCCCCAGCCGCCGAACTCGCCGAAGGACAGCTCCCAACAGGTGACGCCGCCGGGTCCGGCCACGAGCGGCCCGAAGGCGGCGCCCAGCGGAACATGGAAGTGGGTTCGCGCGCCGCACCACTGGCCACCGATCCACGCCCCGCCGTCGAGGATGAACACGATGTGGTTGCTGCGATGACCGTGACGGCGCACCACCATGCCCGGCTCGTAGCGCACATGCGCGGAGAGGAAGTCGGGCCGCATGATCGGCCACTTCTCACGCGCGACGGCAACGGTGCCGTCGGCATTGCGCTGGCGTTGGACCTCGGTCCAGTCGACATCGTCGACGTGCCAAAAAGTCGCCTCGACGCCGTCGATCTTCATGGGCGGACGACGATGTTGCCGACCTTGTGGCCGCTGTCGACGCGGCGATGGGCTTCGGCCATGTCGGCGAGGTCGTAGATGTGCTCGAGCACGACGGTGAGCTCGCCGTCGGCCACCAGCTTCAGGAGGTACTCGAAGTCGTCGACGCGCTCGGGCGCGGAACCGGCGACGACCTTGCCCCGCGCCTGGATCGTGTCTCCCAGGCTGGCCACGGCGAGCAGCAGCCACCCGCCTTCGCTCAGCAGCCGACGACCGGAGGAGATCGACAGATTGCCGTTCAGCGGTACGGGACAGGTCGTGGGTGGTGTGGTCGATGACCCGGTCGGCTCCCAGCTCGGTCACGAGTGCGACGTTCGCCGCACTCGTGACACCGGTGACCGTCGCTCCCAGGTGCTTGGCGAGTTGGACGGCCATCGTGCCGACCGCGCCGGAGGCCCCGTTGACGAGCACCCTGGTGCCCGGGCCGACGGTCGCCTTGTCGCGCAGGAAGAACAGCGCCGTCGTAGCTCCGAACAACAACCCGGCGGCGTCGTCGTCGCTCACTCCCAACGGCCTCCGGGCGATCCGGTTCGCCGGCGTCGCCAGGTACTGGGCGTGCGCGCCCATGGCGCGTCCGGTCATGCCGCACACCTCGTCGCCCGGCTCGAAGCCGTGCACGCCAGCGCCGATGGCCTCCACCTCCCCGGAGAACGAACTGCCCAGGATCGTGCGCCGAGGCCCCAAGACCCCCAACGCCAGCCGAGCGAGCACCCCGAACCCCGGGGGGAATCGCGCCCCCCGGATGCGCGAGTCACCCGAGGTGATGGCAGCCGCCTTCACCCGCACGAGAACCTCGTCGGGGCGTGGAGTCGGACGGGCAACCTCGGCGATCTGCGCGACCTCGGGGGGGCCGTACCTCGTGACGACTGCCGCCTGCATGGCCCTCCTTCATGTCGGTCAGATAAGTCGGTCAGACAATTCGGTCGGTCGGTCAGCCGGTCGGTCTCCGAGCCGAGGAGCCCCAGTAGGCGGGGGCGAGCCGCCCCGGCGACTCCCTCGCTCAGTCCCGGCGGAGCCGCATCCTTGACGGCGCGGTGCATGTCTTTCAGGCTTCGGTGATGGCGCCGCGCTCGGCGCCGGCGGCGAGGCGGGCGTACTTGGCGAGGAAGCCCGACGTGTAGCGGGGCTCGGGGATCTTCCAGTTGGCCCGACGGGCTTCGAGCTCGGCCGGGTCGACGAGCAGGTCGATGCGGCGCGAGGCGACGTCGACGACGATGCGGTCGCCGTCGGCCACGAAGGCGATGGGGCCACCGTCGACGGCTTCGGGCGCGACGTGGCCGATGCAGAAGCCATGGGTGCCGCCCGAGAACCGCCCGTCGGTGATGAGTCCGGCGTCGGCGCCCCGGCCGGCGCCCTTCATGGCCCCGGTGACGGCGAGCATCTCGCGCATGCCCGGGCCGCCCTTGGGGCCCTCGTAGCGGATCACCACGAAGTCGCCGGGCTCGATCTTGCCGGCGAGGATCTCGTCCATCGCCGCCGCTTCGCCGTCGAACACCCGGGCCCGGCCCTCGAAATGCTCGAAGTCGATACCGGCGGTCTTGACCACCGAACCCTTGGGGGCCAACGATCCGGTGAGGACCGCGATACCGCCCTCCTTGTGGACCGGGTCGCTGAGCGGGTGCACCACCAGACCGTCGGGGGCCGGAGGGTTGATCTCCGCCAGGTTCTCGGCGATGGTCTTTCCGGTGACGGTGAGGCAGTCGCCGTGCAGCAGCCCGGCGTCGAGCAGGTGCTTCATGACCACGGGGACGCCGCCGATGCGGTCGAGGTCGGTCATGTGATAGCGGCCGTGGGGCTTCATGTCGGCGATGTGCGGCACCCGGCGGCCGACCTTGTTGAAGTCGTCGAGGTCGATCTCGATCCGGGCCTCCCAGGCGATGGCCAGGAGGTGCAGCACGGCGTTGGTCGATCCGCCCACTGCCATAGTGACTGCTATGGCATTCTCGATCGACTCCTTGGTGATGATGTCGCGCGGGCGGATCCCCAACTCCAGCAAGCGGATCACGGCTCGGCCCGACTCGTACGCGAAGTCGTCGCGGCGCCGGTCGGGTGCCGGTGCGCTCGACGATCCGGGCAGCGACATGCCCATGGCCTCGGCCACCGACGCCATGGTGTTGGCGGTGAACATGCCCGCGCAGGAACCTTCCGACGGGCAGGCGTTGCGTTCGATCTGACCGAGCTCCTCCTCGGTGATGGCCCCGGTGGCACAGGCCCCGACGGCCTCGAACACCGACACGATGTCGAGCGCCCGGCCATTCAACTGACCGGGAAGGATCGTGCCTCCGTAGAGGAAGACGCTGGGGAGGTTGATGCGGGCCGCGGCCATGAGCATGCCGGGGAGGCTCTTGTCGCAGCCGGCGAAGGTGACCATGGCGTCGAAGCGCTCGGAGTGCATCATGCACTCGACCGAGTCGACGATGATCTCGCGACTCACCAGCGAGCCCCGCATCCCCTCATGGCCCATGGAGATGCCGTCGGACACGGCGATCGTGGTGAACTCGAGCGGGAACCCGCCGGCGTCGCGCACCCCCTGCTTGGCCCTCTTGGCCAGCCGGTCGAGCGGCATGTTGCACGGGGTCACCTCGTTCCACGACGAGGCCACGCCGACCTGGGGCTTGACCCAGTCGGCGTCGGTCATGCCGACGGCGCGCAACATGGCCCGCGACGGCGCCTTGCGGAACCCGTCGGTGACCTCGTGGGAGCGGGGCTTCATGGTGGGGTTGGGAATCGTGGTGGGGTTGGGGAGATCGGCCATGCCCGGGAGCCTACCTGCGACGAACCAGGGTGAGCTGAGGCCGGCTCAGGTCGGGCCGAGAGCTTTCGGCGGCTGGAGGAACCGACAGCGCACGCCGGGGGCTCGCGAGAGCCGGCGATCGAGGGTTGCGGTGGGGCAACCGAGTTGCTCGGCCAGCGCCACGTACCAGGCGTCGTACGCACTCACGTTCGAACGTTGGCCACCTCGACCGGGAGACCGACCATTCTGTGTGCAGAAACGCTCACCCGATGAGCATTTCTGCACAAATTTGGGCCGAGACCCGCCCGGCCGGGGCCGAGACGCCCGGCCGGGCCCGAGACCTGGTGGGCTGTCAGGCGACGGGCGTGAGGATGACGATGGGGATCTGTCGGTCGGTACGGGCCTGGTACTTGGCGTACCCCTTGTAGGACGCGGCGGCCCGGGGCCAGTACTCCTCTCGCTCGGCGTCGGTGGCGACGGCAGCCGTGTAGCGCCGGGTCTCGCCGCCGACCTCGGCCGACACCGACGGATTGGCCACGCAGTTGTGGTACCAGCCCGGCGCGGCGTCGGCCCCGCCGTTCGAAGCGATGATCGCGATGGGGCCCGTGCCGCCGGAACCGTCGAGGTCGAGGTACATCAGCGGAGACACTCGTTTGGCCCCCGACTTGGCCCCGGTCGTGTGCAACAGGATCGACGACATCGTCCCCATCTTCAGCTTGCCCTTGCGGATACGGTGCAGCTTGGCGAACACCGCGTTGACCACACGTTGAAACGTCTTGTTCTGCGTCCACGTCTTGGCCATCTCAGCCGTTCCCTTCCAGCTTCTGGTCGAGCAGGCGGTTGAGCACCTGCGGGTTGCCCTGGCCGGCGAGCGCCTTCATGGCTTCACCCATGAAGAACCCCCGCTTCTTCTTACGCGCCTTGTCGTCGCCGGCCCGGTACTCGGCCACCGCATCAGCGTTGGCCACGAGGATCCCGTCGATCACCAAGCCCAGGGCGCTTTCGTCGCTCACCTGGGCCAGGCCTCGGTCGGCCACGATCTGCTCGGGCCGGGCGCCGTGGAGCAACGCCTCGCCCAGCACGTCCTTGGCCTGGTTACGCGAGATCGTGCCCGAGGCCACGAGCCCCACGAGCTCGGCGAGGCCGCCGGGCGTCAGGGGCAACGCTGCCGGCGACGAGCCCGTCTCGTTGAGATGTCCGGCGATCTCGCCGTTGACCCAGTTGACGATATCGCGAGCCGAGCCGCCGCGGGCCCCCAGCGCCGACACCGCGGCCTCCGCGAAGTCGGCCAGGCCCGGTGTTCCCAGCAACGCCGCGGCATCGCGCTCGGTGATGGCCCACGCGCCGACCAGCCTATCGCGCCGGGCGGCGGGCAGCTCGGGCATCGCGGCACGTACCGCGGCCCGCATCTCGGGTGTGGGGGCCACGGGAACCAGATCGGGCTCGGGGAAGTACCGGTAGTCGTAGGCCTCCTCCTTCGAGCGCATCGAGTGGGTCTGGCCGTCGTTCTCGTTCCAGTGACGGGTCTCCTGCACGACCCGGCCACCGGCTTCCAACACCTCGATCTGGCGGGCCCGCTCGTATTCGATGGCCCGTCCGAGCGACCGGATGGAGTTCACGTTCTTGGTCTCGGTGCGCGTGCCGAACTCGGCCGTATCCCGGCGGCGCACCGACACGTTGGCGTCGACGCGCATCGAGCCCTCTTCCATCTTGACGTCGGACACCCCGATGGCCTCGAGCGTCGCCCGCAGCTCGGACGCGTAGGCCTTGGCCTGTTCCGACGATCGGATGTCGGGCTCGCTCACGATCTCGAGCAGGGGGACGCCGGCCCGGTTGTAGTCGACGAGCGAGAAGTCGGCGTCGTGGATGCGTCCGCCGCCGCCGACGTGCGTGGTCTTGCCGGTGTCTTCTTCCATGTGGGCCCGGGTGATGGCGATGCGCACGCCGTCGACGTGGAGATGGCCGTCGAGGCAGATGGGCTCGTCGTACTGCGAGGTCTGGAAGTTCTTGGGCATGTCGGGATAGAAGTAGTTCTTGCGGGCGAACACCGACTGCGCCGGCACGTGGAAGTGGAAGGCCTCCCCCACCCGCAGCGCGTACTCCACGACCAGCTCGTTGAGGACGGGCAGCGCGCCCGGCAACCCCAGGCACACCGGGCACACGTTGGTGTTGGGCTCCTGGCCGAACTCGTTGGCACAGCCGCAGAACAGCTTGGTGGCCGTCGCCAGCTCCACGTGCACCTCGAGGCCCACGACGAGCTCCCAGCCGTCGGCGTGGCCGTCGAGCCCCACGTCGGTGAGGGCCGCGGCGTCCGTGAAAACCGCCGGCGTCGTGGGGTCGGGCGCGGTCATGCCGGTCCTCCCCGTGCGGCCATGGCGCCGAAGCCGAAGCCCAGCTCCAGCGCCCGGGCCACCCTGAACATCACGGCCTCGCCGAGCCCCGGCGCCAGCACCTGCACGCCGATCGGCAGCCCCGACCCGTCGAGCCCGGCCGGGATCGACATGGCGGCGGCGCCGGCCAGGTTGGTGGGGATGGTGCACACGTCGCTCAGGTACATGGCCAACGGGTCCTCGACCTTGTCGCCCAAGGCGAACGCGGTGGTGGGCGTGGTGGGCGACAGCAGCACGTCGAAGTGCTTGTAGGCCCGGTCGAAGTCGCGGATGATGAGCGTGCGCACCCGCTGGGCCTGTCCGTAGTAGGCGTCGTAGTACCCGGCCGAGAGGGCGTAGGTGCCGAGCATGATGCGGCGCTTCACCTCGGCCCCGAAACCGGCGTGGCGGGTGGCGCCGTTCATGGCGGCGGCGTTGGCCGAACCGGGATCGCCGGGCACGATCCGCAACCCGTAGCGGATGCCGTCGAAGCGGGCGAGGTTCGACGACGCTTCGGCCGGGGCGATGAGGTAGTAGGCGGGCAGCCCGTAGACGGCCGACGGCACCGACACGGTGTCGACCGTGGCGCCGGCCTGCTCGAGGAGCTTGACGGCCTGCTCGAGCGCAGCCGAGACCTCGGGCTGGATGCCGTCGACCTCGGTGAGCTCGCGCACCACCCCGACCCGCAGGCCGGCGACACCGCGCTGGAGCCCGGGGAGGATGGGCTCGCACGGCGTGGGGATCGACGTGCTGTCGGCAGGGTCGTGGCCCCACACCGCTTCGAGCAGCAGCGCGGCGTCCTCGACCGTGCGGGCGAAGGGGCCCACCTGGTCGAGCGACGATGCGAAGGCCACGACGCCGTAGCGCGAGACCCGGCCGTAGGTGGGTTTCACGCCGACAACACCGCAGAGCGCGGCGGGCTGGCGGATGGAGCCGCCGGTGTCGGTGCCCAGCGCCAGCGGGGCGAACCCGGCCGCGACGGCGGCGGCCGAGCCTCCCGAGGAGCCGCCCGGTACGCGCCCGAGGTCCCACGGGTTGCGCGTGGGGCCGAAAGCCGAGTTCTCGGTGGAGCTGCCCATGGCGAACTCGTCCATGTTGGCCTTGCCCAGGGCGATGGCCCCGCTGGCCTCGAGGCGCGATACGACGGTGGCGTCGTAGGGCGGCCGCCATCCTTCGAGGATGCGCGATCCGCAGGTGGTGGGCACGCCCCGGGTGCACAGCACGTCCTTCACGGCCACCGGGACGCCGGCCAGTGGCGGCAGCGACTCGGGACCGTCGCTCCGACGTTGGGCATCGAGCGCATCGGCCCGGGCCCGAGCGACGTCGGCGGTCACGTGGAGGAAGGCGTGCACCGAGCCGTCGAGCGCTTCGATGCGGGCCAGGTGGGCGTCGACGACCTCGCGGGCCGACACCTCTCCCGAGCGGACGGCCGCCGCCAGCCCCGCCGCCGAGCGTGACGTGAGGTCGGTGTCGCGTTCGCTGGCGGTCGGGCTCCCGCTCACGCCTCGTCCTCGAGGATGCGGGGAACGCGGAAGCGGCCGTCCTGGGCATCGGGGGCGCACGCCAACACCTCGGCGCGATCGAGCGACGGCCGGGGCACGTCGGGGCGCAGCACGTTCACCATGGGGAAGGGGTGCGCGGTGGGCGGCACCCCCTCGGTGTCGAGTGCCGAGACCCGGGCGGCGTGGTCGAGGATGCCGGCGAGCTGGCCGGTGAAGCGGTCGAGCTCGTCGTCGGAGAGGTCGAGCCGAGCCAGCTTCGCCACGTGGCGCACCTGCTCGCGGGTCAGTTCACTCATGGTCTGGATGGTACCCGGGAGGTCGTGAGCCTCAGTACCCCGAGATGAGGGTCCGCCCGTCGAGGTCGATGGGGATCGTGTCGAGGTCGCCGATGTGCCAGGCGACCACGAGGGAGTCTTCCGACCAGAACACCCACTGGCCGTCGGAGGAGAGCGCCGCCGCTCCGAGCTGCCCGCCTTCGCCGGGGATTCCGACGAGCTCCCCCGCTGTCCGATCGAAGATCTGATACTCGGGAGCCCCGTCGGCGTACACCACGACCACCTGGCGGCCTGCCGCTTCTGCCGAGACCGGCTCACCAAAGCTGACCTGTGGCCCATTCAGCCCGTCGAACACACTCGTCGCCCGCCGTTCGCCCGTCGATGGATCGAAGCGCGTGGTCGTGCAGCGCAACTGTTCGTCGCATTCGCTGAGGAGCAGTGCCCCACCGCGGACGCCGTCGACCCGACCCGTGGCGACCAGGCGGAAATCTCCGTCCCGCCCTATGTAGACACCTCCACCCGCGCCGATCACCAGGCCGTCGGGCACGGCGAACCAGACCCGGGAGCCCACGGGAGGCCGTGCCTCGCCGGTGACCGTGCCGGTGGCGAGGGTGACCTCCCGGAGATCGGGGCTCCCGTCCTCGGTGCAGGTGTGCACCCACCACCGGCCCGGCGTGGCCGACGGGAATCCGCCACATGCGTCGCCCAGTGACACCGGCTCGCCACCGGTGAGCGGAACGGCGAGCGCGGGCCGCCCGCTCACCGTGACGAACCAGCCGTCGTGCACCATGCAGCATCCCGGGTACAGCTCCTCGCCGAGGTTCTCGGCGATGGTGCGTTCCTCGCCGGTGTCGAGGCTGATCTCGACCAGGTCACCGTCGGCGGCCACCAGGAGACGGGCACCGGTGGGGGCCAGCAGGTAGGGCCCGTGGGGTTCCCGGGGCGTGGGCACTTCGATCGAGGGCGCCCCGATCGAGGGCGAGCCCGTGATCGGGGGCCCGGAGCCATCGGACGGGGTGTCGCGAGGCACCACCACCGGGCCAAGACGGGTGACCGACGCCTGCTCGGTGCTCGACCGAGCGTTCGTGGGGGGCAACGTCGGCGCAGTCGACGCCCCGTGAACCGACGCCCCGGGAGCCGACGATGGCGAAACCGACGACGGCGGCGAGGCGCCCGGAGCCTCGTCGGCCGAGCGCACGGCCACACCGATGGCTGTGGCGATCAGCGCCAGACCCACGAGCCACGCACCCAGCCGCGGCCCTCGGAGGCCCGCACCCTCACGGCGATCCCGGGCTGTCGTTGCCTCCGCCGAGCGATCGTCGACCGTCTCCGACCCCCAGATCGTGCGCTCGCCGGCGAGTGGAGCCAGCGCCGGGAGCACGTCGTCGACGGGTCGGCGTCCCTTCACCCCGGGTGCCCCTTCGCCCCGGGTGCTCAATACCCGCCGATGAAGGTGCGGCCCCCGCGTCGGAGATCGCTATCGAGCTCGATGACGTCGGGATCGCCGATGAGCCAGGCGCTCACCGTGCCCCCTGACGCCCAGAACAGCCAGCGTCCGTCGGGCGAGAGCACCGTGACCCCGTCGAAACCGAACCTGTCGATGTCGGAGTTCTCGGGCAGGTCGAAGACCTCGCCCGAGACCACGTCGATCACCTGGACCAGAGGGCCCTGCTCGTCGTACGTGACCGACACGGCGCGGGAGCCGGCGACGCTGGCCACCTGCCCGCCGTAGTACCCAAAGCCCGGAGTGAGCGGCACGTCGACTGGCCGACCGTCGCCGGTGACCAGATCGACGAGGAGCATCTCGCACGCGAGGCGCTCGTCACAGCTCGTGACCAGCACGTGCGAGCCCAACACCACGCCGCCCGATCCGTCGGAGACCCGTGAGATGTCGCCGGCGTCGTCGACCACGTACACCCCGCCCGGCGCCGAGATCACCAGGCCGGCGTCGGAGTCGCCCGACACGGGCGCAGGGAACGGCGGCGTGTACGTGGCCACGACCTCGCCGTCGTCGAGCCTGATCTCGCTGAGCGCCTGGGTCGGCCCCGAGCAGTCGTAGGTCCACCAGTGTCCGGGCTGGGCCGACGGGAACCCGCCACACCCGCCGCCTGCGATACGTCGAGGCTCTCCGCCGTCGATGGGAATCGCCAGGGTTTCGTTGGCGGACGAGACGATCCAACCGTCGTACACGCGTACCGAGCCGGGGTACACCTCCTCGGCGATGTCTTCGGCAACGAGCCTCTCGGCGCCGGTGTCGAGGTCGATGACGACGAGATCGCCCCGGTCGGCCACGAGCAGGTGGGCACCTGTGGGCGACAGCAGGTACGGCCCGTGCGGTTCCCGCGTCGTCGTGGTGCGGTCGCTTCGGCGCGAGTTGGTCGTGGACGTCCGGCGGGTCCGGCTGGTCTCGGTTCCCGATTCCCGGCCGTCGTCGACCGAGGTGGTGGTCGCGGCCGCCGAGTCGACCTCGTGGCCGGAACCGTCGTCGGCCGAGCGCACCGAGAGCCCGATGGCCCCGGCCACGACGGCGAGCCCGAGGATCCAGGCCCCGGCTCGGCGCCGTCGGGCTGCCGGCTCGCCGTCGGGCCCGGCTCCGTCGACGGCCAGGGCCGAGCGGTCGTCGAACAGCGGGTCGATCGCCGCCAGGTTTCCCGCGTGGGGTTCAGACGCCGCCGGCGCCCTGGTACCCCGACCCGGACGCAGGCCCAACACCGCACCACAGCGCGGGCAGGACGTGGCGTCCGACGCGCATCGAGCGAAGCACTCGGCGCAGACCTGCTGCGGCGCGGGCTGAGGCGACGTCGGCGGCGGCGGGGGCTGCGGCGGGCCCATGCCGGCGTTCAGCCTCTCGTGACCCGGACGGCGAACGCCACGGCATGCTGCTCGATGAGCGGAGCGTCCCAGTCCTGGGTGGCCACGTGGTACGAGCGCTCGAGCACCACCCGCTCGACGGGCCCGGCCACAGCCGACGCGTACACGTCGGACGACGCCGGCGGCACCACATGATCGTCGACAGAGGTGAACACCAGCGACGGGCAACGGATCCGGCCCAGGCCTGGCGCCACCTCGTCGCGCACGGCTTCCAGCAGCGATCGCAGCGGCCGGAGCGGCGTCCCCACGTAGGCCGTCTCGACCACGTCGGGCTTGGCGATGTCGGAACCGATGCCGGCCATCACCTCACCGTTGGCCAGCTCAGCTTCCAGCAGCGGGATCAGCTCGGCACTGGTCGGATCGAACAACCCGTTGACGGTGACCACGCCGGCGATCGCCGAGTGGCGCGAGGCCAGCCAGGCGGCGAGCGTCGCCCCCATCGACAGCCCGACCACGACCAAGCGATCGACCCGGGCGGCCAGATCGAGGTACGCGGCCTCCAAGGCTTCCGACCAGTCGGGCCATCGGGTCGGGAGCATGTCGTCCACGTGGGTGCCGTGGCCCGGGAGACGAGGGAGCTCCACCGCGAAGCCGGCCCCGGCGAATCGCTCGGCCAGCGCCCGAATCGAGCCCGGATTGCCGGTGAAGCCATGGCTCAGGAGCACGCCGTGCGGACCACCGGCAGCCGACCAGGCCTCGGCGCCCTCGATCACCGGGTACGACGAACGAGCGTCAACCACGACGACCTCCGAGAGCGGGAACAAGCGCAGGCACCGGAACGAGCGCAGGCGCAGATGGGCGGGCGGCGGGACCGGTCTGCGCCAACAAACCCGGGCGAATGCAGGCGACGGGACACACGGGCACGCAGGCACCGCAGCCGGTGCACGCGCGGGCATCGATGGAGACCCGGACGCCGGCGACCCGGATGGCGTCGAACGCCGGCGGGCACGCAGGCAGGCACAGCAGGCACGACACGCACAAGGTCGGGTCGATCTGGAGCGCACGCACGGGCGCCAGGGTAGGCGCTCGGGACCGTGGCCGCCGTGCGCCCCGACCGGGCTTGGAGGGTTTGACCAAGGCGCTCGATGGGCTCTCGAAGCGTTGCCGTAAGGACCGGTTCCAGGGCCCCGGCCTGTCCGGCGTCGGTCGGACCCCGACCCCACGGTCGCTAGCATCAGCCGACATCGCCGGCCGTCCTCAGGAGCGCTCGTGGCCCTCACCTTTCTTTCCGACGAGTGGTTCACCAAGGTCGCCGAGCTCGTGTCCGAGCACGGTGGGGCGCCACCGAACGCCAGCCTGGTGATGAACCTCGTGGTCACCGGGGGCCCGTTCGACGGCGACCGCCTCATGCACATGGGAGCCCTCGACGGTCACGCCCTGTGGGGCTCCGGGCATCGCGACGGCGCCGACGTCACCATGACCACCGACTACCAGACCGCCAAGGACGTGTTCCTCTCACGCGATGCGCAGGCCGGGATGCAGGCATTCATGACGGGCAAGGTGAAGGTGCAGGGCGATCTGGCCAAGCTCATGCTGTCACAAGCCGCCGGCACCGGCCCCAGCCCCGAGCTCACCGACGCCATCATGGAGATCACCGAGTAGGAGCCCGTCACCGGGGAGCAGCCCGATCGGGCGGCGGCCCGAACGCCAGCGCGAACCCCAGCGCCACCATGGCGATGCCGGTGAGCACCAGATACGACACGAAGAATCGTCCGGGCGTGCGATCGTCGCCCAGCACCACGGTCATGAGCTGGATCCCCACCGTCACGCCCACCTGCGAGAGCATCTGGTTGGCGGCGCCAGCGGCACCGAGGTCGTGCTCGGCCACCGACCGCGTCACCAGCGATGCCATGGGCGGGAAGGCCGCTCCCCCACCGATGCCGGTGAGGGCCAGACCGATCACCACGAGCGCTGTCGAGCCCTCGTGGGCGCCCAGACCCGTCACGATCATCCCCGCCGCCAGCACCAGAAGCCCCAGCACCGCGCAGCGCCGTTCCCCCAACCGATTCGTGTACTGACCGGCGATCGCCGAGGCGCCCGACGACGTTCCCGGACGGATGATCATGAGGAAGGCCGCCCCGCTCACCGAGTACCCGAGCACCGATCGGGCCAGGGCCGGGCCGATGATGAAGCTCCCCATGTAGGCCATGTTGGCCAGGGCCGACGCCGTCACCGGCGCCCAGACCGAGCGCAACCTGAAGTACGCCAAGGGCACCACCGGTTCGGGAACCCGGGCCTCATGGCGCAGGAACACCACGAGCGCGACCGGCGCCAGCACGAACCCCGCGATCACGACCGGATGGTCGAAGCCCCATCGGCCACCCCGGTCGAGAGCGAACAACGCCGAGACCGTCGTGACGCCGAGGAGGATCGCGCCGCGCACGTCGATCGACACGTTGAGGCGCCGCGGCGTCTCGGGAACCACCCGCCAGGCGAACACGAAGACCACGGCGATGATCGGGGCCTGCACGGCAAAGATCGCCCGCCAACCAACGGTGTCGACCATCGGCCCGCCCAGCACCAGACCGGCGACGGGTGCCGACGCGCCGACCCCCGCCCACCAGCCGAGCGCCCGCGGCCGGTCCTCGAAGCTCAACGTCGACAGGAGCAGGGCCATCGACGACGGCATCAATGCGCCCGTCGCCGCTCCGGCGAGGGTGCGGACGACGATGAGCGACGCCGCGTCCCACGCGAACACCGCACCCAGCGTGAGCAACCCCGATGACGCGATGCCGATGAGGAACAGCCGGCGATGGCCGCGCAGGTCGCCCGTCTTGCCGGCGATGGGCATGGCCACAACGAAGCCCAGCATCGGCCCGGTGACGGCCCAGGTGAGCGTGGCGCTGCTGGTGCCCAGGCTCTCGGCGATGTCGCCGAGCGAAACGGCGAGGATGGTGACCGAGTAGCCCGTCCCGAACACGCTGGCGAGCACGGTGAGCAACACGCGACGGGGAGAGCTCGGCGGCCGTTCCGGTCGATTCCGCAGCCGATCACTTGACACTTTTGTCAAGTTGACGCGCCCGGGTCGGCGGTTGGCGGTCGGGGCGACGGTCACCCTCCCGACGTTACGTGAGCATCCGGTGAGCCCGAGCACCGGCATGCCGTTGCGGCATGCGGTAGCGGGATGAGTCGCGGCGGCCGGAGCGGCATGCAGCTGCTGCATGCCGGAGCGGCCCAGGACCGTTAGCGTGGGCTGCGAGCGGTCGCGGATCTCCCGCAACTCCCGCTCCCGCACATCGGAGGGAAGTCGTGGCGCGAACCGGCTGTGCCATCACGGGGATCGGACGGACGGCCTTCACTCGCCGCTCGGGCCGGACGACGCTGGCCATGGCGGCCGAGGCCTGCCGCACGGCAGTGGCCGACGCCGGGCTGACGATGGCCGACGTCGACGGCATGATCGCCTTCCAGGCCGGCGATTCGGTGGGGCCGCTCTCGGTCTCGCGGGCGATCGGCATCCCCGAGCTGGCGTGGAACATCGACGTGCTTGGCGGCGGCAACGTCGTCGCCAACATCGTGGCCACTGCGGGTGCGGCCATCGACGCCGGCCTGTGTCGGGCCGTGCTCGTGTACCGATCGCTCAACGGCCGTTCTGGTTACCGTTTCGGAACCTCGACGGCCCGCCAGCAGGTGGGTGGCGAGATGCAGTTCGACGCCCCCCACGGGTATCTCGTCCCTCCGCAGTGGATCGCCATGTGGGCCCGCCGCCATCAGCACGAGTACGGCTCAACCTGCGACGACCTGGGCCAGATCGCCATCACCCAGCGGGCCCATGCCGTGCCCAACGAGCACGCGATCAACCGCACGCCGCTGACGCTCGACGAATACCGCAACGGACGCTGGATCAACGAGCCGTTCCGCATCTACGACTGCGCCTACGAGATCGACGGGGCGGTGGCCGTGCTGGTCGTCGGACCCGAGCTGGCCGAGGCCTGCGCCGTCTCCCCGGCGTGGCTCGTGGGCTCGGCCGACTCGCAGTCGGGCGACGGCTGGACCCAGTGGGACGACCCCACGTCGATGTACTCCCGCCACGCCGCACCCCGCCTGTGGAACCGAACCGGCTTGAGCGCCGCCGACATGGATGTCGCCTGCATGTACGACTGCTTCACCTACACGGTGATGGCCACCGTGGAGGACTTCGGCTTCTGCGCCAAGGGCGGCGTGGGCGAGTATTTCTCGTCGGGACGGGCCACCTACGGTGGAGAGGTGGTCGTCAACCCGCACGGAGGCCTGCTGTCGGAGGGCTACATCCACGGCCTCAACCACTACTTCGAGGCCGCGCTGCAGCTCCAGGGTCGAGCGGGCGAGCGTCAGGTGCCCGACGCCCGACGAGCGTTGGTGACCGCCGGCGCCGGTCCCTACGGAGGCGCCACCGTGCTCAGCGCCGATCGCCCATGAGCGCGTCCGCAAGCGAGCCGGCCCCTGTGAGCGAGCCGCCGCAACCGCTCCCCGACCTCGACACCGAGGGTTTCTGGCAGGCGACGGCCCGGGGCGAGCTGGCCCTGTGTCGCTGCCACGACTGCCATCTGTGGGTGCAGCCCCCGCACGAACGATGCCCGTCGTGTGCCGGGGCCACGTCGTTCCAGCCGGTGAGCGGGATCGGCCGCGTGTTCAGCTACATCGTCGTGCGCCATCCGGCCGTCTCCGGGTTCGAGCACGAGCTCCCCATGGTGGTGGCCATCGTCGAGCTCGAGGAGCAGGTGGGCCTCCGGCTCAGCGCCCGCATCCTCGGCCCCCTCGAGGAGGTCGAGATCGGCTCCCGGGTCGTCGCCGAGCTCGTGGCCGTCCCCGGTGGCGACTTCCGCGCCCCCGTCTTCCGCCTCACCTGAGCGCAGCTCTCCCAAATTCGTGCAGAAATGCTCACCCGTGAGCATTTCTGCACAAATTTGGTGTGTTCGAGGCTGGGTGTTCGAGGCTGGGGTTGCGCGTTACGGGGTGATCTCGACGGGGGTGCCGAGGGGAACGTGCTCGGCCATGAGGGCCACGATGTCGTTGGCGACACGCACGCAGCCGTGCGACGCGCTCCGGCCGATGCTGCCGGGCTTGTTGGTGCCGTGGATCGCCAACTGGCCATCGCCGCCGCCGAACTCGGTGAGCACGTCGGAGAAGCCGTTGAGGGCCAACGCGGCCGGGCCGTACGCGCCCTGGGGCCGTCCGGTGAGCACCACGGCGTTCACGTAATACGTGCCCGGCGGCGTGGGCGTCGACGGCATCCCCACGGCCACGCTCACGTCGTGGACGATCTCGAGCCCGTGCACCACGATCATCCGGTGCTCAGCGAGCGACACCGAGATGCGCCACTCGTTGGCCACCAGGGTCACCTGGTCTTCACGGATCCAGCCCGTGGAACCGTTGGGGCGCTGGGGGAGCACCACCTCGAGCCAGCCGTCGCCCGGACGGTCGGTGACGAGCAGCACGAGCGGCGCGTCGTAACGCCAGGGGTTGGGGAAGTTCGTGACGGGAGCCAGGTCGCCGGGGGCGCTGTACACGTCGACGCTCGTCCCCGTGGCCCACGCCGACCATCCGCCGATGCCCGCCGGCGGTCCCGGGAGCATGGTGGTCGTGGTGCTGTCGGGCGCCGAGCCACTCGGGCCCGGAGCTTCCTCTCGAGCCAGGCTCGCGGTGGGGGCCGGTGGCCTCGTGGTCACCGTGGTGGGCGCGGTCTCGGGCCTCAGCTCGCCGATGTCGTCCTGGGCCTCGTCGAGCAACACGGTCTTGGGGGCCCCGAGCCGCTGGCCGTCGGAGGCCAGAACCGTCGGAACGGCCACAGCTGAAGCCAGTCCCAACGCAACCAGGGGGACGACCACACGCGCGCGGAGGCCCCGCAGCTTGCTCACGCCCGATGATCGGCGCCGCCCGATCACGGCTTGAGGTCTCGGGTCACACGCACGTCGGTTCGGCTCGACACGACCCCAGGGTACAGACCATCGCCGACCCCGGGGTTCGTCGGACTCGAGCTCAGAGACCGACAGCAGCAGCGGCGCGCCCGGTGGCGGTGAGGGTGACCGTGTCGGCGCCACCGGGCACCGCCGGGGCGAACAGCGACCGGATCCGGGTCTCGAGCACCACCTCGACCACCGGCACCGATCCCGGTTCGTGCTCGACCCGCACCGAGACCACCTGAACATCGCCCAGGTCGGACGAGCCCCGGATGGCGACGGCGTCCACGACCACGGCCCGGGCGGCATCGGCATCGAGCCGGATCACCCCGTCGACGGTGAACTCACGGTCGGTCACGATCGAGGCGGCCACGGCGTCGTTGGCCGCCGAGTCGGCCAGATCGACCAACTGCCGCTTGGCCTGGAAGGAACGCGCCGCATCGACCGACACGGAAGCGAGCAGGAACACGATCAGCAAGCCCGCGGGCATCAGCATCAGCGCCGAACCCCGCTCCCGATCGGGGGTCGCGTGGCCGACCGAGCGGACAGGGCCACGCCATCGCCCCCTCCTGGGCCCGGAGCGCGACCAGAACGTGAAACCCAGACCCCGCATCAACACTGGGCCAGCCCGGGAATGCCACTGCGGTACGGATCGACCAGCTCGGTGTGACGAGACCGTACGGTCACGAGGCTGCCGCCCCACCCGTCACCACCGATGGGTAGGCGCACCGTGGGCACGTCGTACGACACCTCCACGATCACCCGCTCGCACCGCTCGAACGCCGCACCGGCCCCGGTCGAGTCGACGGTGATCGTGTAGTTGGAACCCGCCACCGGATGACGGCCGCTGGCCTCCAGCGACTCCCGCGCCGCCGCGTCGGCGATCGCCAACGCATCGGCGTCGGTGAACACGTCGGCTTCGGCGTAGGCCCGAGCCGCTTCTCTCGCAGCTCCGGCGACCGCCAGCTTGGCCTCGATCGTTCCCCACACGTTCACGATGACCAGGGTGCCGATCACGAACACCAGCACCCCGAACAGCAGCATCTCCGCCCCGCCCACGAACCCGTCCTGGCTCCGGCTCTGGGCGCGCCGGCTCCGGGCGCTCATGGCAGGTGCTCCCGTCGCACCCGTACCGTCCGATCGACGATGTCGAGTCCCGGCATCCCGTGTAGCACGTCGGGGTTGTCGACGATCACCCGGACCACGACGTGGTCGGCCGTCGAGCCCGACCAGTCGAAGACGGCCTGTTCGCCGACCGCCCCGAGCATCTCCCGCGCTCGCGCCTCGGCCAGCGCCTCGGTGTCGGCCGTACGGGCCACACGGTGCGCAGCATCGGACGCCACCGCACCAGCCGTCGACGACGTGTACAGGTGCAACACCACCTGCACCGAGAACAACAAGAGCACGAGAAACACCAGCACCCCGGCCCACGTCGAGATCAGCCCACTCCCGCGCTCGTCCTTCACTGCGAAGCTCAGTTGCCGATCTGGCGGATCTGCTGGTCGGTGGTCTGGGTCGTGTTGTCGAAGATCCCCCGGAAGGCCAACCACATCCCGGCGCCCAGGAACGCCACGATCATCACGGCGATCGCCGCGGAAATGACTCCTTCACCTCGCTCGTCGTGCTCGCTGGTCGCGCTGTGCCAGCTCGCCGCCAGCCAGGATCGGACAGTTACCCACCAAACGGTCGTCAGGTCGTTCATCGCTGTTCTCCTGTCATGCCTTGGATGTTGTCGGGTGAAACGAGCATCGGTGGCCGACGGCGTGAAGCACGTCAGCCGCCGTAGAACCGGAGGGCTTCGAGGAAAGGGATCATGAGGAACACCGCGCCGGGCAGCAGCGTGGCGACCGTCACCGGAACCCACACCTGCTGCGACCGGCGCTCCACCGCCTCGATGAGGTCGCGATGCGCGTCGCGTCGGATCGACCGGGCCTCGTCGGAGATGAGCCGACCGAGATCGCTGGCCTCCCGGTTCAGGGCCAACACGGCCACGAGCCGATCGAGCGCAGGGACCGCGGCGAGCACCTGCCATTCGCGCAGCGCTTCGATCTCCGAGAGGCCGTGACGGATGCGGCGACACACGCGGCCCAGGTCGCGAGCGCAGGCTCCGTCGCCCCTGATCGCCAAGCGGCTCAAGGCCGACGTGAGCGAGTACCCGGCCGAGAGCAACATCGCGAGCTGTTCGGAGGTCACCGGGAGCTCGAGGCGTACCTGGGTCTGCCAGCGCTGCGCAGCCTTCACGGCCTGTTGCTCGGTCACCAGGAACGCCAGTACCGGGGCGCCCAGCAACACCAGCAGGCCCACGGGTGCCGGCATTGCAGCAGAGAGCACGATCACGATAGCCACGACCAGGGCCGCCAACGCCCAGCCGCCTTGGCGGATCCGGTACTCGGCGGCGGTCGTAGTGGAGTGCGCCCGGGCCAGGCGAACCTCCAAGGTCTCACCCACGCCGAGGGCCCGCGATCCTCGCTCGCCGAGGTCGCGCAGCACCGGCCCGATCGACTCGCGCCAGGTGGCCGTCGACCAGATCCGCCCCGCACCCGAACCGTCGCCCAGGCCCGGAACGGCGAACGGGGTGTACGGCCGGACGCGATCAGCGTACGACTGTCGAGCGAACCACCTGACCTGAGAGAACAGCAGCGCCGCACCCGCCCAAAGCGCGAAGCCGAGCACCACGACGAGCCGGGCGCTCATCGGTGCTCCCACGGCCGACGCACGTCGGCGCGACGACCTCGCGACCGCGCCCATGCCGACGGGGCACCTGCGGTTGCGGCTGCGCTTGCCGCGCCCGCACCGACACGGGCTGCGGCGCCAGCGCCAGGCGATCGTCCGCCGGCCACGAAGATCCGCTGCTCGCTCGGCAGGCGCATGATCCGACCCGCCCACCACCAGCATCCGGCGATCATCGCCAGCGCCACCACCACGGCCGCCTGCCCGGCGGCAGTCTGGTACGCGGCCCGTCCGTTGCCGATCCCGAGGCCGGCGAGCGCCATGCCCATGGGCACGAGGAGCACGAAGCGCCGGGCGAAGCGGGCGCCGGCCTGGCGGGACCGGGCGTCCTTGCGGCCCTGGAGATCCTGGATCCGATCGGCGGCGAGTGACTCCAGAACACGGTCGACGTCGTGCCCGCCAACCTCGTGGGCCACCAGGAGCGTCTCACACACCACATCGGCGGTGGGATCGGCGAGCCGGTTCTCGAGCACGGCGACCGTCCGCTCGAAGTCGGTCGACAACAGCCACTCACGCTGGGTCGCCTGGAACGCCGGTCGCAGTTCGGCGGGGGCGCGTGCGCCCACCTCGAACAGGGCCTGGGGTATCGAACGGCCGACGCTCCCGGTGAGGAGACGGATCTCCTCGATCATGCGGGGCCAGGCTTCCTGGGCGTCGGTCCGGCGCCGCTCCCGGCGAGCTCGCGATCCGGCCACCGGGAGCACCGCGGCGAACATCCCGCCGAGCAACGCCGGTACCGGCCCCCCGAACACGGCGAACAGCAGGCCCGCGCTGAGCACGAACAGCACGAGCATCATGCCGAGGAACTCAGAGGGCTTCACGTCGTCGAGACCGGCCTGGGTCATCCATTCACGCAGCCGCCCCCGGGCCGTCGCCCTCCGCAGCCCGGCACGCCCGCCCGAGCGTGCCGCGCCCAACCCGAGCCGGCGCCGGCCCATCACCACGCCGGTGAAGACGAGGTGGATGCCGAACGCGCCGCCCAGGGCGACGAGCACGGCCAGCCCGGTCATCCGACGCCCCGCAGAAACGCGGGGACGGCCTCACAGCTCGTCGTCGCCATCTCCAACACCGCCCGGAGATCACAACCGGAGAGCTCGAAGGCGCCCCGGGCCCGGATGGGCACGTTGCCCGACCACGACAGCGGCTCGTCCCAGTGCCGGCGCCGGAACACCTCGGTGGTGGTGAAGCTGGTGGAGTCGGGACCGGTCTGGAGCTCCTCGACCATCACGATCTCGGTCACCTTCACCGATCCCCGCTCACGGGCGCAGTGCACGACCACGTCGACGGCCTCCGACACCAAACTGTTCAACGCGGCCATCGGTAGCTCCGAACGCGTGTCCGAGAGCTGACACACGAAACGCAAGCGGGTCAACGCCTGCCGGGCCGACCCGGCGTGAATCGTCGTGAACCCCTTCACCCCCGACGACAGTGTCAACAACAGCGGCAAGGCCTCTCGGTCACGCACTTCCCCGACGATGGCAACGTCGGGGGCCATGCGAAGGAAGCCGGCAACAAGGCGCCGGAGATCCACCGCAGGACGATCGGCCCGGGCCGGGCGGGTCTGCATCGATGCCACGTTGGGTAGGGGCACGTCGCACTCGAAGACCTCCTCGGCGGTGACGATCCGCAGCGAGGGGTCGAGCTCGGCCGCGCAGCACGAGAGCATCGTGGTCTTCCCCGAGCCCGGGGCCCCGGCGAAGATGATCGACAGACGGGCCTTCACACAGGCCCGGAGGAACTCGGCGACCGGCGGGTCGATCGTCCCGTGGTCGACCAGCTCGTCGAGGCTGCGGAACGCCACCCCGTTGAACTTGCGGATGTTCACGATCACGTTGCCGTCACGCCCGATGTCGCCGTGCACGATGTGCAACCGGGCCCCGTCGTCGAGCTGCGCGTCCTGGAGCCCCTCGGCCGGGTCGAGCTTGCGATGCGAACCCCCTGCGTCGTCGAGGATCTTGGTGAGGGTCCGCACGACGTGCTCGCCGTCGTGGAACACCTCGGAGTGATACCCGCTCGAACCCAAGTGCCGCTTGACGAAGATCTGGTCGGGCCCGTTGATCATGATCTCCCACACGTCGGGATCGGCCATCAACGGGTCGAGGGGGCCGTAACCGGTGAGGTTGCGCCAGGCGCGGTCGGCGATGCCGGCCGGGTCGGCGAGGTCGTAGGGACGGGCGCCGCGCTGGAAGTCGGCCCGCCACCGGTCGATCTCGTCCTCGACGAGGTTGCGCAGCTCGGCGCGCCCCGCAGCGGTGCCGGCATCGAGGTGGAGGTCGTGGGCTCGCTGCTGCACGCCCCGCTCGATCTCGACCAGGGGCGACAGCATCAGCTCGGTATCGGTCTGGTCGTGGGCCACGGTCGTCACGGTTCAGTCCTCGGGGATGTCGGGGAGCTCGGGAAGATCGTCGAACCACGATCCGAGCGAACCCGGAGCGACGAGGTGGGGAGCGGCCTCGGGTTCGAACCAGTCGGCTCGGCGATCGACCCGATCGAGGACGGCGCCGAGCGCCCGAGCCAGGATCGCCGGGAGCGGCCCGGGAACCGGCGCGGTGTCGCGCACCGCCTGGTCGATGGGACGGCGCGGCAGGAACACCGTGGGAGCAAAGGGCCCTGGCAGATCGCGTACGAGCTCGTCGAGCGCCCGGGCGAGCACGGCACGGGTCTTGGGAGCGCGGGGTACGGGGTTGAGGACGGGCATCGTGCGCCCGGGATCGACGCCGGCTTCGACGAGATCGTGCAGGATGCCCGTGAGCCCGTGGAGGCCCTGCACCCCGGGGCGACCAACGGCGAGAACCACGTCGGCGTGCCGGATGGCCGTGCGGGACATGAGGTTTCGTTCCTCGACGTCGATCGATCCCGAGATCGACTCGTCCTCGAAGTCGCCGTCGACATCGTGCACCACCAGGGCCCAGTGGCGACGCAGCCCGTCGAGCGCAGCCTCGTGAGCTCGCCGCCGGAGCGTCGTCCAGTAGCGGGGACGGCGCAGCCCGAGGAGGAGGTCGTAGCCCCGACTCTCCATGGGAAACGTCAGCGCCCGGAGCTCGTCGGCGCCGAGGCGGCCGTGGCGGTGCGCGTCGACGAGCTCTTGGATCCCGGGGACCAGATCGCCCGTGTCGTGCAGCATCCCCAGCTGGGCCCGCCGGCACCCGTCGACCAGCAGCACCGAGCCCGCCGCACCCGAGGAACGGGCTTCCACCGGTGCGCCGCGCCGACGCCACTGGGCGGCGACACCCTGGGCCAGGGCCATGGCGACGGTCGACGCCCCCGTTCCCCCCGGGCCGCACACCGCAACCACCGTCCCTGCGAACCCCAGCCCGGCGTCGAACCCCGGGAGGTCGACGTCTCCGCCAGCGCCGTGGCCGACCATGCGCCCGTGGGTCACGAGGAGATCGAGCAGCTCCTCGCGGCGAAAGTCGGGCTC
>JANLSK010000043.1:0-1865 GCA_031362415.1 Actinomycetes bacterium | reverse complement strand
GACGGCCGCGGCGAGCCGTAGGTGGTGATCCCGACGATGCGGCGCACCTTCCCCAAACCCCGCTTCACCTTGTGCGACTTGGGATCGAGCACGAATCCGACCCCGGGGACGAGCACCCGCTCCAACCACCCCTTGAGGATGGCCGGGAGCCCGAACCACCAGGTGGGATAGACGAACACGAGCACCTGTGCGGCCTTGACGAGCTCGACGTGACGGGCGACCTGGGGATCGAGAACGGGAGTGTCGGTCTCGTAGGCCAGTCGCTCGTCGCGGCTCATCCGGGCCTCGAATCGCTCCTCGTACAGGCTGATGCCCGTCACCGAGTGCCCGGCGCCCTCCAGCGCCCGGATCGCGGTCCGGTACACGGCGGCGGAGTAGCTCTCGGGAGAAGGGTGGGCGTGCACGACGAGCACGTTCATCGCCCGGGATGGTACGACCTGCGCCATGGATCTCCGGAGCTGGCTCCTCGCCGACCACGCCGACGTCGGCAACCGTGTTCGTACCCAGGTGCTGGCCCGGGTGCCTCGTGAGCGATGGAACGAGCACGTCGACGACGAGACGTCGTCGATCGCCTGGATCCTGTGGCACATGTTGCGCCATCAGGACGTGGCCCTGAACGCCGTGGTCCGCGGCATCGACGAGGTGCTGGCGACCGATGGATGGGCCGAGCGCCTCGGTGTCACGGCCCTGAATCCGGGCACGGGTTTGTCGGAGGCCGGCGATCGCGACGCAGCTGCGCTCATCGATCTCGAGGCCCTCGAGGGTTACGCCGAGGCGCTCTGGGCGGCAACGGCGGCCTGGCTGGCCGAGGTCGATCCGGCCGAGCTTGACCGGGTTCCCGACGCCGCTGCCGGGCTCCGCCGGGCCACCGTCTCGGAGGACGGCTACCCGTGGCTGTACCGCATGTGGACGGCCAAGCCCGTCACCTTCCACGTCTCGTGGGAGACCATCGGCCACGGCTACAACCACCTCGGCGAGATGGTGAACCTCCGCAACCGCATGGGCCACGGCGGTTTCTGAGTCCCGTGCACCCGCGGGCGCCCACCTGCACGGACGCCCATCCCCGTCGGCGTGCGCAGCAGCGACGGCTGATGCGTGCTCAGCGTCTCCGGCTGAGTCAGCGTCTCCGGGCGGCGATGGCGGCGATGGCGGGGAGCCAGTGGTCGAGGTCTGGTACCTGGGCGCCCACGACCTTGGCGGCGTCGTCGGCCCGGCGCAGCGCCACCGTGGCCCGCCAGTCGGGGTTGGCCTCGAAGGCCGCGGCGTGCGCGGGCGTCAGGTCGCCGCCCTGCGCGGCCAGGGTCTCGATGCTCCCGCTCGACAGGAGCGCCCGGTAGGCCGGGTCGACCGTCACCAGGTAGCGCTTGGCCGGCACGTGACCTTCGATGAGCGCCGCCATGCGCGCACCGAGCAGACCCCGCACCGCCGCCGCGCCCATCACGGCGTGGCGAGGCATGCCGGCCTCGTCCCACGGGTGCGCCAGGTCGTGGATGAGCCCGGCCACCTGGAGCTCGACGTCGGTGGGCTCGGCGGTGGCCAACAGCGCAGCACATTGGAGCCCGTGGTCGAGCTCGGCGAAGGCGTCGGTCTCGTCGGACGCGATGGTGCCGAGGAACCGCAGGTGTTCGATGAGCTCCTCGACGGTGGCCAGGACGGGCATGGTGTTCTCCGCGTGTTGGCAGCGGACTGCGTGTCAATACCAGGGTGGCGGCTCGACACCGCGACGCTATCGGGCCGGCCCGCACATGCCGGCCCTACGATCGACTCATGAGCATGCGCCGCCTCGCCGACCTGCGCGCCCCCGAGATCGCCCGGCAGGTGACCGAGCGCTCGATCCTCGTGCAGCCGCTCGGCGCCGTCGAACA
>JANLSK010000021.1:0-7805 GCA_031362415.1 Actinomycetes bacterium | reverse complement strand
AAGCGACGGTCGAGCTCGACGAAGCCATGAGCCAGCGGCTGGCCCGGCTCCAGCGACGACAGTCGACGCGCAGCGCCACCAGTCCATACACACCGACGACCCCGTCAACGAGCGCACCCTCATTCACGACACCCTCGTCCGCGGCACGGTGGCCCGGCGCGGGAGGGACAGGCCCGGTCAGGCCCGGCGGCGTGCACCCCGACGACGACCGCCGCGCTCAACGGCATCCGGCCGTCGGTACACGCATCGCGGCCACCGGCCTCGGGCTCACGACGATGCTCGGCCTGGTGGCGACCATGGGCCTGTCAGCGAGACCGAGCTCCACGATCGCCACCACGACCGACACCGGGGCAGCAGCGAGTGCCGCACCGGCGCAGGTGGTGGTGACGGCCAGCGGCGCCACCGCCATCGGGGCCGACGCGTACGCATCCGCCGAGCCGGCCTCGGGCGCGCCAGCCGCCGGGGCGGGACCGATCGCGCTCGCACCCCGTCCCGTCGTGCGAGCGTCGCCGAGCCCCGCGCCAGCGCCGACCACGCGCTCTCATGGCAGCTGACCGGCGCTCGGACCGATCCGATGTGAGGGCGTCGTGAATCCGCAGTTCTGGTGGTACCTCACCCGGGCCTCGGGCATCGTGGCCTGGCTCATGCTCACCGCTTCGGTGGTGTGGGGAGTGATCCTCTCCACGGGCGCGTTCCGTGAGCTCCGCCGACCGGCCTGGTTGCTCGATCTGCACCGCTGGCTCGGCGCGCTGACCATCGCATTCACCGCCGTCCACTTCGCCGCCCTGGTCGCCGACAGCTACGTGGAATTCGGGCTCACCGACCTCACCGTACCTTTCGCCTCCGACTGGCGACCGGGTGCGATCGCACTCGGTGTCGTCGCGGCCTGGCTGCTCCTCGCGGTCGAGCTCAGCTCGCTGGCGATCCGCCGAGTCCCCCGCAGGGCCTGGCGGTACGTGCACCTCACGAGTTACCTCGCGTTCTGGCTCACCAGCCTCCATGCCGCCCTCGCCGGCGCCGATCGCTCGCAACGGCTCTATCAGCTCACCGCCGTCGCCTCCATCGCCGCTGTCGTGTGGGCCCTGTCGTACCGCATCGCCGCCCGGCGCGGGGCTCGGCGACCGCCGCCGGCCCGCCGTGTCCCCGATCCTCACCCCACCCTCACCACCCTCGCCAGCAAGGACCACTGACCGACAACGACAACGACAACGACAACGACAACGTGACCGGCAACGAAGACGGCCCGTAGGCTCGGGGACATGGCGCACGATCCCCGTCCCGGAGGACTTCGCGTCCCGGTCGACTACGGGCTGAGTCCCGACGCCGGTTCGGCGCACTGGCCGTGGAGCGAGGTGAGCCGCCGCATCGCCGAGGGCCGCACGTGGTGGGTGGCCACGACCCGGCCCGACGGTCGACCGCACGTGCAACCGGTCTGGGGGGTGACGGTCGACGATCGGATGCTCTTCAGCACCGACCCCCGGTCGCGCAAGGCCCGCAACCTCGCAGCCAACCCGGCGATCGTGCTGCACCTCGACTCCGGCGACGAGGTCGTCATCGTTGAGGGCGTCGCCCGACGGCTGGCCGCTGACGAGGTTCCCCCGGGGTTCTCCATCGCCTATCTGGCCAAGTACGACGTGGAGGTCACCGCGACCGACGACGATCCCCGGTACGGCTTCTACGAGATCGTGCCCCGGGTGGGGATGAGCTGGAGCGAGGCCGACTTCGTGGAGTCCGTCGTACGCTGGCAGTTCTGAGCGCATACCGAGCGCATGGTGGGCTCATGCTGAGCGCATACCGAGAGAGTTTCGAACCACCGACACCAGGGGACACCAGGGCATGGAATACCGGCGGTTGGGCACGAGCGATCTCGACGTACCCGTCATCAGCCTCGGCTCGTGGCTCACCTATGGCGCCGGCGTTGATGACCCGGCCGCCAGCGCCTGTGTGAGGCGGGCGCTCGAGCTCGGGATCGACTTCTTCGACACGGCGAACATCTACGGGAAGGGCACGGCCGAGGAGGTGCTCGGACGGGCGCTCGTGGGTGTACCTCGCGACTCGTACCGCTTGGCCACCAAGCTGTTCTGGCCCATGACCGACACCGACAAGGGCCTGTCGCGAGCCCAGGTGCTCAAGCAGTGCGACGCCTCGCTGAAGCGCCTTCAGACCGACCACATCGACCTCTACCAGTGCCATCGCTACGACAAGGACACCCCGCTCGACGAGACCATGGGGGCGCTCACCGAGCTCGTCGAAGCGGGCAAGGTGCGCTGGCTCGGCTTCTCGGAGTGGAAGGCCGACCAGATCGACGACTCGGCCGACATCGCCGCCCGCAGCGGGGCCCGGCCCTTCGTCTCCAGCCAGCCCCAGTACTCGATGCTGTACCGGGTTCCCGAAGCCGCGGTGTTCGAAAGCTGCCGGCGACACGGCATCGGCACCATCGTCTGGTCGCCGCTCGCCCAAGGCGTGCTCACCGGCAAGTACCGGCCGGGCACGCCACCGCCCGCCGATTCGCGCGCTGCGTCCCCGTCGATGGGCGGTGCCATCGGCCGCTACAAGAGCGACGAGGTGCTGACGGCCGTCGATCGACTCCGGCCGATCGCCGATGCCGCCGGGATCACCATGGCGCAACTGGCTCTGGCCTGGGTGCTCCGCGACGACGTGGTGACGAGCGCGATCATCGGGGCGACCCGGCCCGAGCAGATCAACGACAACGTGGCTGCGGCCGGGGTCAGGCTCGACGCCGACACGCTCACGGCGATCGACGAGGCCCTCGACGACGTCGTCACGCGTGAGCACTCGCTCGTCGAGCGGGCCACGAAGGTCGCCAAGGGCAAGGTGGCCAAGTTCGCCCGGTCGGTCAAGCCCAAGCGATGATCGGGGCATGACGGCAGTTCCCGGGATGCTGGCCCATCACAGCACACTCAGCGCGACGGCACCCGGCGTGTACGAGCGCCTCACCGACACCACCTTCGAGGGCTTCCGCAGCCTGTTCGGCGGGTACGGGCTGGCTCTGGCCCTGGCGGCGATGGACGCCGAGGTCGCCCGGACCAGCACCACTTCGGGCGTCGCCACCGCCGCCCTCGCCCCGGCTGACGGGGTCACGCCGGCGCGTACCGCCCGGTCGCTCACGATGCACTTCCTGCGCCCGTTCACCCCGGGCGGGTTCCGAGCCGATGTCACAAGCGACCGCGTCGGCCGGACGGTCACCACGCTCACCGCCCGCTTGTCGTGCAATGGCACGCTGTGCGGGCTGGCCATCGCCACCTACGCCACCGACCGCCCGTCGCCCGAGTTCAGCGACGCCGTGATGCCAGCCGTCGCGCCCGTCGGGGCCGACGAGGATCCGGCCGGCGTGCTCTTGCGGGTACCCGCCCACGACCACTTCCACTTCTGGCCACGCCACGCCACGGTCGCGAGCGACGGCGGCCGAGCGTTCACGGGCGGCTGGATCCTCCCCCGCACGCCCGAGCCGGTCACCGCAGGACTGGTGTGCGCCTACGGCGACATCTGGGTGCCGGTCGTGCACCATCGCATCACCACCCCGGCCGTCAGCATGACGTCCGACTTCACCGCGCACTTCCGTCTGCCGCTGCCCTCGTCCCAGGTCGACGCCACGGCGCCGGTGCTGGTGTCGATGAGCACTCGCGCGGCAGTCAACGGGTTCGTCGACGAGGACACCGAGATCTGGACCGCCGACGGGCTGCTCCTGGCGTCGACCCGTCAACTCCGGGTGCTGCAAGCCGTCGAGTAGCCGTGGGGTGGCAGTGGCACGCTCTCGTGGTCCCGCGGGGCCGGCGCGCAAGCGGCGGGCGCCGACTACCTTTCGGCGACCCCAGGTGACGGGCCCGGGGCCGGCGACGAAAGGACAGTCGCGAATGATGCGGATACCGCGCGACTCAAGGTGGTCGAGGTGACCGCCACCACCACTCTCGACGTGTTCGAGAGCCTGACGAGAACGACGATCGAGCGAGCTTCGGTTGGTGGCGACGGGCGGAGGCGGACATGACCGATCCGTTCGTACTGGGTGCCGTGGCATACGCCCCCAAGGTCGTGACGATCTGGGAGGGGTTCCGGGACTGGTTGCGCAGCCACCAGCTCCCCTTCGACTACGTGCTGTACTCGAACTACGAGACCCAGGTCGACGACCTCATCGCCGGCCGCATCGACATCGCCTGGAACTCGCCCCTCGCCTGGGTGCGGGCCCGGCGGATGGCCGCAGCCTCGGGGCGCTCGGCCTCGGCCACGGTGATGCGTGACACCGACCAGGACCTCACCTCGGTGGTGCTCGTCCGGTCCGACGCCGGTATCGAGACCATCGCCGATCTCGACGGGCTCGTCGTGGGAGTCGGCGCGATCGACTCGCCCCAGTCGCGCCTCATCCCGCTGGCGCACCTCTCGCGCCTGGCGCCTCCCCCGGGCGAGGAGCCGCGCCGCCACACGAGCAGCATCGACAGTGCGCAGCGGTTCGATGCTCAGCGTTCTGGGGTGCAGCGGTTCGACGTGCGGCGGTTCGACGTGCGGCGGTTCGACGTGCGGCGGTTCGACGTGATGGTGGGCAAGCACGGCGATCACGTGGGCGGCGAGCGCGAGGCCGTGACTGCGTTGTTGGCTGGCGAGGTCGACGCAGCCTGCATCATCGGCGGGAATCACCTGGCGTTCGCGCAGGAGGGGCTCATCACGCCCGACGCCGTGCGGATGCTCACCGAGACCCCGCCCTACGACCACTGCGTGTTCACGGTGATCGACGATGCCGTCGACACCACGACGCTCCGGGCATTCGACGAGCTTCTGCTGTCGATGTCGTTCGACGATCCCGAGGTACGGATGCTCCTCGAGCTCGAGGGGCTACGCGAGTGGCGGCCCGGGCGCACCAGCGGATTCGCTCAGCTCGAACGGGCCGTCGATCTGCTCGGCCTGTACGACGAGGCGGGCCAGATCGTCGACGGCTCCTACCGGCCGTGACGGCGAACGAACGGGGGGCGCGCTCCGAACCTGGACCCGGCGCGCACCCCGAACCCGAAGCCGGCGCGCGACCCGGCCGCGCCCACAGCCTCGACCTCGGTCCGCTCGGGCTCGACGGCGGCGGTCACGTGCTACTCGCGCTGGCCCTGCGCGAGGCCGAGCCGGCGGCGACCATCGCGGTACACGGCTCGCACCCGGCGCTGGCGGCGCACCTTCGAGCCTGGTGCAGCGCGACCGGCCACGGCCTCGAGACCACCGGAGCCACCGGAGCCACCGGAGCCACCGGAGCCACCGGAGCCACCGGAGCCACCGGAGCCACCGGAACCGACGGACCGGTGGCCGTGGTGCGCCGGGGCCGCAGCGCCGACGCCCGCTGGTCGGCCGCCGAACCAGCGGGTTCACCCCTTCCGGGTGAGGTCGCCGACCACGCCTCACCCCACTGGGGGCTGGCCGCTCGCGGCGCCTGGGTCGAGGCGGGCGGGCCCACGCCCCGGTTCAGCCTCGACACCAAGGACGAGATCTGGGCCGACGCGGCGGAGCGCCTGTACGACCAGGCCCTGGCCGGGCAATGGGATCCGGCGGTGGCCATCCCGTGGGACGCCGCGCTCCCAGAGGACCCGGCGATCGAGCAGGCCGTCGTGGCGGTGATGGCATATCTGGTCGAGAACGAGCAGGCTGCCCTGGTGGTCCCGGCCCGTTTCCTCGGCCAGATCCACCCCCACTTTGCCGAGATCCAACATCTCCTTGCGGTGCAGATCGCCGACGAAGCCCGTCACGCCCACGTGTTCGCCCGCCGAGCCCGCCTGGCGGAGCGGGCGCCCACGTTGTCGGGCGCGGGCGGGCGCGCCTCGCTGCAGACCCTCGTCGACGAGCCTCACTTTGCGACGGCCAGCTTCCTCCTCAGCGTCCTCGGTGAGGGGACGTTCGTGTCGCTGCTCGGGTTCCTGGAACGTCATGCGCCCGACGACTGCACCCGCACCGCCGCCTGGCTGGTCCGTTCCGACGAGGCCCGCCACGTCGCGTTCGGCGTCGCCCATCTCGAACGCCACTGCGCCCGCGATCCGGCGCTGCGACCTCGCCTGGCCTCGGCTGTCGAACGCCGCCACGACGCCCTCCGTTCGACCGCCGGGCTCAACCAGGAGGTCTTCGACAGCCTGGTACTGCTCGCCGCGGGCAGCCGGGCCCCGAGCGACATCGCCCGGGGCTGGGCCGCCGTGGCGGACCTCCAGACCGACATGCAGTCGGGGCGGGAGGGCCGTCTCGCCCGGCTGGGCTTCTCCCCGGCCGAGACCGAGACCCTGGCGGCGCTGCACACCCGCAACTTCATGTAACCCGCAACTTCGTGCAATCAGACAATAAATACCGTCCAATGAGCTTATTCATTGAGCGCATTCATGGAGCGAACGACGAGGTCAGTCGTTCGTGTAGCGCTGTTCGCGGAAGGGATCGCCGTAGTTGTGGTAGCCGTTGCGCTCCCAGAAGCCGGGGACGTCGCGAGTCGAGAGCTCGATGCCGCGAAGCCACTTGACCGACTTCCAGAAGTACAGAGGCGGCACGACGAGCCGCAGCGGTGCGCCGTGCTTGGGTTCGAGAGGTTGGCCGTCGTAGGCCCAGGCGAGCAGCACGTTGTCGTGGAGCAGATCGGCCAGCGGGACGTTGGCCGTGTAGCCGTACTCGGCGTGTCCGATCACGAACGCCGCCTCCGGCGCCACCTCCACCAGGGCCAGGACGTCGGTGAACTTCACGCCCGTCCAGCCCGTGTCGAACTTCGACCACTTGGTCACACAGTGGATGTCGGTCGTGATCGTGGTGGATGGCAACGCCCGCAGCTCGTCCCACGACAGCCGGCGCTCGGCCGTCACCGCGCCGAAGATCCGGAAGTCCCACGTGGCCGGGTCCCACGCCGGAACATCTCCCACGTGCAGCACGGGGAACCGTTCGGTGTGGTACTGCCCCGGCGGCAGCCGAGCCGGGTCGACCCCCAGCTCGGCGAGCTTCTTACGGTTCCGGTCGAAGAACGACATCCCTGACTCCGAGAGCCTGGCCGTACGACCGGCCCGTCAGGCCCGGGGCTGCGCGACCACGGTGACCGTGCGCATCACGTCGCCCACCTTCACGCCCAGGGCCACGTCCATGCCCGAGGTGACATGGCCGAAGAGGTTGTACGACTTGGTCAGCTTGCGCTGGCAGTCGGCGGTGCAGATGAAGAACTGCGATCCGTTGGTGTTGGGGCCGGAGTTGGCCATGGCCACCGCGCCCAGCGTGTACTCGTCGATCACGGGCTCGTCGGCGAACTTGTAGCCGGGACCGCCGCGCCCTGAACCCTCGGGGCAGCCACCCTGGACCACGAAGTCGGGTACGGCGCGGTGGAACGTGAGCCCGGTGTAGTAACCCTGGCGGGCCAGGGCCACGAAGTTGTTCACCGTCGTGGGTGCGAGCTTCGGATCGAGCAGCATGACGATCGAGCCGGCGTCGAGGCCGATGGTGACCTCGTAGGTCGTGTCGAGGTCGATCTCCATCGCGGGGGGCTGGGCCACGGGTTTCTCCAGTGCGGTATGCGGATGCGGTATGTGGGTAGGTCAGGAGTGGGCAGCGCCGGGACCGGCGTTCAGGCCGTCGGCAGGGTCGTCGGCGGGGTCGTCGGTGCGGTGATGTCGACGGGCACCGTAGGCGACGAGGCCGAGGTCGTCGTGACACCCACGTTCGTCGTCGGCGACCCGGCCCGGGTCGGACGAGTCGTCGGCGTGGTGGTCGACGCCGCGGGGGGCCCGGGCGTAGCAGCGGCGGGGGGGGGCGGGGGCGCCAGGCCCCCGCCGCAATCGGCGCGGTCGATCAATCCGGCG
>JANLSK010000005.1:0-11129 GCA_031362415.1 Actinomycetes bacterium | reverse complement strand
ATGGCGCTTCCACCGACGCATGCCGCGCCTGCACCTCCTGCCCTGGCCCATCGCCCTCACGCTCCTCGTGCTGCTCACCGTGCTCCTCGGACGCATCCTCGGCGGCGCAGCCATCGAGGTCTTCCGCTACATCGGCGATCTGGCCTCGAAGGCCCTCTCGGGATCGAGATGACCGCGCACGCCCGCCGAGGTGCCATCGAACGCGCCGCTGCGATCGCGTCGCTGGGCCATGCCGGCGCCGACGCCATCGACGCCACCGACGCCACCGGCGACACCCAAGGCGACGGGAACATCGGCGCCGAGCTGGCGCGGGCCGTCACCGACGATCCCGACGAGCGGGTCCGGGCCGTCGCGCTGGCAGCACTGGTTCGGCGGGCCGGTACCGAGGCGCCAGAACCGGTGACCACCGGGCTGTGGACGCACGCGCTCGCCGATCCGTCGGCCCGGGTGCGCCGCGGCGCGGCCGAGCTGGCTCCCCGGGGGCCGTTCCCGGCCGCTGCGCTGCTGGCGCTCCTCGACGATCCCGACGCCCTCGTGGCCGAAGCGGCAGCGTCCGCCCTCGGTGAGCTCGCCGACGACGCGGTGACCGTCGGCGCGGTCGGGGCCCTCTCGCGGGTGGCTGCCGGGCCCGGCCATCCCGATCCGCTGGTACGTGAGGCTGCGATCGCCGCGTTGGGGTCGCTCGGTCATCCCGACGGTCTCGAGGCCATCCTCCTCGGATGCCGCGACCGTCCGGCGGTACGACGACGCGCCGTGTTGGCATTGGCGCCGTTCGAGGGTCCCGCGGTCGACGCCGCCATCGACCGGGCCACCGCCGACAAGGACTGGCAGGTCAGGCAGGTGGCTGACGACCTGCGCGGAGCCACGGGCGGTGGTTCCCCAGCGCCACCGACCGCCGACTCCTGATGCGGCTGACGGTCGTCAGCCCGACGAACGTCCACCCGAGCCGTGCCGGGGGGGCTGGCTCCCCATGAACATCGACCGCAGGGTCTCGAACGACTCGAGGCAGCGTCCGGCGCCTCGCACGACGGTCTCGAGGGGCGACGCCACGTAGTGCACCGGGAGGTCGGTGTCGCGGGCGATCCGTTCGTCGATGCCCCGGAGCATGGCCCCGCCACCGACGAGGTTGATGCCATGGAAGATGAGGTCCTGGGCCAGCTCCGGGGGGGCCTGAGACAGACACCGGACCACGGCGTCGCACATGGCGTTGACCGGCTCCTGGATGGCCTCGCGGACCTCGTCGGGGCGGAGCACGATCGTCTTCGGGAGACCGCTCGTGAGGTCGCGGCCTCGCACCTCGGCCCGATAGTCGTCGGCCACCGGATAGGCGGAGCCGATCGCCAGCTTCACGTCCTCCGCCGTTCGCTCGCCGATGGCGACACCGTGCTGGCGACGAACCCAGGTCTGGATGGCAGCGTCGATGTCGAACGAGCCGACCCGCACCGCCTCGAGCGCGACGACACCGCCCAGCGAGATGACGGCCACCTCGGTGGTGCCCCCGCCGATGTCGACCACCATGTTCCCGATCGGCTCGTGGATCGGGAGGTCGGCCCCGATGGCGGCGGCCATCGGTTGCTCGATGAGGTAGGTGGCCGCCGCACCCGCGCTGCGTGCAGCCTCGAGGACGGCCCGCTGCTCGACTGCGGTGATGGCCGACGGCACGCAGATGAGGATCCGGGCTCGGTTGAGCCGGCTCACACTGGCCCGCAGCAACAGCAGGCGAATCATGCGCTGCGGGATGTTGTAGTCGGTGATCGCACCCTTGCGCAGCGGACGCACGGCCACGATGTAGCCCGGCGTGCGGCCGATCATCTGCCACGCCTCGTGGCCCATCGCCAGCACTTCCTGGGAGCGACTGTTGAGCGCAATGACCGTGGGCTCGTTGAGGATGATCCCCTCGCCGCGCGCGTAGATCAGGGTGTTGGCAGTGCCGAGGTCAATTGCCAGATCACGGGGCATCGGCGCTCAGGCTAGGCCCGGAGAGCGAACGCGCAGCGACCTGGCGGTCACGGAACGATCGGAGTGGGGACGGGAGCGACGGGACGGGCGTCGACTCCCCAGTCGGAGCCTCCAGCCCAGTGCTCACGCTTCCAGATCGGCACGGTCTCCTTCAGGGTGTCGATGCAAAAGCGAGCGGCGTCGAACGCCGGACCCCGATGGGCCGTGGAAACCACGACGGCCACCGCCACGTCGCTCAGCTCGAGCGGACCGACACGGTGCAAGAGCGCCAGGCGCTCGATCGACGGCCACTGCACCCTCGCTTGACGGGCGATCGCGTGCATCCGGTCGATCGCCGCGCGTTCGTACGACTCGTACGTGAGCCCCGTGACACCGGCGCGTCCGTCGGCATGGTCACGCACCACGCCGAGAAAGCTGACCACTGCTCCGCTGCCGGTGGTGGTGACCCAGGCGACGGCGCGCTCGACGGGCAGGGGATCCGACGTGAGCCCGACCCAGTCGGCCCCGTCGGGGGGGGCGACGACCACCGAGATCGCGGCGGGGGCATCGCCCGCTCCAGATCGATCAGGTGACGAAAGGCCGGTCATGAGGTCGAGATTACGTCGCCGAGCCCGCGCAGCGACGCCTGGCCGGGAATCCGACATCTGTGCCAGGCCGCGAACACCATGCGCGAACGCGTCGGTACACTCCCGACCCAACCCGTCGGCGCCGATGGGCAGGCTGCGAACGACGAGACCAAGGCCACGATGCCGGTGACGAACCCTGACCATGGGTGACGACGACGAGAGCTTCCGGCCTCCTCCCACGCCGGCCGAGCGCACGTGGATCCATCCGTCCGAATTGCATGCGCTCGGAGGCGCGGGCGAGCCCACGGTCGCCAGAAGCGGGTCACGGTCCCCGTCGCTGTCGTTCCTCGTGCCGACACGTCAACGGGTCCGGGGGCTGAGCCGGATCACGAGCCAGGTCTGGTCAGTGTCTCGGGCAGCCACGATCCCCGTCCTGGCGGGCGTCGTCGGAGCCTCGGTCGCCCTGGGCGCGGCTGCGGGCCTCGGCGCCTTCGACCGGCGTGGTCCGGCGTCCGCCATCGCTGCAGCCGACCTCGTCGCCACCACCGCGCCAGGTTCGCTCGACGCCGCGGGCACGGCCTCGTTCGTGAGCGCGCCCGACATCGCCCAGCTGGTGGCCGACACCGCTCCAGCGATCCTGCGGGTCGAGGTGCCCACGCTCGACGGGGGTCGCGTCGGATCTGGGGTCACGATCGACGATCGCGGGACGGTGCTCACGAGCCACGACCTCGTGGCCGGGACGACCCAGGTCGAGGTCGTCGACTCGCTCGGGCGGGTCCACGTCGCCTGGGTCGTGGGCTCAGACCCCGACAGTGGTCTCGCTGTCCTGCACGTCGAGGCCGATGACCTCGTCCCGGCCCGTCTCGCCGATCACGGGCCCGATCAGGTGGGAAGCACGGCCATCATCGTGGGAGCCCCGACGGGTCTCGAATCGGCCGCGACCGTTGCCGTCGGGGTCATCTCCGGCCTGGGCAAGGTCGTCCCGCTCGCCGACGACCGCTGGCTCTACGGCATGGTGCAGGTCGACACCCGGGTTCCCTTGAGCGCCACCGGTGGAGCGATGCTCGACCTCCACGGCGCAGTCGTGGCCGTGAGCGTGGGGCCGCCCACCGGCGCGGCAGCCACGCTGTTGGGCATCGACCCCAACACCGGCGGCCTCGCCGTGCCCATCGAGGTCGCCCGGTCGGTGGCCTCCCAGATCCAGTCCGACGGCTTCGTGCGCTACGCCTGGCTGGGGATCGCCGGAGGCGATCTCGACTCGGCCACCTCCGTCCGGCTCGGGGTCGGCGGGGGCGCGGTCGTGACACGGGTCGAGGCCGGCGGTCCGGCGGCCACAGCCGGGGTCGTGGAAGGCGACGTGATCACGGCCGTCGATGGTATGGCGATCTCGGGCATGGTCGGTCTCATGACCGAGGTGCGCGCCGCTCCCGTGGGCTCGACGGTCGACCTCACCATCGTGCGCAGCGCTCCGTCCAACGCCGATCCGGGCCGGCAGCTTCCGGCCGTCGTCAAGCTCCCGGTTCTGCTCGTGACCCGTCCGGAGTCGTGAACCAGTCACCCTCGACGCAGAGCGCGAGCCGACGGGCGCGACCCACCCGACAGCCATCACCCCCGTGAACGGCCTCGGGCCGCTCGGCGACCGAGACCGGCCGCCACGACGGCGACCACGACTCCGGCCAGGATCAGGGGGCGGCGGCGGCTCGGGCGGGGCCCGGCGGCTTCGAGGCAGGCCCGCAGCGCCCCCTCGTTGTCGTGCAGCGCCGACCATCCTGTGGCCCGGAGTCGGTCGTTGGCGACCACACAGGCGCTGGCGAGGAACGGCGTCATCGTCGGCGGCACGGCCGACGCGCCCATCGCCCACAAGCGGGTCAACACCCGCCGAGCCACGTCGGGACGGAGGACGATGCGCCGGGGAGGGGCTCCCACGACGGCGCTCACGGCCTCGGCGCTCAGCCAGCCGTCGGCCGCCACGTTGTAGGTCCCGGGGAGGGTGCGCTCGACGGCATGGGCGATGGCGCTGGCCGCATCCTCGACATGGAGGAACTGCACCGGCGGAGGAGCGCTCACCCCGATCGGGACCCGTCCCAGGGCGTGGGCCGTCACCACGGGAGACGTCGACCCTCCGAGTACGAAGGCGAAACGCAAGACGGTGACCACCCGGTCGGGATCGTCGAGGCGCCACTCTCGGAGCTGACGCTCGTTCTCGGCCTTGTGCACACCGAGGGCGAACCCCGGATTCGGACGCAGCGCAGCGTCCTCGGTGAGCGGGACGGGGTTGTCGGGCCAGGCCCCGTACACGGCGACGCTCGACGCGTGCACGACGGTGCGCACCCCGGCCCCAGCCGCCGCGTCGAGCAGGCGACGCGTTCCGTCGATGTTCACCCGGGCGAGGACCGCGTCGTCGAGGTCGGGATCGAACAGCCCCGCCAGATGCACCAGAATCTCGACGCCGTCAAGGAGATCAGCCAGATCGGTCGTGGCGACGTCGACGCACCGGAAGTCGAGCCAACGGGGTCGGAACCGGGGCTCACCGGTGTCGATGCCCACCACCCGAGCCGTGCGGCCGTCGGCCTCCAGATATCGGAGGTACGCCTGACCGATGGTTCCCGAGACCCCGCTGATCGCGATCGTCGACACCCCCATACACTGACCGAGTGGACGACCGCGCTCAAGACTCGGGAGACGACGAGGACGATCGACGACCGACCTGGCCGTTCCCGTTCGGATTCGGCATGTTCGACCCCGCCACGTTCGACCCCGCCACGTTCGACTGGTCGAAGCTCGACATGTCGGGCGTCGACCTCTCGTCGCTCGACCTCTCGAACTTCGACCTGTCGTCGTTGGGCCTCTCGGGCGTCGATGTCGCCGCCATGATGCGCCAGCTCAGCTCCGAGGGTCCCGTGAACTGGGACATGGCCCGCCAGGTCGCGGCCATGATCTCGACCGAGGATTCCGCAGCCGGTGGCCCGCTCGCCATGTTCCTCGCGCCGCCCGAGGCCCGAGGCGCCTCGGGGCCGCCCCCGACCCCCTCACGCCCCATCTCCCACGCCGAGATCTCCGAGTTCGCCGACCTGGTTCGAGCGGCCGAGGTCCTCGTCGGTCAGGCCATCGACCTCACGGGCCCCGCCTACGAGGCCCAGCTGGTCACGCGAGCCGAGTGGGCCGAGCAGATCCTCGACGGCCTGCATCCCGTGATCGAGGGGCTGGCCCAGCTCCTCCAGACTGGTGGCTCCGACACATCCGACGGCTCCGGTGGCGACGACCCGTTCGCATTCGAGCAGCACCTCGCCGCGTCGGCGACCGGTCCTCGGAATCCCAGCGACGACAGCGACGACTTCGATCCGCTCTCGCTCATCAGCGGTCTGATGCCGATGCTCGTCCCGATGCTCGTCGGGGTCCAAGCCGGGTTCATGGCCGGACACCTGGCCCGGATCGCGCTCACTCGACACGACCTGCCGCTGCCCCTGACGGGGCGGCCGACGGTGCTCTTCGTGGCCGAGAACGTCGACGACTTCGAACAGGCCTGGGGACTCGACCGACGAGACTTCCGGTTCACCATGGCGTTGCACGAGATCACACACGCCTACCTTCGGGCCGTCCCCTGGCTCCGTGACCGCATCGTCGACCTCGCCGTCGAGTACGTCACCGGCTACCGGATCGACCCGCAACTCCTCGAAGGCCGTCTGGGGACGATCGACCCGACCGACCCGGCCTCGTTCGAGCTTGTGCTCGGCGATCCCGACGCCCTTCTCGGAGCCATGCACACTCCGGCCCAGGAAGAGACCCGCCGTCGGCTCCAGACCTTGGTGTCGGTGCTCGAAGGCGTCGCCGACCACGTCGTCGAGACCGTGGGCACGCCCATGATCCCGACGCTGGGCACCATTCAGGAGGCCCGACGGCGCCATCGGGTCGTCCAAGGCGAGTCCGAGCGGTTCATCGCCAAGCTCCTGGGCATGGAGCTACGCCGTGAGCACTACGAACGGGGACGGGCGTTCTGCGCGGGGGTCGTCGAGCGGGGCGGACCGGCCGCATTGACCCGCCTGTGGGAACGGCCCCAGCATCTGCCCACGCCCAACGAGCTTGAGGCCCCCGGGCTGTGGCTGGCCCGGCTCGAGATCATGGACGACGACGGCCGCGACGCGACCGGTCCCTGAGCGGCGCCGACAGCCGGTCGGCCCCCCGGGAGCCGCGTTCGTGCGGTACGGCGCCCTCACGGGGGTCACCCAGCCCGCCTGGGAGGCGCAGGTCTCGCGAGGTCTCCAGCTCGAATGGAGCGGCCAGGTCGCCCGGCGCACCCCGGGCACCGGGACGGCCCAGGTCACGGCCGGGGAGCGCCCGACGGCCCCGTGAGGGCCGCTTGTCGAGCGACACCCGGCGGGCGGGATCGTCGGGTCCACTCGCCTGGCTGGCCGCGGCTCGGGTGCCACCGATGTACGACAGCCCGCCGAAACCCAAGCCCAGGGTCAAGAGCAAGAAGCCCGTCCGCCCCCCGAAGTCGCCCACCACCGCACCCAGACCGCCGATCACCCACACCAGTTGGAACCGGGTCTCGAAGCGGGCGAAGGCCCGACCGCGGGCGGCGTCCTGGGCATCACGCTGGATGAGGCTGTCAAAGGCCAGCTTCCCGGCCGAGGCCCCGAGCGCCACCGCGAACGCGACGGCCAGGGTGGCGAGACGCCCGAAGCCCCGCGCCGAGAACAGGCACACCACCGCCGGCAGCAGCAGGGCCCCGACGAGGATCGTCTCCTCGCGGATCCGCCGGCGCAGCCCCGGCGCCACCATGGCGCCCACGAAACCGCCCAGTCCCGAGAACCCGAGCACCAACCCGAAGAACCACGCCGGCTCGCCCGATGCCTTGAGCGAGAACGCCAGCAAGAACGTGAGGAACCCGATCGCTCCCCGGAGGATCCCCATGCCCGACACGGCCAGGCGAACGCTCGGGGTGTGCAGCTCCGCCCGCTCGAGGTCGGTCTCATCGGGCGCCACCGAGCGGGCCCGGTCGAGCTGGAGCGCCGCCACCGCGCCCACGAGGAACACCACCGCACCGAGGCGCAGCACCCAGGACGCCCCCACCAGCTTCAGGATCAGCGCCGCCGGGAGGAGCCCGAGCGTGCCTCCGAGAACGCCGATCAGCGCCAGACGGGCATTGGCCTTGACCAGATCGTCCGGCCCGTCGACGACCGAGGGGACCAAGGCGCTCTTGGTGATCGAGTACGACTTCTGCATCACGAGCGCCCCGAAGGCCAACGGGAACAGGAGGAAGCTGTCGACCTGGGAGGCCATCAGGATGCACATCAGCGCCCGGCCCAGGAAGGTACCGAAGACCATGGCCTTGCGTCCGCCACGGGAGCGGTCGAGGAAGGGCCCGATGATCGGAGCGATCACGGCGAAAGGCGCCATGGTGAACAGCAGGTACAGGATCGTGCGTCCGCGGGCTGCGTCGACCGAGGCCGTGAAGAACAGCGATCCGGCGAGGGCCGCGGTGATGAACGCGTCGCCGGCCGCCGAAACGGCATGGGTGGCCGCCATCCGGGCGAACGGCGTCGTCTGTTGCGGTATCCCCTGGCGGCTCATGTGTCCCAGTCTTTGCTCGCCTGGTCAACGCCTGCGTCCATCCCGGCCGGGAGCCTTCCCGACGCGAGCGACCCCATGCTAGGTGGCATCGGGACGCGACGCGCGAGGCCCGTAGACTCCGTCGTGACCTGGCCGAAGACCCAGGCCGCCGACAACCGAGGAGCACATCCCATGGCAGTTGCAGTAGGCGACACGGCACCCGACTTCGCGTTGCCGGCCACGACCGGCGACAAGATCACGCTTTCGAGCTACCGCGGCTCCAGCAACGTCGCCCTCGTCTTCTACCCCTTCACCTTCACCGGGATCTGTCAGGGTGAGCTCTGCGAGCTCCGCGATGACCTCGCCCGCTACGAGGCCGCCGGCGTACAGGTTCTGGCGATCTCGTGCGACACCAAGTTCGCCCAGGCCCTGTGGGCCAAGGAGCAGGGTTACACCTTCCCCGTCCTGTCCGACTTCTGGCCCCATGGCGAGGTCGCCCGGGCCTACGGGGTGTTCAACGACACGGTCGGCGCGGCCATGCGGGGCACCTTCATCATCGACAAGGCCGGTGTCGTCGTCGATGCCTTCCAGACCGAAACACTGGGCCAGGCCCGCGAAAAGGCCCTGTACGACTCGGCCCTGGCCAAGCTGGGCTGAGCCACCGTCTGTCAGCGCTGCACCGAGGGCGCCGGTGCGCTGCCGAAGAGGCAGCCCGGCGCCCTCGTCAGTCGCCCGGTGCGCCGTCAGTCGCCGAAACCGTCGCCCATGTCCCAGTCGAGGACCAGCAACTCGCGCTCGGCGTCACGGACGACCCGCTCCTTGTTGCGTCGGAACTGGGGATCGTGCGGCGGCAGGAGCTGGAGCCGGGCATCGACGCGCACGCGGAACTCGTCGACCAACGACGAGTCACCGAGCACCCTGATCACTTCCCAGTGCGGCGCGACCGGTCCCAGGTAGACGATCTTCACGTGCCCTCGCGGCGGCTGGTCATCCAACATCACGGTCATGGAGCTCCTCTCGACGGACGGCGGCGACACGCCGCATCTTGAGCCTATCGGGAGCATCGTCGATGACCCCGGCCCGCCTCCGGGCCACCACCAACTCACGCACCGCGTGATTACCGGCACTCTCCGTCGAACATTGGACATTCTTTACCCCAAGGCTACGGCTCGTTGACCAACACGAAACCTGGCGCACCGGAAAATGCGGGAACGGTGGGGCCCTTTGGAGCGTTTCATCCACGAGGGTGCATCTCCCACCACCTCGCGATCGACGATCGCTGGGCTCAGGCGAACCGGAGTGACCACGTGGACCGTATCGATGTCGATGACCAACCGAGCACCGACTACGACTGGATGCAAGCCGCGACGTGCCGGGGACGGTCGCCGTCGGAGTTCTTCCCGTCCGACGGAGTGGGCGTCGAGCGGGCCCGCCGCATGTGCGCCGAATGCCCGGTACGGCCGGAGTGCCTCGAGTACGCCCTGACCCATCGCATTGACCACGGAGTCTGGGGCGGATGCTCCGAGCGCGAGCGCCGACGGATCCTCCGTCGCCGCCGCGCCCAGCTCCTCCCCGTCTGATGCCGCCCGTCTGATCTCGAGCCCAGGCGTCCATCGGGCTCACTCGACGGACGCGTCCCGTCTGCGCTGCGCTACGGACGTCAGCCGGACGCCGTTCTCCTGCTCCTAGTTGAGGACATCGTTCACGGCATCGGCGATCTGCTGGAGCCATTCCCGCTCGGAGCCCAAGGTCGACGTCGTCGTGCTCGACACGTTCGCCACCGGTCCACTGCCGGGGTCGGTCTCGGGCTCGACCTGGGCCCGGGTAGGGGTCGCGGTGATACCGGCGATGACCCCAGCTCGTGACACGGTCGTCCCCTCGGTGGGCGTGACCGGAGCCCCCCCGCCTCCGCTGCGGGTCCCGGCAACGCCGGCTGCGAGGACGACCAACGAAGCCGCCACCGAGGCCCAGCGCCAGCGGCGCGAAGCGGCGGCGCTGACGACGGTTCGGGCCTCGGTCGTCGACGAAGGCGCGGGACGGTCGGCGGCCACGTCGTCCATCACGCGAAGCCAGAACGCCGGGGTGCCACTGCGCATCGGGAGCGTCCGAACCCGCTGGCGCAGGCGGGTCATCTCGTCGAGCTCCGAACGGCACTCGGCGTGGATCGCAAGGTGGGCTTCGAGCGCGCTCGCCTCGGTGTCGTCGAGCTCGCCGTCGAGGAAGGCGCTGATGAGCTCGTCCCAGGGGCACGCCATGTTGGTCGTTTCGGTCATCTCGGCATCCCGGTGAGTGCAGCCCGCAGGATCTTGCGGCCGCGATGGATGCGGGACCGCACGGTACCGACGGGGATCCCGAGCGAAACGGCGATGTCCTCGTAGGAGAGCCCGGCCACGTCGCACAGCACCACGGCGGCGCGGAACTCCTCGGGCAACCGGGCCACGGCCAGCTCCAGATCACGCGAGAGCATGGTGGACACCTCGTCGGCCGCTGGCGCTGGCGTCATCACGCGATCGGGGTCGTCGGGGAGGAACCCCACCGGCCGTCGACGCCGCCGGCGCACATCGTCGAGGAACACGTTGGTGCAGATGCGGGCCAGCCAGGCCTCGAAGTTCCCCGGCTGGTAGCTGCTGAGCCCTCTGCGGACCCGCAGCAGGGTGTCTTGCACGAGATCCTGCGCATCGTCGTCGTTCCCCGTGAGTCGGTACGCCACGGTGTACAGGAAGCGGCCATGGGTGCGGGCCACGTCCTCCCAGGTGGGGATGGCGTCGGTCACTGGTGGCAACGACATCTCGGCGACGATCGGTTCCCGGTGGGCGAGGAGAATCTCTCGGACGGTCGGCGGGGGTCGTTCAGCCCCCACCAGTGACCGTCACGACTTGGCGTCGTCCTTGGAGTCCTTTGCGTCCTTCTTCTCCTTGGCGTCCTTGGCGTCCTTGGCATCCTCGTCGGCCTTGGCGCCCTCGCTCAGGCCCGACTTGAACTCCTTCTGGGCCTGGCCCAGCGATCGGGCGAGCTTGGGCAGCTTCGCGCTACCGAACAGGAGCAGGACGA
>JANLSK010000090.1:0-7877 GCA_031362415.1 Actinomycetes bacterium | reverse complement strand
GTGAGCGTATACCCCAGCCGCCGAAGAGAGCAGGAGACACCAGGGCAGTTGCAACCTTGCTGGCCTTCTCATGGTCGAGAATACCCGTCCAAAGGCAGTGGCCCATGTTCGAGGCCTGCGCGTCTATCGGCAACTTCTCTCCGTCAAGGCCGAGCGCAACGAACCCGCCATCCTGGATCCAGAAATCGCGATTGAAGTTGGCTCGCAAGGTGGCCGCTCGGTCTTGGGCACCCATGGTGGGGCCAAGACCGCGACCTACATGACCACTCCTCGAATTCTGCCTCCCACGGGGCGTGCTGGCTGGTTGTGGACAGCACGTTGTACCCGCCTCCTCGGTGCTCGAATCGCGTGGCACGGATCGCGTGACACGGAGTGCCGGCACACGGAGTGCAACGCGGCGTGACTATGTGTGCGCCCGTTGCGGAGCCGGTTGAGGGGCCCCGGCCGCGGGTACGACACCTCCACGCCAGCGACCCACGCGGCGTGCGATGCGAGCGGCAACGCTGCCCATGCAGGCCATGCAGGCCATGCAGGCTGCCCTGCAGGAGGATCAGGTCCATGGCTGAGATCGATGGCGTTGTCGATGTCGAGGGTGGCGTCGACGATGTGGCGGTGTGCGTTTTTTCACCTGCTCCGCTCCTGACGATCACCTTCGAGAACGACGTTACCGAAAGCGACGAACTGCATCTCCACCCCGGTGGTCAGGGTTTTTGGGTCGCCCGGATGCTTCAGGTCCTTGGGGTTCGCCCCATTCTGTGTGCCCCTCTTGGTGGGGAGACCGGGCGTGTCCTCCGGGCGCTGCTTGCGGACTCGGGTATCGAATTACGGTCGGTTTCAACATCCAACGCGAACGGGGCCTACGTTCACGACCGTCGCAGTGGTGAGCGGCACTCGATTTTCGAGACCGCCGCGCCGGCGCTCGGGCGTCACGAACTCGACGAGCTTTACGCGGTGACCCTCGGGGCGGCGGTCGAGGCCGGCGTCTGCGTCCTGGCCGGGGCCCACGACCACCCCGTCCTCCCTGCCGACACGTACCGTCGCATGACGAGTGATCTCCGAGGCAACGGCGTCTACATCGTCGCCGACCTGTGTGGCGAGCTCCTCGATGCGGCACTCGAGGGGGGTCTCGACCTGCTCAAGATCAGCCACGAGGAGCTGATCGCTGACAAGCGCAGTGCATCCGACTCCGTGGCTGATCTCGTGACAGGGATGGAGTCGCTTCGAAGCGGTGGCGCCCTCTCGGTCGTCGTCTCACGTGCTGAGGAGCCGTTCCTCGCCATTGACGTCGACCAGATCGTCGAGGTCACGCCTCCGAGCTTCGAGGTCGTCGATCACCGGGGGGCCGGGGACTCCATGACCGCAGCGCTGGCAGTGGCTCGGGCCCGAGGTCTGTCGTTCGTCGACGGTCTTCGTCTTGCCGCTTCAGCCGGTTCGCTGAACGTGACCCGCCACGGCCTGGCCTCTGGACACCGCGACAGCATCGAGCGCCTCACCGACCTGGTCCAGGTCACGCGATACGAGGAGCAGGTTCGATCGAACGGGTAACTCCGGCAAATGCCGGTACCGTGTCGTCGGGCGCGACGACGTGGATACCTAGCAACATCGAGTACGTGGCGAACCCTTCCGCCAAAAGCCCCGCATCGCTGTCAGGGGGAGGCCGGGAGACCGCGGATTCGATCACAGCCTGGAGGCCACTCGTCTCGCCACCCGCTTTCACCTGCACCTCGCCGGCTGGGTCCAGGTCGCCGATCGAACTCCGAGAACATCACGGAACGGTCGGGGCGGTACGTTGAGACTGACGACCGATCGCTCGGGCGCAACGTGAACCAGCCACGCCAGCAGCTCCCCTGCGATGTCGCAGGCGGTGCTCCAGAACCAAGGATCACTCCGTTCGAGGCTCACGGCGAGGCCGGAGACTCCGAAGTTCTGCGCCGTCAATGCCGCTCCGACTGTCCCCGAGTGGAGCACCAAGTGACCGGTATTGGCTCCCGCGTTGATCCCCGACACCACGACATCAGGCACAGGGCCGAAGGTGCCGAGACAGGTAGCCATCGCCGCCATGCCCGCGGGACCTGGGACGGCGTGGGCTTCGATCTCGGGCAGACCGGGGATTCGGAGGTGCGTGCTCATCACGCGGTCGTCGAGAGCGATCTGACCAATGGACGCGCTCGAACCGCTGCAATCTCGATCGGGAGCGACGATGCAGACGTCGTACCTCTCCTCGACGAGATACCGGGCCAATGCGTGGAGGCCGGGGGAATGGACGCCGTCGTCATCGGTGAGAACCACTCGTGTCATGGGGCCTGGAGTACCCATCTGACTCCACGTTGTGCCGTACCCAGGGGGAACTACCCCGGATTGGGGAAACAACTTGGGTTTGGAGAGCAGGTGAGGGGGGTAGAAGGCTCTGCATCTAGAGGCGCCAACACGCACCAAGTTAGGCGGTATGTAACCGAGGACGGGGCGTGCGCCATGTTCAAGCGCTGAGACGGAGCCGCATCATGGCAATCGCAGCCCACGGTCCGCTCACCGACCGTTCCGGTGGTGCGATCGAGATTGTGAACGAGGGCTGCGAACCGACGGATGCCCACCTCGTTTCCCTGTGCGCAAACGGCGATCGGGCGGCGCTGCAGACGCTGTACCTCCGACATGCCAGCGCCGTGTACAATCGTTCATTGCACGTGTTGTGCGACCGCACGTTGGCCGCGGACATCACCCAGGATATCTTCCTGCGGCTCTGGCGCCAACCGGAGAGGTTCGACGACGGGCGGGGAACTCTCCGGACCTTTCTTCTCACGCAGGCGAAGGCCCGAAGCATCGACCTCATTCGATCGGATGGCGCGAGGCGAGCCAGAGAATCTGCGTGGTCAACCGTCCGAGAAGTCGACGTCCTAGATCATGCGGATATCGTTGATCGTGCGTACGAAGTCAGGCTGGCTTTGGCCACCCTGCCCGAACACGAGCGTAGGCCCGTGGTATTGGCCTTTTACCAAGGATTCACCTACCGCGAAGTCGCCGAACATCTCGGCGTTTCCGAGGGTACGGTGAAAAGCCGAATCCGCAGGGCCCTCGCTCGTCTCCGAGACGAAGCGCTCACCTGGTAAGCAGGCCGCCGGGTGATCCGAATCCACGTCGATCGGGTCGACGAGGTCAGGGCAAGAGGGACTAGATGTCGAGGCTGCGCCGTGCCCGATCTCCCAAGATTTCCAGGCTTCGACGGAGGAGGCGCGAGACATGCATCTGACTGATACCGACACGCTCGGCGATCTCAGACTGCGTCAGCTCATCGAAGAACCGTAGCTCAACGATACGGCGCTCGCGATCACTGAGCTGATCGAGCATCTGTTCGATGAAGGCGCGCTCGTCGATGTCGGTGAAACCGGTGTCTTGTGTGCTCAGCTGATGTTCCAGTGCGCTTGGCGCGCGTTCGCTATCGCCGGGACGAGGAGAATCGATCGAGGAGGCTCGATAGGCCGCTCCCACCTCCATGGCCTCGATCACATCCTCTTCTGTGACGTGGAGCTCCGAAGCGATCTCGGCCAGTGAAGGAGGACGCCCATTGCGCTGCATCAGCGTGGACACCGTCGTGCTCATCTGAAGATGCAGCTCTTGGGCCCTACGAGGCACGCGCACCGACCAGGTCGTGTCGCGAAAATGTCTCTTGAGCTCGCCGAGAATGGTCGGAGTCGCAAAAGTCGAGAACACCAGGTTCCGCTCGGGTTCGAACCGCTCCACCGCCTTGAGAACCCCGAGGAGTGCGACCTGTACGAGGTCCTCGAGTGGCTCGCCGCGCTGGGCGAATCGCCGAGCCAGGTGTGCGGCCAGTGACCGATGTTCCTCGATGAGCTCGTTACGCAATGTTCGGTCGCGGGTGCGGCGATACTCTTCGAAACGCTCACGTACCCGGGCTCGACCAGGGTCGAGCGCACGATGCTCGGTCGGCTGGAAATCGGTATCGGAAGCTCCGCCATCGTCTCGGGGGACTGCGCCGGACCGCTGACGGCGTCCGTCGTCGGTTTCGTCGAGGTCGACGGACCGAGGGTTATCGAGAATCGGGTCTTGAGCGGTTGCCTCAGGGCTCCCGCCTTCGGTGCTCATGCGACGACGGTCTCGAGCTGCTTGGTGAGCCGGAACGACCGCTGGCCGTTGCTGAGGACGGTGTCGAACGAGTCCGTGACCACGGAGAGAATCTGACGTGAGAGCTCAGAGATCTCCCCGGGAGCTTCGGTACGTCCGTGGAGGCGCCCCTCGACTCCGAGGGTGCCGGCCGCAATCGTGAACGTGAGTTCGATGGTACCTGAGGGGTCCGCTCCGATGAGCAGCAGGAAACACAGTTCGTCCACGGCGATCCGGATGTCTTCAATGCCATCGACGGTCATGCCGGAACGTGCTGCGACACCCGCCGCTGTCAAGCGAGCCACGGCAACGTACTCGGGAACACTGGGAATCGTGAGACATACCTGGGTCATGCTGGGCTCTCCCCCTCGACTGGACTCGCGCGTCCCATCGGGCGCGTCCCCTACCCAGCGGCATCGTGTCATGAAACCTGATCAACGACCGCCACCGATCTCTGCTCACGCAGCGCGCTGCTCTTGGCGCAGTCCCCTTCCGAAGAGGACCGGGCCTCTCGACATGCCTCGGTTCTCCATGCCCCATGCCTCTGTTTTCCATGCCCCGATTGGGCGCGTCGAGCATGCGTCCAGAGGGTTAGCCGGCGAGGGGCACGGACGGCTCACCCATCCGCTCGATCGGCCAGGGAACGAGAACGTCTCGCGGTACCAGCGATCGTAGTTGGACAACTCGGCGTCGATAAGGTCGATGATCACCTGACAGCGCAAGGAGTTCATGGGGGAGCCTCCGTCGTTGGTCTCAGGACGGCGCCTCGATACCCGGTTCAGGCAACGGGCAAACGGTGGCTGCGTTATTCGGTCAACGACGATCATTGTTTCGTCGCCGGAACTGGCGGGTAGCCGGCAGGTCGCGAACGCTGCGACCTGAGTCAGCGCTCCGAGATCGGAGACGAACCATGGCTGAAATTGAGAACCCAGAGAGCCGCACGTCCGAGGCGACGAAGGAAGCCGACCGTCGTGACGCGCAGGTGAAGGGCACTGCAGATCGTCCGCCGACCGCCGAGGAAGAGTCGGACGCTCCCGACACGGTCGATCCTTCGGTGGCTCGGAACTTCCAGGAGGCCAACGAGCGAGGCGTCCAGACGTTGGGCGAGGGCAGGATCGATGTCGACGCCGAGCCCGATGAGACCCAGTGACGTTCAGCTCGCGCTGAGAGGCTGGGGACGAAGCACAGCCTTCACACGATTCGATGGTTGGCGACGACGAGATCCGGGCATCGGTGGGCCATGGCCAAGGCACAGGTGAGTGAAGATCCGGATCTGGTCCGGATGTATCTGAACGACGTGGGACGGCATCCACTTCTGAGTCGCGATGATGAGGTTCGGCTCGCTCAGCTCATTGAAGCGGGTCTGGCAGCTCGAGTGCTCCTCGCCGATGGCGCCGATGACACATCGCGCCCGGAGCTCGAGGCGATCGCACGTGAAGGTCTCGACGCCGAGTCGGAGTTCATCGCCGCCAACCTTCGGCTCGTTGTATCGATAGCCCGTCGCTACCAGAGCTCCGGTGTTCCCCTTCTCGATCTTGTTCAAGAGGGTACCTTGGGTCTGATGCGCGCCGTGGAGAAGTTCGACTGGCGCAAGGGCTTCAAGTTCTCCACGTATGCAACCTGGTGGGTGAGACAAGCCATCACGCGTGGTATTGCCGGTAGCAGCAGGCTCATCCGGCTGCCGGTGCATCACGCTGAAGCGGTGAACGTGCTGCAGCGCGAGCGCGTCCGTCTGGAAGTGGAATACGGACGTCCCGCACGCATGGCCGAGTTGGCTGAGGCTGTAGCCCTCCCCGCTGAGCGTGTCAGCCACCTGATGCGGTGCATCGAACGCCCGCTGTCGTTGTCGGATCCCTGTGGCGAGCTCGGCGACCTCGATCTCGAGAGCCTGGTGCCGGATGCCGAGGCAGTGTCGCCGATCGATGCCGCGATCACCACGCTGCGAAAAGAGGCTGTGCAGCGCGCTCTCGAGTGTCTCCCGGATGTGGAGCGTCGCATCGTCGTCATGCGGTATGGTCTCGATGGCGAGCCCCCGAAGACTCGACGGGAGATCGCGGGGCTCACGGGCCTCGGTCAGGAGCAGGTGGCCAACACCGAGGACCGAGCCTTGAAACGGTTGCGCCAAACCCCCGTCGCTGACTGGCTTGCCGATCCCGACGACGACGCCTTCTCCAGGTTGGCACCCGATGGTGGGATGCACGATCGGGTGAACGTCGCTTCGTCAGGTTTACCCATGATCCTGCGTGGGGCAGACTGACGCTGGTCCCGCGACAGCGGTCATGGCCACAACGTTCTCGGGAGAAACCAATGATGCCTGGTGAAGAGGTCCGGATCGAAGCCCGGGATTGCTCCGTTCTCGCCACGATCAGCGGCGAGGTCGATGCGTCGAACGCTCAGGGGATCGAAGGACGCCTTCGGTCAGCAATGACCGCAGAGTCGTCGACGCTGGTCATCGACTTCACGGCGACCACGTTCCTCGACAGCGCAGGGATCCGGATGCTGTTCGCTGTGTCGAACGACCTTGCCGCACAAGGTCAAGAAATGCGACTGGTCCTTGCACCGACGTCGCTCGTGCACCGGGTGATCTCGATCACCGGATTCGACCAGCAGGTCAAGATCGCTGAGACGACCGACGAGGCCTTGGGCTCCACGAGCTGACGCGGGGCTACACGATCGAGCGGTCCCGAAGCGCCATGGTGACGGTCGTTCCCTTCGGTCCGGTGTCAATAGCAGTCGTATCGGCGAGTGCTCGCACCAAGAGCAGGCCACGACCATCAGGTCGAGCTGCGAAGCCGTTCCACTGGCCCCGGTCGCGGACCTGCACCTCGATCTGTGATCCTTTCGCAATCGCGACGCGGATGTCGACCGGGCCGCTATCGAGATACCCGTGCTGCAGGCTGTTGGCAACGGCCTCTGTCGTGACGAGTGCGACATTTTCGATGACGAGGTGGTCGACTCCCAGAGTCGAAAGCCACTTCCGGAGTTCCCGCCGTACGTTGGGCAGGTCGTGTGGGGAGTTGACGCGCCAACTCTTGGCTGGGGCATCGCAGGTAGATATCAAGAAGGCCCCCCGCCCGAGGGCAATCGGCCCGGTCGGAACCGGGCCGATTGATCCAACGCCGTAATGCTGTCGCTTCTGTCGCTCAAAAAATCCAGATCAGCAGCAAGACGAAAAGGATGAGAGCAGCTCCTCCGCCGATGTACATGGGTTCTCCTTGTGATCGTCGTATCGAACGTCATGATACGGTTGGAGTACCCTCTGACCGCCGCTAGGCAAACATCTGAGATTCGACTGAGGATCCCGTCATCTGAGATTCGACTGAGGATCCCGTCTCACAAGCACATGTTTAGACTGGGAACGCTCAGGGTATCGCCTCGGCATGGTGCGACTTCTGAGAATAGCGTTTCGGCGAATCGGGCTCATCGGACTCTTGAGCATGTATTTCTTCGACTCGGGTAAGGGTAAGCGCCGACGCAACGAAGTCAAGGAGTTTGCCTCTCGTAGCTACAAATCACTGCGAGGGAACTCCCAGCCTCTTGGTGGTCCGAGCCCTGTTCAGGCTCCCCGCACGACCTCATCTCATCTTGAAGGCTGACGGACGAAGCAGTTCACCCTGCTCGGCTCGCAACCGACGCATTGCCCGGCTGGTATAGGAGACCCGGTCGCTGAGCGACCGTCGGCCGCGAGCCTGCGACCGGATTCTCCGCGATTTCGCGCACCCCCGGTGAAGAAGCGCAAAGAAAGCGTCTGGTCCGGTGGT
>JANLSK010000001.1:0-21833 GCA_031362415.1 Actinomycetes bacterium | reverse complement strand
GGTTCGAGCTCGGTGTCGGACGGGCACGGCCACTGGATGCCGCCGAGCTCCTCGAGGCGGCGATAACTCATCCCCGTGTGCATGGGCGACAACGAGCGCAGCTCGTCCCAGACCGCCTCCGACGACTCGTAGCGCCAGTCGTGGCCCAGCCGTCGGGCGAGGTCGAGGATGATGGCGATGTCGTCGCGGGCACCGTCGGGGGCCTCGATCGCCTTGCGCACCCGCTGGACGCGCCGCTCCGAGTTGGTGACCGTGCCTTCGGTCTCGCACCAGGCGGCCGAAGCCGGGAACACCACGTGGGCCAGTTGGGCCGTGCGGGTGAGGAAGATGTCTTGCACCACGAGGTGCTCGAGCCCGGTGAGGTGGTGGATGGCCTGCTCGACGTCGGCTTCCGACTGGGCCGGGTTCTCCCCGATCACGTACAAGGCCCGCAGATCGCCACGGCCCATGGCCTCGAACATCTGGGTGAGGTGCCAGCCGTACCGGGGTGGGACTGCCGAGCCCCAGGCCCTGTCGAACGTGGCCCGGGCGTCGTCGTCGAGGATGTCCTGGAAGCCCGGGAGCCGGTTGGGGATGGCCCCCATGTCGCCGCCGCCCTGCACGTTGTTCTGTCCCCGCAAGGGGTTCAGCCCGGAGCCGTAGCGGCCGACGTGGCCCGTGAGCAGCGCGAGGTTGATGAGCGAGAGCACGTTGTCGACGGCGTCGTGGTGCTCGGTGATCCCGAGCGTCCAGCAGATCTGGGCCCGATCGGCCCGGGCGTAGGCCTGCGCCATGTCGCGAATCACGGCCGCGGGTACGCCGGTGACGGCCTCGCCGCGCTCGAGCGTCCACTCCTCGACCGACGCGGCGTACTCGGCGAAGCCCGTGGTCGACCGGTCGATGAAGGCCCGGTTCTCCAAGCCCGCATGGATGATCTCACGGGCGACGGTGTTCGAGAGCGCGATGTCGGTGCCGACGTGGAGGCCCAGCCACCCGTCGGCCCACTGGGCGCTGGCCGTGCGACGCGGGTCGACACAGAACAGCGATGCGCCGGCGTGGACCGCCTTGAGGACGTGGTGGAAGAAGATGGGGTGGGTCTCGCGTGCGTTCGAGCCCCACAGGAGGACGACGTCGGTGTCCTCGATCTCGCGATACGAGGAGGTTCCGCCACCTGCTCCGAAGACCGTCGCCAGACCGACGACGCTGGGAGCGTGTCAGGTGCGGTTGCAGGAGTCGATGTTGTTGGTGCCGATGGCCACCCTGGCCCATTTCTGGGCCACGAAGTTCATCTCGTTGGTGGCCTTGGAACAGGAGAACACGCCGATCGACTGGGGGCCGGCCGTGTCGCGCGCTTCCCGGAAACCGTTGGCCGCACGGTCGAGCGCGTCGTCCCAGGATGCGGGGCGCAGCACACCGTCGGCATCACGGACGAGGGGGGTGGTGAGGCGTTGGTACGGTGCAGCGGCACGGCGCGGCATGACGGACCTCCTGTTTCCTCTGGCGATCCAAAGTCTACTGTGATGAAACTCAGAGGGGAGAGGGCGAGGGCAGGGCGACGACCGGGCCGGGGGCCTCAGCCGGAGCGCTCGCACATGCCGGAGCCCGGTTCGCCGTCGTACTCGAAGCTGGCCAGCGCCTGGCTCATCAGCCGGGCTGCGCCGGGGCGTCGTCCAGGTCCTCCGGCGCCGGCGGTACTGGTTCCCAGCGGTTTCGAGCCCGCGCCACCAAGTCCTCCCTCGCCCATCGACGTCCACACGATGCGGTGGTCGCGACCGGTGAGGCGGGTGAGCCCGAGGCTGTCGCAGGCCACCTCGACGATGAACTCGCCATGGGGATCGTCGCGGTTGACGGGCGGGGCGTAGATGACCCGGTTGGGGTGCAGCGTCCCGTCGGCCCACACGTAGGCCTCGCTGAACTCGTACCCGCCGGGGGCACCATGACGCATGTGGCACTGCAGACCGACGGCGCGGCCGCTCTCGGGGAACACCGCACCGACCCAGGTGTGGGCCTTGAAGCCTTCGAGGATCCGTACGCCGCGGACGTGGCCCCGGAGCCCGTGCCCGTCGAAGTCGTGGCCGACGCCGTCGATGACGATGGATCCCGTGGCCGAGAGTGCCTGATCGTAGCGGAAGGCCGACGGCGACATGCCGGAGGTGAGCCGACCGGCGATCCACAGCCCGGCGGGCCCTCGCATCGCGGCTGCAGCCTCAGGCAGGAGCGAGCCCTGGAGCCAGATGGGCGCCACGGTTGTTGCTTCGAGATCGACCGAGACGGCAACGGTGGCGCCAGGCGCGACGGTGCCTGCGTGGTGCTCGGCGTCGGTGCTCGTGGTCGTCGGAATGTCGCGAATCTGGTACTGCCAGTGCCGGAACGGGGTGACGCAGCGGTAGCGGAAGTGATCGGTGCCGGGGGCGTCGGCCTGGAGGACGGGCCAGCTCTCGGTGACGCCCGAGAGGATTCGCCCATCGGGGCAGAACACCACGGCGCGCCCGTGGGCCTCGCCGTCCTTGGCGTGGATGCGCAACTCGACGCCGAGGTTCTTGGCTCGGTCGTGCAGCCACACGACGAACGTCTCGATGACCGCGGGATCTTCGGGGTGCACTCCCGTGAGCGCATGCTCGTCGTGGGGCTGGCGCCCGCTGGCGAAGAGGTCACCCGCGGGGGTTGGCATGCGCATCTCCTGTGCTGGCTTGGACGGGCGAGTTGGAGGGAAGCAAGCGGAGGTCTTCGGTCCACACCGGCGACACCAGCGCTCGCAACACCTCGTCGGCGACCTGGCTGGGGTTCATCTCCGTCGCTCGGGCCTGACCGCGGCCTTCCCGGGCTGTGAAGAACCCGGCGAGCGCGGCCGGGTTCCACGACGCGGCGAACTCCGTACCGCTCGTCGGTCCCACGACGACACGGAGGAAGGCGATCTCGGGATGCTCGTTGCGCCACCCCTTGATCATCGCGTCGAGCGCCGCCTTGCTGACGCCGTAGGGCACCAGGGCCGGACGGGGATCCTCGCTCGACACCGACGACAAGAACGCGGCTCGTCCGTGACTCTGGCTCAGGTGGTCGATGGCCGCCCGGGTTACGAGCGCCGCTCCCACCACGTTGCTCTCGAGCACGCTCCGCCAGGCGTCGCCATCGGTGGCCGACAGCGGAGCCAGGGGCGACACACCGGTGGCGTACACCAGCGCGTCGAGCCCGCCGAGCGCGGCGACGGCCTCGGCGACGAGCCGTTCGCAGTCGGCATCACGGCGGACGTCGGCAGTGATCGCGGTGATCGCTCTGGTCGGGCTCGACGTGGTGCTCGACGGAGGGCCCGACGTCGTGCTGGCCGCCTCGGCCACGAGCTCGTTGAGGCGATCGGCCCGTCGGGCAGCCGCGCAGACCTGAGCTCCTCCCGCCGCCGCTGCGATGGCGATGGCCCGTCCGATACCCGACGACGCGCCGACGACCAACACCCGCAGCCCGTCCAAGCCCTGCTGGCTCATGGGAGATCGAGGTAGGCGGCGAAGCGCTCGCGGTAGAAGGCGAAGCGCTCGCCGAGGTCGCCCAGGTCGAGGCCGAAGTCGCTGGCAACGTAGACGTGGCTGCCGTGACGATCGCGGGGGTTGGCGGCCCACCACGCTCGCATCCTCGCTTCGGCATCGGCGCCGAGCGGTGTACCCAGCCAGTCGTAGAGCCCACCGACAGCGGCAACGGGATCACGCTGGAACTCGGAGAACCCGATGTCGTGGAAGCGGTGCTCGCGGCCCTTGTCCCTGAAGGTCACCAGCCGTTGCATGGCCAGCTCCCACTGTGTGAGATTCAGCCGGCCGGCAACGAGGGGATCGTTGCCATCGTTGAGCATCCCCCGAACCTCGTGGTACAGGTCGGCGACCGATGGCAACACGTTGGCGACGTCGCGGTGGGTCATCACGAAACGGGTCTCGGGAAAGACCTTCTCGCGATCTTCGAGGAACAGCATGTGCGTCGGGCTCTTGAGCCGCCAGGGAGCCGACGGCCGTCGCCATTGCAGGAGCTTCAACGCCCGCAACTCGTAGCGGTACATGGGTTCCATGTCGCAGTCGAGCAGCCAGTCGGAATACGTGGGGATGTTCACGTAGGCCTGGAACGACTGGGCTTTGAACTCCAGACCCATCAGGTTGTGGTCTTCGTCGGGCCCGGTGGCCGACTGCGGCAGCATGGCCTTGAGACGAGGCGCCAGATGGTCGGTGGCGGCGATCTCGGCGGCCGATGCCGCGATGCGGGCGTCGTCGTCGTCGGCTGAGATGCCCGGGGGCGGGCACGGGTCGGCCGACTCCCACGTCGTCAGCGAACGCGTGGCGGGATCCTCGGCGAGGAGGAAAGCCAACGCGGTCGAGCCGGTGCGGGGCAGACCGAGACCGAGCAGCTCGACCTCGACGTGCTGGTGGTCGATCTCGGGATGGCGCCGGTACCAGTCCTCGATGCGCAGCCGGTTGACGAGCAGTCGCGTGAGCATCCCGGCAAAGACGCTCTCGCCGAAGGCGTTGAAGGTCGTCTCGGTCTCGACCGAGCGCACGAGCACTTCGAGACCCTCACGCCAGGTGTCGCCACCGAAGTCGTCGAGGCCGGTCGCGGCGCGAGCTCCCTCGACCAGCGCGTCGATGCGGGATCTCGCCGAGGATGCGCCCGGCTGGGTTGTCGGGCTCATGGGCCGGTCCTCGCTCGAAGCTCTCGTCGGCCGATGTCGCCGTCATTCATGGCACGAGGGTGAGCGTAATCATTGAACAGCGCTCCTGCTCAGGCTGCCGTCGCCGATCGGGAGCATGGCATCACCCGATCACCACCGGCACGGCTCGTGTGGGAACCTTCGGAGTCTCGTGAACAAGGAGCACCACCATGGAAGCGCGAATCGGGCTCGCCCACGATGTGAGCACGGAGGTCGCCGACCTGCTCGCGCTGGCGACCGCTCCCTACCGGCCCACCCCGGGCACCATCGAGGTTCTGGCCCACCGACCGGCGATGCTCAGCTCGTTCCTCACCTGGGCACGGGTCCTGGCTCGTGAGGGAGTGCTCTCGCGTCACGATCACGAGATCCTGGCCCTCCGGGCCTCACTGAACTGCCGATCGCCGTTCGAGTGGGGCGAGCACCTCATCTTCGCCCGCGGCGCGGGCCTGAGCGACGGCGACATCGACGGCATCGTGGCCGGTCCCGACGCCCCCGGTTGGGAGCTGCACGAGGCGGCGCTGCTCCGGGCGGCCGATCAGCTCCACCACGGTTTCGAGATCGACGATGCGACATGGAACGACCTGGCGGCCCGCTACGACGAGGGACAGCTCGTGGAGATCGTCTACGTCGTTGGGCAGTACACGATGTTGTCGATGGTGGCCAACGGGTTGCAGGTGTCGGTGCCCGAGAGGTTCAGGCCACTGCCCGATACCGCCGGTCGTGGCGGTGGCGCCCGTCGCACCGATGGCGTGAGCTCGTCGTGACCTGGCGCGACGTCGTCGACGGGATGGTCGAGGGCCCGGTCGTGACGAGCTACACCCGTGTGGGGTCGGCCGTTCGCCGCCGGCTCGACGACTGGCGCCCACTCGACTCGTACGATCTCACGGGTCGCACCATCGTGCTCACCGGCGCCACGTCGGGACTGGGCCTGGCCGCCGCCCGACAGCTCGCCCGCTGCGGAGCAACCCTGATCCTCGTGGCCCGCAACGCAGCCAAGGCCGAGGGCGTGTCGAGCGAGCTGATCGAGGCGGGGCTGCGGGCCCCGTCGACGGCTCCGGTCGTGATCGTCGCCGATCTCGGGTCGCTGGCCGACGTGCGCGCAGCCGCCGCCCAGATCGACGCCCGGTGTGCGCGCATCGACGTGCTCGTGCACAACGCCGGAACGCTCGCCCCTCGGCGCCAGCTCACAGCCGACGGGATCGAGGTCACCGTCGCCAGCCAGGTGGCGGGGCCGTTCCTGCTCACCTGCTTGCTTCGCGATCTCCTCGTACGATCGTGCGCAACGGCGCCGACCCGGGTTCTGACCATGTCGTCGGGCGGCATGTACACCCAGCCCCTCGACGTGTCGCACCTCGAGATGGCCGACGCCGACTACCGGGGCTCAGTCGCCTACGCCCGGGCCAAGCGGGCCCAGGTGACCCTGAATCAGATGTGGGGCGAGCGCATGAGCGGCACGGGCGTGATGTTCCACGCCCTCCATCCGGGCTGGGCCGACACGCCCGGGGTGCGTGAAGCCCTGCCGAAGTTCCGCCGGATCGTCGGTCCGCTGCTGCGCACGCCCGAGGAGGGCGCCGACACGCTCGTATGGCTGGCGGCCGACGACGGTTCGCCCGTCGACTCCACCGGAGACTTCTGGCTCGACCGCCGACGTCGCTCCATCCACCATGTTCCTTCGACGCGCCGCTCCGACACGCCCGACGCCCGCCGCGACCTCTGGGCCTGGTGCGAGGACCGTACCGGCTGCACGGCCTGAACCTCGTTGGCCGTCGTGCCGAGCCCAGCTATCGCGTCGGGCCCAGCGCCGGGCCGACGGGGGTCAGTCGCCGGGGAAGCCTGGGATCACGTGGCCCGCCGTGTAGCCGCCGTCGACCGCGAAGTCGGCTCCCGAGCAGAACGAGCTGGCGTCGGAGGCGAGGAACACGATGACCGCCGCGAGCTCGTCGAGCTCGCACGGGCGCTTGAGGGCCGTCTGGGCGAACATCGGCGAGGGGTCGAAGCCCTCGGGGATCCACGGGCCGACCATCTCGGCGCTCCCCCCGCCGGGGCACACGGCATTGACCCTGATTCCTGCCTGACCGAGTTCAAGCGCCGCCGCCTTCGTGAGACCCCGAAGGCCCCACTTGCTCGAGCAGTACGCGGTACGGGCGTTGCCGCCGCCGAGCCCGTCGGTCGAGGAGATGTTGACGATCGAGCCGCTCCCCGCTGCTCGCATGGGGCCGATGACCGCCTTGATACCCAGGAAGGCGCCGATCTGGTTCACCTGCACCACCTTGGTGAAGTCGTCCAGGGTGGTGTCCTCGACGGCCTTGACCACGAGGACCCCGGCGTTGTTGACGAGCACGTCGGGCGGGCCGAAGCGATCGATCGTGAGGGCGACGGCGGCGGCCCAGTCGGCCTCGCTGGTGACGTCGAGGTGCGTGTACATGGCCGCGACGCCGAGCTCGCCGGCAAATGCCGTGCCGAGGTCGTCGAGGATGTCGGCGACGACCACGGACGCACCCTCGGCGACGAAGGCCCGGGCCGTCGCCGCTCCCGTCCCACGCGCGGCCCCGGTGATGATGGCCACCTTGCCGTCGAGCTGTCCCATGGTTATCTGTCCGATCTGTGTCGTGGTGCCGGGATGGGGCTACAGCGCCGACTCGCCGGAGTCGACGAACAGGACCGAGCCTGTCATGAGGATCGACATGTCGCTGGCCGCGAACAGCGCGACTCGGGCAACATCGTCGGCCACCCCGATGCGGCCGAGCGGCACTCGGGTCTCCATCTCGGCGATCAACCCGCGGATCTCCGGCGTGGTGTAGCGCTCGAGGAAGCTCGCCCGACCCTCGGTATGGGTCATCGACGGTGCGATGGCCAGGACGCGAATCCCCAGCGGCGCCAGCTCGACCGCCAGCGCCTTGGTGATGCCGACGACACCGTGCTTCGACGTGATGTAGTGCGCGACGCCGGGCCCGGCCTTCACGCAACCCGTGGACGCAATGTTCACGATCACGCCACCCTGGCCGGCCGCCACCATCCGCTTGGCCGCTTCCTGGCAGCCGACGAAGCAGCCGCGTACGTTGACGTCGATCACCCGATCCCACTCGTCGTGGTCGATCTCGAGCACCGGCGCGCTCGGGTAGATCCCGGCGTTGTTCACCCACACGTCGATACCGCCGAGCAGCTCGGAGGCTCGTGCAGCCAATCGGGCCATGGACGAGCTGTCCGCGACCTCCACCTCGACTGCCACCACGTCGACTCCGTGACGAGCCGACAGCTCCACAGCCGCCCTGCTGGCCGCGACCTCGTCGAGATCGCCGACGACGACGCGGGCCCCGGCCTCGGCCAATCGGTCGGCGATGGCCCGGCCGATTCCCATGGCGCCTCCCGTCACCACGGCACGCCGGCCGTCGAGGCGCCACAGATCGGAGATCGGCCGATGACTGACGTCGGGGACGGGCACGCGCTACCTCCGGAGGTTCGCCGAGCCGTCATTGTGGCCTGCCTCGGGCTGCGGCGCCCGCCCGTCAGAGCGAAACCGATACGGTGCACTCGGTCGTGAGCGGTGCAGGGTGCTGCGCAGTCGAGCGGGCTTGACCGTAGTCCGGGCAGCCCGATCGACCCGATCACCGCGGTGCGCGTACGCCAGTGCCGCGGTGTGGAATCGCTTCTCGCAGAGCGCCGATCAGCGTTGTCGCCGATCGGCGCTCATTCCTCGTAGTAGACCGTCGACTGCACGTTCGAGCTGTCGCCGTAGAAGGCGACGAAGACGGCCTTGCCCTCTTCGGCGTCGATCTCAGCGCTGAAGGCGAAGCTCGAGCAGTCGTCGACCTGACTGAACACGTCCTCGGCGGCGTCGCCGTAGCTGATGACCTGTGGCCCCGCTTCGATGTACCACACGAAGTCGTCGACGAGACCGAGGCTGATGATGCCCGTCGTTTCGCCCCCCTCGGCCGGGGTGGCCATGGGTGCCGGGACCTCGTGGCCGACGCTGTACAGGCACACCCCGTTGACGTCGCTGGGCCGGTACCGGCGGTTGGGATCCGGATCGGCGATCGCGGAGACCACCCCGACGATCGCGTACCCATCCAAGCGATCCTCGAGGAAGGCCCCGAACGTCGATGCACCGCCATCGCGATACACCACCACCCGTCCCGGCTCCGTGTCGTCGTGGACGGTGAACGTGCCGCCCACGTCCACGTCCGTGCCGGCCCGCACCAGGGTGGCGTCCCACTGCACCGGGAACTCGATCTCGGCCACTTCGCCGTAGCCCACCGAACCGTAGACGTAGTCGCTGGAGAAGTCCTCGGCTGGGCCCACGACGTCAACGTCGATGCCGCCCTTGGCCGACCCGACGAGATTGATCATCCGCAACGTGGCCATCTCGCCGCTGATCGGGCCCAGCCCGTCGGGCGCGTCCACGTCGCCGCCGTCGAGATCGCTCTCGCCTTCGTCACCACCGAGATCGCCCCCGACCTCGCCGCCGACATCTTCGGTCTCGACATCGACGTCACCGGAGGTGAGCTGAGCATCGTCGCCACAGGCGCCCGCTAGCGCGATAGCGACGGCGAGAGCCACGAACCGTAGTAGCCGCACGCTCGCACGATAGCGCTGCGCCGATATGCCAGCAATGGGCGTGGTTGCGGCGAAGGCCGACAGGCGGTGGCGGCCGATCTCGACTGGTGACGGTCACCGGCCGCTGATGGCATCAACGACCTCGTGGAGGGCGTCGATGGAGTGACCGCTCACGAAGGTGTCGCAGTACGGCAGCGCGGCAGCCATCCCTCCCACCAGTGGCTGGTAGTGAGTACTCGCTCGACGGGGATTGACCCAGATCAGCTTGTGGGACATGAGCCTCAGCCGTTCGATCTCGCGACCCAACAGTCCAGGGTCGTCGCGCTCCCAACCGTCCGACACGATGACCACGACAGCGCCCCGGGCCAGACCTCGGCGTCCCCAGTGGTCGTTGAAGTCCTTGACCGCGGCGCCGATGCGCGTTCCGCCTGCCCAATCCGGTGCGGCCTGGCCGGCCTGGCGCAGCGCCACCTCGGGATGCCCGACCCGAAGCGCCATGGTCACCCGGGTGAGACGGGTGGCGAACACGAAGGCTTCCGCCCGGGCCCCTCCCACGGCGCAGTGCAGGAGCTGGAGGTAGGCCCGGGCGTAGGCCTCCATCGAGCCGGAGATGTCGCACAGCACCACGACACGTCGGGGACGGTGTCGGTGACGCCGATGCACGGCCTCGGCAGGATCACCGCCGAAACGGTGCGCCCGAGCCAGGGTGGCGCGGACGTCGAGTCGCCTGCCGCGCGCGTGCCGGGCCGTTCTCCGGCTCCGACGTAGCGGTGGGGCGAGGACGAACCGGCTCATCAAGACTCGGAGCTGCACGAGCTCGTCGGGCGTGATGGTCCCGAAGTCCTTGCCCCGCAAGCGTTCCTCGGCGCTGTAGGCGGCGATGATGGTCTCGCGGTCGGGCTCGTCGTCGTCGGCCGGGTTCGGCCGCTCCCCCGCGATCGTCGGCCGGGGCGACGATGCTGCGTGGGGTTGCCCGGCCGGTCGCTCCGATGCCGGCTGGGGCGCACGGGTGATGGAGTCGGCCGGCGGTGCAGCATTGAGGTCGCCTCGGGAGTCGGCCGGGTCGACCAGCCCGCCGAAGACCTGGGCGAAGACCCGATCGAACATCTCGACCTCGTGACGATCGTTCACGAGCGTCACCCGGGCCAGCCAGTAAAGCTCGCTGGTGCGGTCGGGGAAGGCGAGATCGAGCGCGGCGGCGAAGCGCGAGCTGCGCTCGGGGCTCACCCGGAGCCCGGCCGAGTGCAGGAGCTGCCCGAACCGCGCGGCCACGTCGGCCACGTCGGCCACGTCGGCCACGTCGGCCAACCCGGCCAACCGGGCCACGTCGGCGCTCACGTTCACGAGTCGGTGACCCCCGTGGCGATCCAGGCCAGACCCTGCTCGTGCGCGGTGGCGAGGTCGTCGCGGTATTTGAGCACCGAGCCGAGCGTGGCGGCGACCGCATCGGCGTCGAGGTCTCCGTGACCGAGCAGCTCGAGCGCCAGCGTCCAGTTGATGGCTTCGGCAACACCGGGCGGCTTCTGCACGTCGAGGGTCCGGAGGCGGGCGACGGCACCGGCGACCTGCGTCGCCAGGGTGGCCGAGCTGGCCGGCACCCGCCGGCGGATGATCGCCACGGCCCGGGCGAGCGACGGGTAGTCGATCCAATGGTAGAGGCAGCGACGCTTGAGGGCATCGTGGAGGTCACGGGTGCGGTTCGAGGTGAGCACCACGATCGGCGGATGGGTCGCTCTGATCGTGCCCAGCTCGGGGATCGTGACCGTCGACTCGGCGAGCAGCTCGAGCAGGAACGCCTCGAACTCGTCGTCGGCCCGGTCGATCTCGTCGATGAGCAACACCGCCGGTCGAGGGCCCGCGTGCTGGATCGCGCTCAGGAGCGGCCTCCCGATGAGGTACTCGGGCCCGAACAGGTCGTGCTCGTCGACGTCGCGGCCGGTCGCCTCGGCCACGCGGATCCCCAGGAGCTGGCGGGGATAGTTCCACTCATAGAGGGCCTCGGCGGCGTCGATGCCCTCGTAGCACTGCAGGCGAACGAGCGGCGTGTCGAGGATCGCCGCCAGCGCCTTGGCCGCCTCGGTCTTGCCGACGCCGGCCTCACCTTCGAGCAGGAGCGGCTGGGGGAGACGCACCGCGCAGAACAACGCCGTCGCCAGCCCGGAATCGGTCAGATATCCCTTGGCGTCGAAGCGCTCCTGCAGCGCCGTGATCGACGGGACCAGGCTGGCGAGCCCGAGCCCGTTCACTGGCTGGGGCGCGCTCACCGGCGCGGGTAGGCCGCGGGATCGGCCGCGAAGGCCCGGAGGCAACCCGTCCCGCAAAACCAGAGTCGCACACCTTCGTGGTCGAGATGCAGCGTCGCGTCGACGACGGCGACGCTCATGCCGCAAACGGGGTCGAGCGCCGTGACGTGCGCCGGTGTCGATGCCGGGGTGCCCGCGCCGTCATCGTCGGTGCGTCGGCCCGACGGCCGGGGGCGTGACGAGACGATCTCGGCCAGGATCGACAGCGCTACCTCTGCGGGGGTGCTGGCCCCGATGTCGAGTCCCGCCGGGGTGTGCACGCACGCCGTGTGCGAGCGGCACTCGTCGAGCTCAGCCAGGACGGCTCGGCCGCGGGTGCGGCTGGCAACCAGCCCCACGTAGGGGGCTCCGGCGCCGAGCGCAGCGGCCAGGACCGCGCTCTCGTCGCGGCCGTGCGAGGCGACCACCACCGCCGAGACGTCGGCGGGAATCACCACGGTCCCCCCAGCGGGTTCGAGCGGGGTGGCGTCGAGTGCCTGCATCTCGTAGCCCAGAGCCGAGCCCAGCGCCAGCAAGGCCCGGGCGATTGGCGCGTCTCCGGCCACCAACACGAGCGGGGGCGGGACGGACGGTTCGAGGAACACTTCCAGCGATCCGCCCGACAGGCACGGGTTGTGCACGACGACCTTGCCGGGCTGGGCGTCCTCGGGATGGGGGGTGATGCGCAGTACGGCGGTCTCACCCGAGTCGAGCAGGGCCAAGGCCTGGCTCCGCACGCTCGCTTCGGCGCACGTACCGCCGACGAACCCCTCGATGGTCCCGTCGGCGAGCACGATGGCCTCGGCGCCCGGCTTGGCCGAAGTCGGGCGCTCGGCGAGCACGACCCGGGCGTGCACGAACGGGACACGCGCCGCCCGCAGCGCAACGGCCCGGGTCGCCAGCCCGTCGTCGCTCATCGCGTCACCGTGATGTCACCCGTGTCGTCCATGTCACAGGTGGCATCCGAGTCGTCCGATCAGCCACCGGCCGATGTTCATTCGATCGCCAGGTCGGGTCGGAGGGGCCGGCCTTGCGCCGCACGCCACACCGCAGCCGGGGTGAGCGGCATGTCGGCGTGACGGATCTGGAGCGCGTCCATGACCGCGTTCACGACCGCAGCCGGCGAGCCGACCGTGGCCGACTCTCCGACACCCTTGACCCCGATCGGATGGTGGGGTGAGGGGGTGACGGTTTCGCCGAGCTCCCAGGATGGGCACTCCATCGACGTGGGCAGCAGGTAGTCCATGAACGATCCGCCGAGGTTGTTGCCGCCGTCGTCGAAGGCGATGAGCTGCATCAGTGCCATGCCGACACCGTCGGCGAGGCCGCCGTGGATCTGGCCCTCGACGATCATGGGGTTGATCCGCGGACCGCAATCGTCGACGGCGATGAACCGGCGGACCTTCACCACGCCCGTGCCCGTGTCGACGTCGGCGACGCAGATGTAAGCCCCGAAGGGATAGGTGAGCTCAGGAGGATTGTAGACGGCCTGGGCGTCGAGCTGGCCTTCCACGCCCTCGGGGAGCTCCAGGCTGCTGTGCGCTGCGAAGGCGATCTCCTGGATCGTCTTGCCCTGCTCAGGATCGCCCTTGACGAACCAACGCCCCTGCTCCCATTCGAGATCGTCGACGGAGCACTCGAGTGCGGCGGAGGCGATGATGCGGGCCTTGTCGCGCACCCGTCGAGCGACGACCGCCGCTGCCGCACCCGACACCGGTGTCGAGCGAGAGCCATACGTACCGAGGCCGAACGGCGTGTTGTCGGTGTCGCCGTGGAGCACCTCGATGTCCTCGGGCGGGATGCCGAGCTCCTGGGCGACGATCTGAGCGAAGGTCGTCTCGTGGCCCTGGCCCTGGCTCTGCACGCTCAACCGGAGGACGGCCTTGCCGGTGGGGTGAACCCTGAGCTCGCAGCCGTCGGCCATCCCGAGGCCCAGGATGTCCATGTGCTTGCGGGGTCCGGCGCCCACGCCCTCGGTGAAGAACGAGAGCCCGATTCCCATCACCTTGTGCGGGTCGATACCCGCGGCGGCATCGGCCCGGCGTTGGGCCTGCTCGCGGCGCAGGTCGTCATACCCCGCGATGCGCATGGCCTCGGTGAGGGCCCGGGGATAGTCGCCCGAGTCGTACTCCCAGCCGGTGGGGGTCGTGTACGGGAACTGCTCGGGGCGCAGCAGGTTCTGCATGCGCAGCGCGGCCGGGTCGACCTTCAGCTCATCGGCGAGGCAGTCGATCATCCGCTCGACGAGATACACGGCTTCGGTGATCCGGAACGAGCAGGCATAGGCCACGCCGCCCGGGGCCTTGTTGGTGTACACGGCACGCACGTTGCAGTGCGCAGCAGGGTAATCGTACGAACCGGTGAAGATGTGGAAGAAACCGGCTGGGTATTTCGTGGGTTGCGCGACCCCGTTGAACGCTCCGTGGTCGGCGAGCACGTCGACCCTGAGGCCCAGGATCTTCCCGTCGCGGGTGGCGGCGATCTCACCGTGCATGTGGTAGTCGCGGGCGAAACCCGTCGACATCAGGTTCTCGGAGCGGTCTTCCATCCATTTCACCGGTGCACCGGTGACGATGGAGCCCACGATCGCGCAGACATAACCCGGGTAGATCGGGACCTTGTTACCGAACCCGCCGCCGATGTCGGGCGAGATCACCTGGATCTTGTGCTCGGGTAAGCCCGCGACGATGGCGTACAGCGTGCGGTGCGCATGCGGGGCCTGAGTGGTGGTCCAGATGGTGAGCTTTCCCGTGACCTTGTCCATCGAGGCCACGGCCCCGCAGGTCTCCATGGGCGCCGGATGCACACGGGGGTAGATCATGTCCTGCGCGACCACGACATCGGCGCCGGCGAACGCCGCGTCGCACGCGGCTTGATCACCGGCTTCCCAGTCGTAGATCTTGTTGTCGGTCCGGCCTTCGAGATCGTCACGGATCACCGCCGCATCAGCGTCGAGGGCCTTGCGTGCGTCGATCACCACCGGCAGTGGCTCGTACTCGACCTCGATGAGCTCGACGGCGTCGCGGGCCGAGTAATGGTCTTCGGCTACGACGAACGCCACCTCCTGACCCTGGAACCGCACCTTGTCGGTGACCAGCACCGACTGGACGTCGCTCGACAGGGTGGGCATCCAGGCCAGCTTCAGCGTCTCGAGCACGGCGCCGGTGATGACAGCCTTGACCTTGGGATGGGCCTCGGCGGCCGAGATGTCGATCGAGACGATGCGGGCGTGGGCATAGGGGCTTCGGAGCATCGCCCCGTGCAGCATACCTGGGAGGTTCACGTCATCGACGTAGGTGCCCTTGCCCCGCAGGAACCGGGCGTCTTCCTTGCGGAGCATGCGGCCGAAGCCGATGGGGTTACCTGCTGCGCTGATCGGGCTCTCGGTGACGGTCATGCCGACACCTCGCTCCCGGACGGCTGCGTGTGCACGGCTGCCCAGCGTACGGCCCGCACGATGTTCTCGTACCCCGTGCAGCGACAGATGTTCCCCGAGATGCACTCACGGATCGTCGCCTCGTCGGGGTCGGGATCGCGGTCGAGCAACCAACGGGCGGTCATCATCATGCCGGGAGTGCAGAACCCGCACTGCAACCCGTGCTCCTGCATGAACCCGTCCTGCACAGGATCGAGCGTGCCCCCCTGCTCGAGATCCTCGACGGTGCGCACGGCGTGACCGGAGGCCATGACCGCGAGCGTGGTACAGCTCTTCACCGGTGTCTCGTCGATCCAGAGCACGCAGGCACCGCAGTTCGAGGTGTCGCATCCCCAGTGGGTGCCGGTGAGCCCGAGGTTGTTGCGGACGAAATGGACGAGCAACAGGCGGGGCTCGACCTCGGCCGTGACCTCGGCCCCGTTGACCGTCATCGTGATCTGCATCAGCTGTCTCCCCCTCGGGCGCGGACGATGGAGCGGGTCAGGGCTCGAAGGGTGAGCTCCCGGGCCAGGTGGCGCTTGTAGTCGGCCGGGCCCCGCTGGTCGGTCTGCGGGTTGCAGCTGTCGTGGCTGAGCTGTGCCGCCGCCAGGAGGTTCTCGGTGCTGGCGCTGCGCCCACGGAGAAGCTCCTCGGCTGGCGTGCAGGCATAGTGCTGTGCACCCACCGCGGTGAGCCCGATGCCGACATCTACAACGGTATCGCCGTCGAGCGTGACGAATGCACCGACGGCGGCCACGGGCCAGTCGCCGGCCCGCCGTTCCACCTTTTCGTAGGCACTGCCAGTAGCTGTCCGAATGGGTACCCGGACCTCGACGAGCATCTCGGCCGGCCCGACCACCGTCTCGTACGGGCCGGTGTGGAACTCGCGGATGGGCACGGTGCGGGTTCCGCCCGATGATCGGATCACCACGATGCCGCGAAGCGCGGAGATCACCGCTGAGAGGTCCTCCGAGGGATCGGCCTGGCACAACGATCCTCCGATCGTTCCGCGATTGCGGACGATGGGATCGGCGATGACCCGCTCGGCATCGCGAAAGATCGGGTAATGCTCAGCGAGGAGCGGAGAGTCGAGGATGGCGGCGTGCCTCGCCAGCGCGCCGATGGCGATCGCGTCGCCGTCGACGCGAATGTGGTCGAGTCCGGTCACGTCGTTGACGTCGATGAGGACCTCGGGCCGGGTCAAGCGGAGCTTCATCATCGGCAGAAGGCTGTGGCCACCGGCGATGACACGGCTCTCGGGACCGTGGCGCTCGAGGAGCGAGAGCGCGTGCTCGACGCTCTCGGCTCGCTCGTACGCGAAGGACGCGGGCACTTGCACGAGACACCTCCAGGCCGGAAGGCCGTTCTGTCGGAGCAGCGCGCGGCATCCTTCACCCGGACGGTTCACCCGTCAAACGCTCGATGGGACCCGTTCAGCCGGGGGCTGGGAGTGAGAGTGAAAGCGCGCCGGAGTCGGCGCGGTCGAGGCACCCCGTGCGGTCACGCCTGGTCTTCGAGGGACCAGTCGTCGGGGAAGGGGATGGACGTGCGGGCGAAGTTCCCGCCGTCGCACGACGGGATGACCACGCCCGACATGTACTCGGAGTCGTCGGAGGCGAGGAACGTGGCCACGCCGGCGTTGTCGCGCAGGCGGGGAGGCCGGTTGAGCTTGAGCGGTCCGGGGAACATCGTGCGGGCGTCCCACGCCTGGCCGCTCTCGGCCAGGGCGGCTTCCTCGTACGACATCCCGTTCACCTCGGCGTCGGAGGGGAGCGCGAAGTTGACGGCCATGCCGTGGACGGGGGCGAGGCCGTTGACCCTGATGCCCCAGCGACCGAGGTCGAACGCCATCGACTTCACCAGTGCGATCGCCCCGGCCTTGGCCGAGCAGTACGGGCCGAAACCCGGGTAGGCGTTGAGCCCGCCGGCCGATGTGGTGACGACGATGTTGCCGAATCCCTGGGGCTTCATCACCCTGGCCGCGTGCTTGCCACTGAAGAACACGCCCTTGTAGACGACGTCGTTGACCGCGTTGAACTGGGCCTCGGTGAGCTCGTCGAAGGGGATCGTGCCGAAGCCCTCGACGGGCACGCCGGCGTTGGCGAACATGATGTCGAGACGGCCATACGTGTCGACGGCGGCTCGCACCGCGGCCTCCACCTCGGCCTCGATCGTCACGTCGGCCTTCATCGCCAGGGCGTTGCCGCCCGTGTCGATGATCGCCTGGGCGACGTCGTGGGCCCGCTTGTCGACCACGTCAGTGACGACGATCGACGCACCTTCCTCAGCCCACCAACGGGCGCAGACGCGCCCGAGGCCCGAGCCCGCACCGGTGATGACCGCGACCTTGCCGGCAAAGCGGCCCGTTGCCTTCTCTTGTGTCATGAACACTCCTTCTGTCTCAAATGGTGAACGTCGTTGCCGGAACGGCCCGGTGAGCTCCGGGCATCGCGTAGCTCAGTGCGACGGGGCCGGAAGCGGGTCGGGACCGAAGATCACGCCGCTGGCCTCGAGATCGGCGATCGCGGCGGCGGAGTATCCCAGCTCCTGGAGCACGGCCAGGTTGTGCTCGCCGCGCACACATCCCGGGCGAGCCCGGCCCGGGGTGAGGCTCAGGTCGACGGGCACGCCGCTGCGCACCACCGTCCCGAAGAGAGGATGGCCGACCTCCAGCGAACGCCCGGTTGTGCGCAGCACCGGGTCGTCGAGCGTGAAGGCCGACTGCGAGTCCTCCCGTACCGCCACGCACCCGACGTCGACGGCGACCAGGAGCGACTCCCATTCGGTTGCCGGACGCTCGGCGAACAGCGCCGTCAGCTCGTCGATCAGCTGGCCCTCGTTGGCGCTCCGCGCTTCGAGGGTGGTGAACCTCGGATCGCTCTGCCACGACTGGCGCTTCGCCGCCTCGGCGAATCGCGTCCACTCGGCATCGGTGGGCACGACAAGACATACCCACCCCTCGGACGCCTCGTAGAGACGGCTCAGCGCGCTGGTCCCCATGTTCTCGGAGTCGCAGATGGGGACGGGCTCCTTGTTGGCGTAGGTGCAGAAGTCGTCGGAGTACGCCAGCGCGTTCCCACCGATCATGCTCGCAGCTACGAACTGGCCCTGCCCCGTCCGACGCTGGTGCAACACCGCCAGGCAGATCGTGGGGAGCACGGCCAGGGCTGCATTGGAATCGCCGTCGACGATGTGGGCCAGACGAGCTGCGATCACGGCTTGGAGCTCGGAGACGCTCATGTCGACGTTGAGCTCGGGGTTGATCCAGTGGCCGACCTGGCGGCCGAAGCTCCCACCGACTGCCTGCGCAGCCTGGGCGTACAGGGCCCGGTGAGCGTACGGACCGTCGACGCCGTAGCCGGCCGCATGCACGTAGACGATGCGCGGGTTGAGCCGAGACACCGTGTCGTAGTCGATGCCCAGACGCTCGGCCACGCCCGATCGGAACCCGAGCACGAAGACGTCGGCCTTCGCCAGCAGCTCGTGGGCGATCTTCCGACCGGCTGCGCTGGCGAGGTCGAGGGAGAGGCTCTCCTTGCCGCTCGTGGTCTTGACCGACCCCACCTCGGGCCCGAACGAGCGCCGCATCGGATCGCCGACGCGGTCCTCGAGCTTGATGACGCGAGCGCCGAGATCGGCAGCCATCGAGACCCCGAAGGGCATGGCGTAGAAGTACCCGAACTCCACGATCGTCACGCCGGTCAAGGGACCACCGGCGTTGTCGCCGGCGACGGCCTGAGCCGGGGCGCCCGTCGTGGCGCTTCGGGCGACCGTGGCGCGCGGCGGCGGGAGCGCGCCGTGGGCGTCGAGCGCGGGCGCCGAACCCGTGATGACCGCTGGAGCGCCGCGGAAACCGGCGAGCGGACCCACCTGGCGGACCGGGCCGTGGACGGGGTCATCGACGGTGATGCAGTTGCCGTTGTGGACGATCTGCGGATGGTCGAGGCCCTCCTCGCTGGTGGCCGCGACCTCGAACGGGATGTCGGCGTCGGCGAGCAGCAGTGGCAGCCATTCGGCGAGGGTCCTGGTGCGGAACGCTTCCCACATGTGGTCTTCCCAAACCTGGGCGTCGTCGGGGGAGTCGAACATCGGGAGGTTCTTGTTCTGCGGGAGGTCGAGGAGCTCACCGAGACCGGCGACCCGGGTGAGGGCCTGGGCCTGATGGGGCAGCACCGTCGAGGTCTGGATGAACCGGCCATCGCGCGTGCCCACCAGCAAGCCGTAGCGGGTGAAGGCCATCACGCCCGACTTGGTGTCGGCGACGCCGCGATCGCCTGCCCGGCGCATCATCTGCGTGATCATCAACGAGAAATAGTCGAGCGGGTCGAGACCCTGGACGAGCGTGGCGTCAATGCGTTGACCTTGTCCCGTCTGGTCACGAACGACAAGGGCGCCGGCGATCCCGGCGAGGGCCATCATCGCCGCGCCGTAGCTACCCGAGAGCTGCGGGAAGTAGATGGGCCCGTTGCGGGGTGCGTACGATCCGCGGGCGAACACACCGGCCTTGGCGGCCACCAGAGCCTCGTAGCCCTTGATGGTGCTGTATTCGCCCGTGGGCCCGAACCCGCTGAACGCGCAGTACACGAGCGAAGGGTCGGCGCCGCGAAGGGCATCGGAGCCCACGCCCCAGCCGTCGGCGACGCCGGGGCTGAAACCCTCGATGATGACGTCGGCTCCGGCGGCGAGCTCACGGACCCGCTGGCGCCCGGTCTCGGTGCGGAGGTCGGCGACGACGCTCTCCTTGCCCCGGTTCCAGACCAGGAACCCCGACGGCGACAGCGTGCGCAGGCGATCGCCTCCGGGCGCCTCGATCTTGATGACCCGGGCGCCGAGGTCGGCGAGCACCATCCCCGCCATCGAAGCCGGCGCGCTTCCTGCGCCCATCTCGATGACGGTCAGCCCGTCACATATCGAGTTGCTCACCATCGCTCCCAGGTGTCGAGATTCGACGGCACTGTATTGGTGGGGCGTCGATGAACGCCACGCAGCCAGCCACCCGAAGCGTGAGCCGCCGGGATCGGTACGCTCGCCCAGGAGTCGACCGGGGAGGAGCACGATGTTCGACGTCGTCGTCCGAGGGGGAATGATCGTCGATGGCACCGGCGGGAGTCGTCGCCGGGCCGACATCGGGATCGTCGCCGGCCGCATCGCCGCCGTGGGGGTCGTCGACGCCACATCGGCCCTGGACGTGATCGACGTCCACGACCGCATCGTCGCCCCGGGCTTCGTCGACGTGCACTCGCATCTCGACGCCCAGGTGTTCTGGGATCCGGCGCTCACCCCGTCGTCGCTGCACGGCGTCACGTCGACCCTCTCTGGCAACTGCGGCTTCACCCTCGCCCCGACCACCACCGGAGCCACCGACTACCTCGTGCGGATGCTCGCCGTGGTCGAAGGCATGCCGCTGGCCGCGCTCCAAGCCGGTGTGCCAGCCGACTGGTCGACGACCGCCGAGTACCTCGACCGGATCGACGGCCGTCTGGCGATCAACGCCGGCTTCATGGTCGGCCACAGCGCGCTGCGCCGGGTCGCCATGGGTTCGGCCTCGGTGGAGCGGGAGGCGACTCCAGCGGAGCAAGCAGCCATGATCGCCATGCTGCGCAACGGTCTCGCTGCCGGGGCGCTGGGTTTCTCGTCGTCGTGGGGACCGGCGCACTTCGATGCCAACGGCGACCGCGTGCCCTCTCGCCGAGCCGACCGCGACGAGCTCGTGGCGCTGGCGGCGGTGTGTGGCGAGTTCGCCGGCACGTCGCTCGAGTTCATCCCGGAGCGGGCCGATCGCTTCGACGACGCGCAGCTCGAGGTCATGACGTCGATGTCGGCGGCGGCGGCCCGTCCGCTCAACTGGAACATCATCCGGATCACCGACGGCAATCGCGACGAGACGGCACGGGTGCTCGCCGCCGGCACCCACGCCCGGGCCCACGGGGCCAAGATCGTGGTGCTGCACATGCCCATCCCATCGCGGGCGCGGTTCTCGTTCCTCACCGGCTTCGTGCTCGACGCTTTGCCCGGCTGGGGCCCGGTCCTCTCGCTGCCCGTCGCCGAGCGGCTCGGGGCGCTGGCCGATCCCGAGGTTCGGGCCCGCCTCGCCCGGGGCGCGGCCGAAGCCGTGGGCGGGCTGGCCGAGATCGCCGAGTGGGGCAACCGGGTGATCTGTGAGACCTTCACGAACGAGACGACCCGATATCGCGGCCACCTGGTCTCCGACATCGCCGTCGACGAGGCGAAGTTGCCGTTCGACGCGCTCCTCGACGTGGTCTGCGCCGATGGCTTGCAGACCATGTTCACCCGGCCGCCGAGCGAGCCGAGCCGAGCCGATTGGGACGCTGGCGTCGCGGCATGGCGTGATGGCCGGGCTCTCATCGGCGGCTCGGATGCCGGAGCCCACCTCGACTTCACCGCCTACTTCGACTACCCGGTGTACGTGATCGAGCATGCCGTGCGGCGCCACGGTGCGCTGTCGCTCGAGGAGGCCGTCCACCTCATGACCGACGTGCCCGCTCGGCTCTACGGGTTGCGCGACCGGGGACGGATCGAGGTCGGCGGGTGGGCCGATCTCGTGATCTTCGACGAGGCCACGGTGGCCTGCGGTGAAATCGAGACCCGCCACGATCTCCCGGCCGGCGCCGGTCGCCTCTATGCCGAACCCACGGGCATCGACCGGGTGATCGTCAACGGGGTTACGGTCGTGGCCGACGGCGCCCTCACCGGGAGCCTCCCCGGCACGCTGATGCGCTCGGGTCGCGACACGGTCACCCCGTCGATGGCCTGAGCCTGCGTGGCGGCGGCTCTCTCGTCGACCCGCCTGTGAACATGCTACAGTATGAGCATGTTCACGGAGCGCCTCCAGGTCCTCATTGGTCGTGACCAGCGTGAACGCCTCGAGCGCGAGGCTGCGGCGCGGGGCAGCTCCGTCGCG